>JBQTHP010000220.1:0-6860 GCA_052389755.1 Gammaproteobacteria bacterium
TCGAGCTCCACGTCGACCCGGCCGGGGCGGTGCAGGTAGTGACCCTGGATGCCCGTGAAGCGTGCGCGGTCGCCGTCGCGCTCGAGCAGGCGGAGCTGCGAGAGATAGGCGCCGAGCAGACCGTGCGCGTTGCCGCTGACCGGATCCTCGGGGATGCCTAGCGCCGGACAGAACATCCGCGACTCCGTGAGGCAGTCGGTGAATTGTGGCTGCAACGTGAACACGAAGTAGCCGGCGGCACCGAGCTGCGCGGACAACGTGTTCAAGCGCGCGGGATCGGGACGCAGCTGTTTCAGCTGCTCCGGAGCGCGCACGCCCACGAGCAGCCGCGTGCTGCTCGCGCCGACGATCCGCAACGGGCAGCGCAGATCGAGATCATCGGTCGCGAGCGCAAGCGCATCGAGCACCGCGAGTCGCTCGCGATCGTTCAGCTCCCGTCCCAGAGGAGGAGCGGTCTGACGCACGGCCACGCGGCGATCGTCGCCGCCGCCGCGGATCTCGATATCGACGACGCCGGCGCGCGACTTCTGCCGCAGCCGATCCGGTGCGCCGCGGCGCCGCGAGAGCACGTAGTGCGCGGCGACCGTCGCGTGACCGACGAACCCCGCTTCGGTTCGCGGCGTGAAGAAGCGTGCGCGCACATCGTGATCGGACGACTCCGCAGCGAGAATGAAGGCCGTGTCGGCGTTGTTGAGCTCCCGCGCGATGGCGAGCATCTGAGCATCGCTCAGGCCGTCGGCGTTCAGGACGACGCCGGCGGGATTGCCGGTGAACCGCTCGCGCGTGAAGGCATCGACCTGATGGACCTGCAGCTTGCGTGACATCGCGTGCAAGGGGCTCCGCGGCGGGGATAGCGGCCCGGATTGTAGTCCCAAATCCGGGTTGCAAAAGCGAGGCGGCCGCCTAACATACGTCGACGACCCAGGGGTGGTCCGCTCTCGAGGACCTGAGACGCCGGTGTGCCCGGCGAACCCGTTGAACCTGATCCGGTTAGTACCGGCGTAGGGAGCAGGGATTCATGATCATCACATGCATCGCGCCGCTCGCGGCCAGCCTCATCGCAGGCGCAGCCGCGGCACAGACTTCCTACGATCGCGCGCGCGAGCCGCTCGAGGAAGTCGTGGTGACCGCGAGCCTGCGTGAGCAGGAAGCGAGCGAGTTGCCGGTGAGCCTCACCGTTCTCGAAGGCGAAACGCTGCGCCGCGCGGGCGTTCAGCACTTTCAGGACGTTCTCGGCCTCGTGCCGAATCTCAACTGGTCCGCCGGCAGCTCGCGGCCGCGGTACTTCCAGATCCGCGGCATCGGCGAGCTCGAGCAGTATCAGGGCGCGCCGAATCCCTCGGTGGGATTCCTGATCGACGACATCGATTTCTCCGGCATCGGCATGCCGGCCACGCTGTTCGACGTCGAGCAGATCGAAGTACTGCGCGGGCCGCAGGGCACGCTCTACGGCGCCAACGCGCTCGCCGGGATGATCAACGTGCGCACGCGTGAGCCGCGCCCCGAGCCCGAGCTGCGCATCGAGGCGACCAGCGGCGACTACGGCACATTCGGCGCCGGCGCCGTCGCGGGCGGCTCGCTCGATGCCGCCGCGCGGGGCGCGTGGCGGCTCGTCGCGCAGCGCTTCGAGAGCGACGGGGCGCGTTTCAACGCGTTTCTCGGTCGCGACGATACGAACGGCCGCGACGAGACGAACGTTCGCGGCAAGCTGCGGTGGGATTTCACCGACGATCTTCGTCTCGATCTCACCGCGATGCACGCGGATCTCGACAACGGCTACGACGCGTTCTCGATCGATAACTCCCGGGTGACGCTTTCCGATGATCCGGGCCGCGACGCGCAGCGCTCGCAGGGGTTCGCCGCGCGCGTGCGCTACTCCGCCCTCCAGGCGTTCGAGATTCGCAGCGTGACCACGTGGGCCGACTCGGACATCGAGTACTCGTTCGACGGGGACTGGGGCAACGACCGCGACTGGGGAGCATTCGCGCCATACGATTTCACACAGCGTTTTCTGCGCGATCGGCGCACGTTCAGTCAGGATCTGCGGCTGCTCTCCACGCCCGGCGCCGAGCTCGGCGGCCGTGCGGCGTGGGTGCTCGGCGCGTATGTGCTCGACACGCGCGAGACGAACGATCAACTCGATCGATTCAACGGCGAGGTGTTCCGCGCGCTTGCGAGCCGCTACGACGCGACCAACGCGGCGGCCTACGGCGAGCTGGACGTGCGCCTCACGGGCCGCGCGCGCCTGGCGCTCGGCGCACGGGTCGAGCGACGCGAGGCCCGCTACACCGACTCCGACGGCATGAACGAGAACCCGGCCCGGACGATGAGCGGCGGGCATGTGTCGTTCGAGTACGACGCGGCGCCCGGACGGCTGCTCTACGCCACGCTCGCCCGCGGTTACAAGGCCGGCGGTTTCAACATCGGCGCGTCGATTCCGTCGGACCGCTCCACCTACGATGCCGAATACCTCTCGAGTTTCGAAACCGGTCTCAAGGCGAGCGCGGTCGATTCGAGGCTCGTCGCGCAGCTCGCCGCGTTCTACATGCGGCGCGTGGACCAGCAGGTCGCGACGTCCGTGCAGCTCGATCCCGGCGATCCGTTGTCGTTCGTGTTCTTCAACGACAATGCCGCACGCGGCGAGAACTACGGCCTCGAGGCGTCGGCGACGTGGCGGCTGCCCGGCGAGCGGCTGCAGCTCTCGGGCGCGCTCGGCGCCCTCCAGACGCGTTACATCGGCTATCGCTTCGGCGGACGCGATCTCGACAGCCGCGAGCAGGCCCACGCGCCCGAGTATCAGCTCACGCTCGGCGCGCAGTATCGCCATCCTCGCGGGTTTCTGGCCCGTGTCGATGCCCAGGCCGTCGATGACTTCTATTTCGATGCGAGTCACGACGAGCGCGCCGCCGCCTTCACGCTCGTGAACGTGAAGCTCGGCTACGAGGCCGAGCGGTGGGCCGCCTTCGCGTGGGCCCGAAACCTGTTCGACGAGCGCTACGCGATGCGCGGCTTTTTCTTCGGGAACGAGCCGCCGGACTTTTCGAGCAAGCGCTACGTTCAGAACGGCGATCCGCGTGCGGTCGGCGTGACCGTGACGTACTCCTTCCGCTAAAGCCCACGAGGCGAGCTGCCATGGACATCGGTGTCGAGATCAGTCTCTACCCGCTCGATGCGGACTTCGTCCCGCCGATCCAGGACTTCATCGACCGACTGAACACCGATCACCGGTTGAGAGTGGTGACGAACAGCATGAGCACGCAGGTGTTCGGCACGTACGAGGACGTGTTCGGTGCTCTCGCGCGCGAGCTGCGCGTCACCTTCGAGCGCGAGCGCAAGGCCGTGTTCGTGATGAAAGTGCTCGGCCCGCTCGCGCCGGCGTGATCGAGTCGTTCCTCGCCGGGCTCGCCGCCACGAGCGCCGCGGAAGCCGTCGCGGTGTTTCTCGGCCTCGCGTATTCGGTGCTCGCGGTGCGACGCAATCGTCTGTGCTGGATCGCGGGCGGCGTGAGCTCCGTGATCCTCGCGGTGCTGTTCGCGCGCGCGCAGCTGCCGATGCAGGCGGTGCTGCAGCTGTACTACCTCGTGATGTCGGTCTACGGCTTCTGGCACTGGTCGCGCGAGGGCGAGGCGCGCAAGCGGCCGATCACGACCTGGCCGCTGCGAGCGCACCTGTACGCGTGCGTCGTCATCCTTGCGTTGAGCGCGCTCTCCGCGCGCTGGCTCGCAGCGGAAACACACGCGGCGTGGCCGCATCTCGACTCGGCTGTGACGTGGGCGAGCGTGCTCGCCACGTGGTTCGTGGCACGCATGAAGATCGAGAACTGGCTCTACTGGATCGCGACCGATGCGGTGCTCATCTTTCTGTCGATCCGACAGGGCCTGGCGTTCGTCGCATTCCTCTACTTCGCGTACCTGTGCATCGCCGCCGTTGGATTCGTCACATGGCTCAGGATTCTGCGAGCGCGGCCGGCGCCGGCGTGACCGCCGAGGCGCTCGCCCACGTGCCGGGCTGTGAGCGCGGCGAGCGACCGTTGTCGATCGAGCCTCTCGCCGGCGGGTCGACGGATCGCAGCGTGCTGGTGCGCACGCATCTCGGCGAGTTCGTCGTGCGCTCTACCATCGGCCGGGCCGGCGCGATCGCGGTCGATCGCCATCGCGAGGCGCTGCTGCAGGCGATCGCCGCGCGTGCCGGACTTGCGCCGAACGTCGTCTGGGCAGATCCGGCGGCCGAAGCGCTCGTGAGCGAGTACGCGGGCGGACGCGAGTGGACGCCGGACGACATGGGCGATGCGCGCCAGCTCGAGAGGCTCGGCGAGCGACTTCGTGCGCTTCATGCGTTGCCGTCACCTGAGCTTGTGCGATTCGATCCCGTCGCAACCGCCGCCCGCTATCGCGCGGGCATTCTGGAGCGGGCCGCTGAGCTTGACGCGTGGGTCGAGGAGATCAGGACGATCGTTCCGCTCGTGACGTCCGAGCGGCGCGCTGCGGCCATCATTCACGGCGATCTCCATCACTCGAACATCGTCGAAGCCGCGGCACTCGTGCTCATCGACTGGGAGTACGCGACGCTCGCAGATCCGCTGTTCGATCTCGGATGCGTGCTCGCGTACTACCCCGGCGCGCGTGCGCATTCGGCGCGATTCCTGGCGGCGGCCGGGCTCGCCGGCAGCGCGACGCCTGCCGAGCTCCTTCACGCCTGCAGGCTCTACGAGCGCTTGACCGCGCTCTGGACCCGCGCCGTCACGGCTGGCGCTGGCCCGGGCGAATCGGCAGACTAGCTCGAGCCCCTTGAACGAAGTCGGAATCGAATGCATGGCGGTGTTGAAGGTTGTCGATCGGGATGGCGCCGAGCACGAGGTCGAGGGGAGGCCGGGCCTCAAGGTAATGGAGATCCTGCGCGAGCTCGACTACGGCGTCGCCGCGATCTGCGGGGGAATGTGCTCGTGCGCCACGTGCCACGTTCACGTCGACGCGGAGTGGGTGCCGCGGCTGCCGCCGCCGATGTCGGATGAGCGCGAGCTGCTTTCGGAGCTCTCCCAGTGCCGCGAGAATTCGCGCCTGTCGTGCCAGGTGGAATTCACGGAGGAGCTGAGCGGGCTCAAGGTGACGATCGCGCCGGATGAGTGAGGAGGAAGCTCACAGCCTACAGCTCACAGCTGACAGCTTGAGAAACAAGAGGAAGAGAAGAGATGTCGCAGGCGACTGTGAAAGTTGAGACCCGTGGCGCGGTGGCGATCGTCACGTTCGACCGGCCGGACAGCGCGAACACGCTCACCGTGCAGGTGGGCATGGACCTGCTCGCGGCGGCGATGACCTGCGGCAGAAATCCGGCGGTGCGCGCGGTCGTGCTCACGGGCGCCGGCAAACACTTCTGCTTCGGCGGCGACCTGCGGGCGATGATGGCGCGCGGCGCCGCCGTGGAGGCCTATATCAGCGAGCTCACCGGCTACCTGCATTCGGCGATATCGCATTTCGTACGCATGGACGCGCCCGTGATCGCCGCGGTGAACGGTACCGCGGCGGGCGGCGGAGTCGGATTCGTCGCGATGGCGGACCTGGCGATCGCGGGCGAAAGCTCGAAGTTCAGTCTCGCCTATACGGCCGTCGCGCTCGTTCCGGACTGCAGCACCTCCTTCTTTCTGCCGCGCATCATCGGCAGGAAACGCGCGATGGAGCTGATGCTGACGAACCGGTTGCTCAGCGCGACCGAAGCGCTCGAGTGGGGGCTCGTCAATCAGGTCGTGCCGGACGCGGACGTGCTGGGCGAGTCGATCAGGCTTGCCGAGCAGCTCGCCGCCGGGCCGTTGCACGCGTTCGGCAAGACCAAGCGCCTCGTCGCACAGTCCGTTTCCGGGCTCGAATCGCAGATGGTGCTCGAGAGCGAGGGGATCGCCCAGCAGGCGGCGACCGCGGAAGGCCAGGAGGGCATCAATGCGTTCCTCGAGAAGAGAAAGCCCCGATTCGCGCGTTGACCTTTTGAACGAGGTTCCTCGCCCATAGATTGCGAGCAAGGAGGCACACCATGCTCGAAGTCAGAAAGGCATCCGATCGCGGCTATGCCGACCACGGTTGGCTGAAGTCCCATCACAGCTTCTCGTTCGCGGATTACTACGACCCGGCGCACGTCGAGTTCGGCGCGCTGCGCGTCATCAACGAGGACCGCGTTGGGGCCGGAGCAGGCTTCGGCACGCACGGGCATCGCGACATGGAGATCATCAGCTACGTGCTCGAAGGCTCGCTCGCTCACAAGGACTCGATGGGCACCGGCTCGACCATCCGCCCGGGCGACGTGCAGCGCATGAGCGCCGGCACGGGCGTGATGCACAGCGAGTTCAATCCGTCGGCCACGGAGCGCGTGCACTTTCTTCAGATCTGGATTCAGCCAAACGTGCGGGGCATCGCGCCGAGCTACGAGGAGAAGCGTTTTTCGACCGAAGAGAAGCGCGGCCGCCTGCGGCTCATCGCCTCGCCGGATCAGGCGGACAGCTCAGTGCTGATTCATCAGGACGCGCGTGTGTACGTCGGGCTGTTCGATGGCGATGAGCGCGCGACGCTCGAGCTCGCCGCCGGGCGGCGCGCATACGTGCACGTGGCGCGCGGCAGCGTGCACGTCAACGGTACGAAGCTCGATGCGGGCGATGCGCTCAAGCTGAGCGGCGTGCGCGCAGTCACGCTCGATCGTGGGCGCGAAGGCGAGGTGCTGGTGTTCGATCTCGCGTGAGAAGCAAGCGAAAACGGGGCGGCCCGGCGTGGGGGGTGGGGGTTTTGTTGGGGCCCCCCGTTTAGGGGGGGGGAAAACGCAACCAGCAAACCCGGCCGCGCCCCCGCCCCCGCCGACCCCACCGCGCCCGCCATGGCCCC
>JBQTHP010000221.1:0-8927 GCA_052389755.1 Gammaproteobacteria bacterium
GGCCAATCCCAACTCCCGGCGCAGCTCGGGCGCCGTCAGCACTCGGGTATAGACCGGCGTGCCCACGTCGAACTCCTTCGCGCGCGCCAGCGGTCCGACGATCACGGGTTCGAATCCTGCGTCCCTGACCAGCCGCTGCGCGACGGTCAGCGCTTCCGCGTCATCGCCCGCGAGCGGAATTGCGACCCGTTCGCCGTCGCGGTGCGCCTCGCTCGCGAGGTCCCGGTAGTTGATCGCGTTGAAAGCGCGCACGAGGCGCACGCCCGGAAGGAATTCGGCCGACGCCACCCCTGTCCCCTTGCGGCGCGCTTCCTGCGCCATGTCGCCGTCGCGCGCGGGATAGGGATTGCCCGTTTCCAGCACGATCTTTCCGGCAAGCTCGCGGCGCAGATCACGCCCGATCTGGGGCAAGGCAGCGTACGGAACCGAGATGAGCACCACATCGCCGAACTCGGCGGCCTCGCGCGGCGTGCCGACCCTGGCCTTAGGCCCCAGGGAGCGCGCGAGCTCGCGGAGCTGCTCTGGGTGCCGCGAAGAGAGCACGAGCTCGCGGCCCGCCTTCGCCCAGAGAGTCGCGAGATTTCCGCCGATGCGACCCGTTCCGATCACGTCGATTCTGAGCGGCGTGTTCTCGGCGGCAGAGGCGACGGAGCACGGCAAAGCGCTCGTCGCTGCGGCGAGGATCGCAGCAGCGAGCACCAGAACGCTCGAACGGCGCATCTCGGTAGCGCTGGAAGCCATGTCGGCGATCTTCATATGAGCACCTCTTCGAAGCTTGGACAGGATATCGAGGTCGCAAGCGCAGGCGTACCTCTGCCCGCCTGAATGTTCGCTCGCCTCGACGCGTACGCCTCTCCCGAACGGAGTAGCGTGCGCTCATCCGCATTCGGACTACCGATAGCCTGGGCCGGCTCGTCGAGGAACGGGTTGACCGTCCGAGCGAAGCCCTTGAGATTCGCTCAGTGCCACTTTAGTATCACTTCATGCGCACCGAACTGGTGACCACTCTTAAGCGTCGTGCTACCGAGCTGCTGGCCGAGCTCGAGGAGGCAGGCAAGCCGATTCTCATCACGCAGCACGGGGTTCCGAGCGCGTACCTGATCGATGTCGATAGCTTCGAGAAGCTCCAGCAGCGGATCGCTCTGCTCGAGGGCATCGCGCGCGGAGAGCGCGCCGTCGAGGACAAGCGGGTGATGACCCATGCCCGAGCAAAGTCTCGCATGGCTCGATGGCTCAAGTAGTCTGGACCGAGCCCGCCCTGAGCGACCTCGACGCGATAGCTGACTACATTGCGCTGGAGAACCCGGTCGCAGCGCGCGCGTTGGTTCAGCGTGTCTTCAAACGCGTTGAACAGCTACGCAGCCAACCGGAAAGCGGTCCAAGGCCACCGGAGCTCAAAGGGCTTCGCTACCGCCAACTCACAGAACCACCGTGCAGGATCTTCTACCGATATGACGGGCGTCGCGTGTTCATTCTCCATGTAATGCGGGGCGAGAGGCAGCTGCGTACACAGAGGTTGAGGCGGCGTGGCAAGCGACCTCACGAGTGACGACTTACTAATGCCGTACGCGGCCCTACAACGGCAATAGGCCGCGGCGGCGAGCGCATGCAGCACTTCCATCTCGCGAGGCGTCAGAGGCTCGAGGAGGTTCCCGCCGTCGCCGCGGGCTGTGGCGCGCGCGTGATCGAGCGCGACTGGTACGAGCTCGGCACCTGGCAGCTTACGGAATCAGGAAGCTGCAGAAATTGCGGCAAGCAGATCGCCGGCGTGTTCTCGGGGCCGCCCGGCGCCTGGGCCGCGCGTCGTCTCGGCGTTCGGCTCAAAACGCTTTAAGGTCCCTACGGTTTCTGGTGCGTGATGATGAGCGCCGGCATCACGAAAGCCACCGTGCCGTCGGCCTTAGCGAAGGGCCGGAGGGATTCCTCCGCCGCTTCGAGCAGCCGCTCGAACTGCGCATCGTCGAGCAAACCGCCGAGCGTCCAGACGCAAGCTCGTTCGGTCGAAATGAGCGACTTGATCGATACGAAGCGCACCATGCCGTCGCGACGCTCGACCTTGGCACCGCGGATGCCCGCCTGCGAGCAGATGGACAGCAGCTGCGTGGGGTCGCCGAGCGTGAACGGAGCGCGAAACGCTTCGGCCACCTGCTCTCCGAACAGGCGGTGGAGCAGTTCGGCGAGAACTGCGTAGCCAGGCGAATGATCCAGCGCGTCGCATACCGCGACCGCGAGCCGCCCGCCCGGCCCTAACACGCGCATCATTTCTCGCAACGCCGTCGGCCGGTCCTCGAAGAACATGAGGCCGAACTGACTGACCACGGCATCGAAGCTCTCCTCGCCGAAGGGCAGGGACTCGCCTCGGCCATTCTTCCACTTGATGAACGAGCTCTTGCGGCGGGCAACCGCGAGCATGTCGTCGTTCGGATCGAGCCCGACGACCGCGCCTTCGCGTCCGACGCGTTCCGCGGCGGCTCGCGCGAGCACACCGGTGCCGCATGCCACGTCGAGCACACGCTGCCGCGGCGCAAGGGCCGCGGCCTCGGCCACGATACGTCCCCATTGTTCGAAGAGCGCCGGGACGAAGAGACGGTCGTAGACTTCTGCGGGGGTAGATGCGAGTGCGGGTGGGCGTTCGTCGTTCGCGTTCATGAGGGTAATATGACCGCGCCGCCGCGCGGAGCACAAGCCTGACCGATGGGCTCTATGGCACCTGTGGCTGTTGTCATTGCCGTTTCGGCTCGTCGGTCGGCTGGTCCAGCTCAAAGACATCACACCAGGACGGGCAGAGCAGGCGCTGGATGACTTTGCGGGCTTCGTCCTGCAGCGCTACCCACATCGAGAGCTCTTGCCGCGCATCTGGCAATTGCGCGAATCGTTGACCGCTCACGACGGCGCCTACATTGCGCTCGCCGAAGCGCTCGATGCGCCACTGCTTGCGTGCGATGCCAAACTCGCGCGGTCGCACGGACATCGAGCGAAGATCGAGATGGTGTAGGCGAGATGTAGGGTTGTCCGGTTTGATCTGGTGGTCGTTTACCGCGACCCCAGTCGCCGGTGCGACCTTCGCCAACCAAGTCGCTGCACGAATGCTTCGAAGAGTCGCGACGCCTGACGCCGCGACTGCTCGAGATGAGCCGTAGTCTGCTCCTCGACGCGTCGCACATGGTCTGCGCCGCCGAAGGCTTCGAGCTCATGCTGCGACTCCGATTGCGCCAGCCAGCGCCGGATCAGCGCTCTGTCGGCTTCGAGGTGGAATTGCAGGCCGTAGGCGAAGTCCTCGTATCGAAACGCCTGGTTCGCACAGCTTGCGCTGCTCGCGAGGTGCACGGTCCCGCTTGGCTCGCTGAATGTATAGGCGTGCCACTGAAATACCGGCGTTTCCGCAGTGAGGTGCCGAAACAGCGGATCGCTCGAGGCCGCTGGCGAGAAGGTGAGGGGATACCAACCGATCTCGCGCACCGGGTTCGGATGCACTCGAGCGCCAAGCGCAGCGGCGAGCAATTGCGCGCCGAGACAGATTCCGAGTGTGGGGACCTCGCGCTCGAGCGCCGCGCGGATGACCTCCAACTCATGATTCAGATGCGGATAGCGATCCGATTCGTCCACGTTCATCGGACCACCGAGCACGACGAGCCCCGCGTAGCGCCCCATATCCACCTTTGCGTGCGGATCTCGCGCGAAGTTCACGTATCGGATGCGCAGCCGCGCCGTGCGCAGCAGGGGATCGAGCACGCCGAGTGGCTCGTTGGGCACGTGCTGGAGGACGAGGAGCTTTCTCACAATCGTTCCGCCTGGGTTCATGCCGCGGCCGGCGGACAACCGGGCGATATCGGCGCGCTGTTGCGCTTACGGCGTGACACGAGGGAACCCTCTCCGTCCCTTGCTTGTTTACAGGCGAAAGGAGATCCATCGTGGCAGATACGATCATTCCAAAGGGCGCTCTCGTCCTCGTGGGCGATGGGAGACGAGTGCTATTCCTTCGCAACCAAGGCACGGTATTCGACCCGAAACTGGTCGTGGAGAACCTGCTGGAACAGCAGAATCCGCCTACCCGAGAGCAAGGAAGCGACAAGCCTGGGCGTTACAGCAGGAGCCCGGGCACCACGCCGCGAAGTGCCTTCGATCAGACGGACTGGCATCAGCTCGCCGAGGATCGCTTCGCCGTCGAGATTGCGGACGCACTGTATCGCCTGGCTCACGCCGACCGGTTCCAGAAGCTGGTCGCTATTGCTCCGCCAAAGGTCCTAGGGACCCTGCTCGCGGCCTGAGCGAATCTCAGCGCGGAACTTCAGACTTTATAAGTCCACGGAGACCTTGAAGCCACCGAAGATCATGCGCTTGCCGTCGAACGGCATCGCCTTGGGGTCCATCATGCTCGCCAGTCGCCGATCTTTCATGACCTTGGCGTTCACGCGGTCGCGGTCCCTGCGGGACTTGTAGACGATCCACGAAAACCACACGACCTCATTGGGCTTGAGCTTCACGCTCTGCGGGAACGACGTGTACTTGCCGGGTTTCACATCGTCGGCGACGCATTCCCGGTACTCGAGCGCGCCATGCTCGCGCCAGACCTTCCCGGCCTTGCGCGCCATTCGGCGATAGGCGCCGAGGTTCTTCTTGGGAATGGGAAGTACGAATCCATCCACGTAGGTGGCCATTAGCATCTCCTCTTTACCAGCGGCGTGTTCCGGATCTTATGACATCTGATCGGCTTCGCGCACCAGCTGAAGGAGACAGGCGTTGTCAGTCGTCATCGTGTGAATGCTCGTCCTCGTCATCCGGCACTGGAGCAAACCGCAGGATCACACCGCCGGTGCCGAAGGGAACACCGGAGACATTGCCGAGAACGTAGATCTCGCCATCTGCATCCTCGCCGAAACCCAGCACGGCGAGATTCGGCGCGTTGCTCGGCGTGATGTGGAATTCGCGGATTCTCTGAAGGTCGCGGCCGCGCGAGTCCGCGTTGATATGGAACAGTCGCCCGTAGTTGTGCGGTCCGCTCGGGAAATTGAACAGCCTCGAGAAGTCGCCGAAAAGCAGGTGCCCGCGCAGAGCGTGGAGATCGTCGCCGCGATACACGGAGCCAAGAATCACGGAGTGGCCTTCGAGGTGCGTGTCGTATTGCGCGATCGGTTCGATCAGGCCAGGAGGGATCGGCCTGCCGGGCACAGGGTTCCGCGTCGCAACGCCGTTTTCGGCAACACCTTTCGGGTTGAAGAACAGCGTGCCTTCCTTGAGGTTCCAGCCATGGTTGCGGCCGGCCACTACACGGTCCACTTCCTCGATGTCATTCTGCCCTACGTCCCCGACGTAGAGGTCACCGCGCTTGCGGTCGAAGGAAAAGCGAAACGGATTGCGGAAGCCGAATGCAAAGATTTCCTTCAGAGCGCCCGGCTTCCTTACGAACGGGTTGTTCGTGGGGATCCCGTACTCGCCGTTGGCGGAGTTCCGGCGATCGACGTCGATGCGCAGTATTTTTCCGAGCGGGACGCCGAGGTCCTGTGCGTTCCCGTTGGGACCGTGCCCGGGCCCTTGATCGTCCGCATTTCCGCCGTCTCCGGTGGAGAAGTAGAGCATCCGGTCCGGGCCGAAGCCGAGATCCCCTCCATTGTGATTGAACTGCGGCCAGTCGATCCGGATGAGCTCGCGGCGCATGCCGACGCTGCCGTCGGAGAGCACTCGCCACTCGGATACTACGTTCTGATGATCAGGGGCGACGCCCGCCGGCAATGTGCTCGCAAACGTGGGAGTGCCCGCGACCGGCTCGGACGTATACGTGTACAGCAACCCGTTGCGCGTGAAATCCGGGTGGAAAGCGAGACCCAGAAAGCCTCTCTCGTCGAAGGTGTTGGGCCCGAGAAAACCGAGCGGCACCAGCCGACCTGCCACATCGAAAAAGACGGTCTTGGTCCTGGCCGCGACGTTCACCTTCCAGGCGATGCCGACCTGATCCACGACATACAGATGCTCACGATCGCCGGGCGCCACCACGCCTTTGTTGGGCGCGATCAGTCCTGTTGCCACCGTCGTCAGCGTAATCAGCGGGCCGAACCGGGTAATCGGCGCGAACTGCGTGGCATCGAACGGCGCGAACACGGGATGCGCGTTGACGCCGGATGGGAGCATCAACCCGCTGCTCAGCGTGCATACGATTACCGCAAGTATCGACCGGTGATTGCGTCGCATCGGAGTCGCTCAGTCGTCATCCCCGTGATGGTTGTCACGGCCGCGCTGCAGCTGACCGCGAATCTCGCCACCCGGAAATTTCGTGGTATGCACGTTGGCGTACGTGATGCGGTCGCGGATGGCCTTCACGAGCTCGGCGAACTCGTTCGTGGTCGCCGACGTCGGCGCGATGCCCTGACCGTTCGGGCCGATGATGTTCGCTGGCGTAATCACGCCTTCTACCGTGGCAGGTGAGGCGGGACACGTGGGGGGCTGGGGCACGGTGGCCGGCGGCAAGAAACCTGTAGTGCCGCAGAGGAACACGCTGATTCCACCGTTGACGCTTCGCTGGCCGATATGAATGTGCGCCTGCTGCACCGCGGCTTCGAGGTCCTCGTAGCTCAGCTCGTACGTAATCGTTTGATTCGATTCGTCGACCACCGCGTGAAATCGGCCGGAGGCTACCGACGACAGTGCCGGAACCTCGTTGGTCGGCTTGAGCCGTGCCGAAAAACTTCTGTCGCGCCCGCCATCTCTATCGTGCCCGCCATCGCCCGCGTGCACTCCGCTGGCAGCAAGCCCGAAGGCGGTGACGATTGCGAGTCGGTTCCACTGGCGATTCATGGGGATATCTCCGCGGTTGGTTTTTGGGCACGGATCGACGTAGGCGTAAGTTCCCCACACGCGCGGTTTGGTTCATTCTTGCCGAATGCTGCCGCGCAGTGCGGTAACCGTCGATGACGCACACCGCGTCTCTGCGCTGTGGCAACTGCCAGCGAGTGCCCACGCTTGCTACGTACTCGCGCCTGGCGCCGGCGCCGGCATGGAGCACCCGTTCATGGCGAGCGTCGCGACCGACCTCGGCGAACGCGGTATCGGTACCCTGCGTTATCAGTTTCCATACATGGAACAACGCGGCAGGCGGCCGGATCCGCCCGCGCTTTGTCATGCTACGGTTCGAGCAGCCATCTGCGAGGCGGCACGTCTTGCACCCACGCTTCCACTCATTGCCGGAGGCAAATCGTTCGGCGGTCGGATGACGTCGCAGGCGCAAGCGGCATCCCCGCTCGCCGGCGTGAGCGGGATCGCGTTCCTGGGATTTCCCCTGCATCCGCCCGGGCAGCCATCGGACGCACGCGGCAAGCACCTTTTTGACGTGCAGATTCCGATGCTGTTTCTGCAAGGCAGCCGCGATGAGCTCGCAGACCTGAAGTTGCTGGAGCCGCTCATCGAGCGACTCGGCGAGCGCGCCACGTTGAAACTTCTCCGGGATGCCGACCATTCCTTTCATGTGCCGGCGCGCACTGGACGGAACGATCGGGACGTCAGGAGCGAAGCCCTGGACGCATTTGCCGCCTGGATCGACGCGGTAATTCGATGATCAGTTGGGGCAGCTGTCGGGCTGACCGCAAGTGCCCGAGGTGCTCCTCGAGCCCAAGTGAGTGCCATCGGCGGAAAGATGCCCTGTTACGCTCCAGTGGCACCTCGTCCCGCTGGCGCCACAGCAGCGACTGAACGAGACCTTGTCGCTCACGCTGTCGCCCCCTTTGACGGCGGTCATTTCGGTGGTGCCGTACGCTTTCCCGGATCCGGAAAAGTGAAATCTCAGGCCGCTCGACGGGGCCGGGCAATCGAATTGCGCGGTGAATTTCGGCGTCTCGCCGCCGTCGCAATCACCGCCCGGGGAGCCAGAAACGTTGCTGATGCGCGGTCCACGAATGCCGACAGGATTGGTTTCGGCCACCTCGTTCGCGAGCCTCGCCGCGACTTTGAAATTAGCGTACTGGGCTGTAAGAGGAACCGTCGTAACCTCGAAGCGACCCGCCTGCTCGCCCGGTGGAATGCGCACGACGTCGGGAACGCGAGCGATGTCAGGCCGGCTGCTCTGCAGCGTGACGATGACATCGCCGCTGCCCGAGGCGACGGCCGGAGGCTGCGGTACGAGCTGCTTCAGCACCACGGCGCCCACGAACGTCGCGCCGCCGCAGGGCCTGGACGGCGGCTCGTGAACGACGATGCCTTCGAGCCGCCGTGGGGGCTGCTGCACGGGCTGAGTGGTCACCTGGGGCGCGCGCGGTGGCTGATCGTTCGCGCGGGGCGACTGCGCGGACACGGTTGACCCGAGCATGGCGGTCGCGATTATCGGCGTGAAAGCGAACGCTGATTGCATGACTTGCTCCTCAGCGGCCCGGCTTGCGGCTGCCGCAGACGCTCGTCGAAGCTCGCGCGAGCCCGCTGCCGAGCCCGGAATTGAAGAAATTCACGAGCGTGCTGTTGAGCCCATCGATCACCGCGTCCTTTGCGAGGCGCTCGAGGTCGTTCTGGATGCCGACGTGGTTGATATCGCCGACATCCACGCGCGTCTCACCCGGCAGCCAGTTGAGCGACACCTTGCAGGCGCCGTCCTCGAACCTGATCGTCGGCCGCGCCTTGTACGTCACCTTCGCATCGCGGATGCGCACGCCGTAACCGCTGGCGATGTCCGCGCACGGCCCGAGCTGGAAGCGCATCGTCATGGCGTCCGCATCGATCTTCGCGATGCGGTGAGTGACCGTGAGGCCCTGCGTCGTGAGCACGTAAGTCGGCGCGCCCGCGGCGAAGCGGAAGCCGCTCGTCGCCTTGAAGCGCACGCACGAGACGCGCACTTTGTTCCCGGTGATCGGCTCACGCACGTACACGTCGTTCTCGTACGTCTTGTTGAGGAACGTGAAGTTGATGTCGGGCTGCAGGCTGCTGACGGCTTGCTGCACGATCGACTGCCC
>JBQTHP010000222.1:0-9835 GCA_052389755.1 Gammaproteobacteria bacterium
CCCTGCCGCTCGAGCGCGCGCCCGATCTGCTCGGCAATCTGCTCGACCAGGTGCTGCAGCTCCTCGACGGTGGGGGCGCAGAGCGCCTGGAAGCGCAGCGGAGCGCCGCTGCGGTACACCCCATCCAGAAACAGCATGTGGAAGTGCGCGCGGCCGATGCGCTCTTGCGCCGGCGGAACGAGCTGCTCGCCGCAAACGCACGCGACGTCCAGGCGGCGACGCGTTCGGGAATGACGAGCGCCATGCTCGATCGTCTGAGACTCGATGCCGCGCGCATCGAATCCATGGCCGCCGCCCTCGATGCGATCGTGCAGTTGCCCGACCCGATCTACGAGAGCCGGCCGAACGTCACTGCGGATGCGGGCGGGCTCTGCCTGAAGTCTGGAAATGCGGTGATCCTGCGCGGGGGTTCGGAGAGCCAGCACTCCAACGTGGCCATTCACGCGTGTCTGCTGGAAGGTCTCGATGCCGCACAGCTTCCTCAAAGCGCCATCCAACTGGTGCCAACGACCGATCGCGCTGCGGTCGGTCATCTGCTCGCCAGCATGGCCGACTATGTCGACGTCATCGTTCCGCGCGGTGGCAAGAGCCTCATCGAGCGAGTCCAGAAGGACGCGCGCGTGCCGGTGATCGGGCACCTGGAGGGCAATTGCCACGTGTACGTCGATCGCGACGCCAATCTCGACATGGCACGCACCATCGTCGTCAACGCCAAGATGCGACGCACGGGCATCTGCGGTGCGGCCGAGACGGTGCTGATCGATCGCGGTTGCGCGAAGACTCACCTGGCGCCGATCGTCACGGCCTTGTTCGAGGCCGGATGCGAAGTGCGCGGCGACTCGCAGGTGCAAAAGGTCGATCCACGCGTGAAGCCGGCGAGCGAGGACGATTGGTACACGGAGTATCTCGATGCCGTCATTGCGGCGCGCGTCGTCGACGGCGTCGATGCTGCGATCGAGCACATCCACAGGTACGGCTCGTCACACACGGAGTCGATCGTGACGGAAAACAAACCGACCGCCGAACAGTTTCTCGCACGCGTGGACGGTGCGATCGTGCTCCACAACGCGTCGACACAATTTGCGGACGGCGGCGAGTTCGGAATGGGCGCGGAGATCGGGATCTCGACCGACAAGTTCCACGCTCGCGGCCCCGTGGGCGTGGAGCAGCTCACGAGCTACAAGTACGTGGTGCGGGGAGCGGGACAGGTCAGGCCGTAGCTCACGGTGCCCCGGCCGAGCGGGCTCAGCTCGGCTCTGCATCCTTTGTCACCAGAGGCGGTCGATCTTGTGGGGCGCCACCGGCAGTAGTTGCCGAGATCGCCAAGTCGGTGTCGTATGCGTCATTCGGCGGCGTTACGGTAGGACCGACGTATCGTGCGCCGGCGCGACGCGCGCTTAGTCTGGAAAGCGAGCGTAGAATGACCGCCAACCAGGGACCACAAGAGAGTGCGCAGCGTATGCAGCGCACCGCAGAAGTCACGCACGCCGCGGATGAGACTGGGTACCGCGTCGATGACCTCATCATCGATACAGGTCGTCAGTGCGTGACGCGTGGCGACAGCGAGATCTCGCTTTCAGGCCTGTCATTCGAGTTACTGCTGGCACTTGTACGGGATGCTCCCGATCTCGTTACTTACGATCGACTGATGGAGCGGGTCTGGCCCGGGCTTGTCGTAAGCCCCGAGACCGTCTCACAACGCGTCAAGCTGGTGCGCGATGCGCTGGGCGACGATTCGCACGCACCGCGCTACATCGCCGGCGTTCGGGGCCGTGGATATCGCATGCTTGCCGCCGTCACGCCTTTGTCGGCGACGTTGCCGACCCCGGCAACTGGGACCGCACAAGCGCCTGAGCCGGATCGCCGTGCTCCGGTTCTACGACGCGCGTCCGGGCGGTGGTGGGGAATCGCAGCAGTTGGCGTCGGTGCGCTGCTGATCGTTGGTGTGGTCTTGCTCATTGAAGTGCGCGCTCCTGATGGTTCCCCCACACAGGAGGCTGAAGAGTCATCGATTGCAATTCGTCCTGTCAGGACGATTGCCGTATTGCCGTTCGCAAATCTGAGTGGTAGCCCCGAGTATGAGTACTTCAGCGACGGCCTCACGGAGGAGTTGCTCAACCGACTCACGGACATCTCGGAGCTGCAGGTTGCGGCGCGCACGTCGTCATTTCATTTCAAGGGCAAGAACGAGACTGCGCAGACGATTGGCCAGACGTTGCGTGTACGCCACTTGCTCGAAGGCAGCGTACGCAAACAGGGAGACCAGATCCGTGTGACCGCGCAGCTCGTCAGCGCCGAGAACGGCTATCGTCTGTGGGCTCAGACTTTCGAGCGCCAGATGGCGGACATCTTTGCGCTCCAGGATGAGATTGCTCTGGCTGTGGCTGAGAATCTGCAGCTCCGCATGGCGAGCGAAGTCCGTTCCTCGCTGGCATCGCGAGGCGGGACGAGGCCCACGACAAACACGGATGCGTACCTCAGTTATCTACGAGCCAAGCACCTGGCATGGCGCGACCAACAGAAGCTTGCACTGCAGGAGTTCCAGCGGTCAGCGGCAATCGACCCCAACTACGCCGGGGCGCATGTTGGCATCGCCAGCACGTACATCGGCTTGACTGAGGCAGACTATCTGACGGAAGGGGAAGCGCTTCCGCCCGCTCGCGCGGCGATCGAACGGGCGCTGGAGCTTGATCCCGACCTCGCGCAAGCCTGGGCCGTGAAGGGCAATCTCCTGTTTTTCGAAGGCGCGCCTGCCGCGAAAGTACTTCCGGTCTTGGAGCGTGCGGTCGCATTGAACCCCAACGACACTCAGGCTCTCAACGCACTCGCGTGGGCGTACGACGACCAGGGACGTCGACAGGACGCACGCCGCCTGTGGGAGCGCGCCTACCGGCTCGACCCGCTGGTTGAGCACCTCGGCAGGCTCCTGGCACTGAGCCATCACGATCTCGGTGACTCGCTCCGTGCGGCCGAGGTAATCGCCGAGCTCGAGCGGCTCTCACCCGAGTCCGCAGATCAGGTGCGGGCCGATATCGCCTTTCGTGAAGGCAGATTCGATGACAATGCCCGCGCCTGGGCACGTGTAGTGAAGGCCGATCCGGCCGGTTTGATGAGATATCTGTGGCTGGCAGAGGCCTACCTCTATATCGGCGATGTCGACTCTGCCGCTCGCTACACGGAAGCTGCGGCGCGACGCGATCCGGACTACCCGCGAATCCTCATGCGCCGGGTCGACATTCTGGTCGCGCGCGGCGATGCCGCAGGCGCACGCGCGACCTTGGACGCTGCGACGTCGAAGGTCCCAGGCAGTACCGTTCATTACGCGCACGGCCACTTCTTTTACTTGACGCGAGACTGTGCGCGCTCCGTAAAGTCTTACCAGTCGGCGATGCCCGGACTCAATCATCCCGAGCCGAAGATTCCCAATCTGACGTTGTACCGAGCGATCGGCGCGGTGCCTACAATTGTCTGGTGCCTGCGCGAGCTCGGTGAGCCGGCGCGTGCGGACACTTTGTCGGGCGCGTTCGGCACCTATCTCAGGAAAGCGGAATCGCCGGGAGAAAGGGCCCACGTAGCGTGGCTGCGTGCCCGGATGGCGGCGGCGAACGGCGAGCGGGCCGCAGTAATCAAGCACCTGTCTGCGCTCTGGAGCACAGGGGGGATGCTCCCCGCCTGGATTCCGGGCGAGCCTCTGTTCGCGCCCCATGCGCGCAACCCGGAAGTCAAAGCGCTGCTCGCGAAGTTTGAGACGCGGCGGGCCGAACGGCGGGCAGGGCTTGCTGCGGAGGGGCTGTGATGCGCAGCTCTCGCCGAACATCGGAACCCCCTGACGCGTTCTTGGGCAATCATCACGAAACCATCATCAAATTTCGGACAACCTTCATGCTGCGCTCACTGACGTTGCCTAGTGTGCGTGCGGACCTTGTGAACACCCAACAGGAGAACCGCAATGAACGCACTGACTCAGGCCTATCCCTCGTCTCACTGGCTGGCTGCTTTCGCCGCGCTGTTGTGCGCGGTCGGGGCCGAGAACGCTGTAGCCGGACCCGCCTCCGATGAGCCTCCGAGCGTGACGATCCGTTACTCCCATCTCGACCTTGCGAAGCCGGCGGGCGCCGAGTCCCTGTATCGCCGCATTCAGGCCGCAGCGCGCACGGTGTGCGGGGTTAACAAGTCGAAGGAGCTGCGGCAAATCGTTTTCGCGAAGGACTGCTACACGGCTACCGTCGCCAATGCCGTCGCGACCATCAACAAGCCTCTGGTCACGGCATTACATCGCAGCAAGGCGGTACGCACCGCGACTGGTTAGTCGAAGGAGGCGTTGATCCGCTCTTGGGAGCGCCCAGCATACCCGTCGAGTCCAAGACCGACTCGGCGGGTATGCTCGACTTGAAGCGCTGTCACCATCCGAAGAGGGAACTGGCCGCAAAGCGATAGGAGTGAATTCGGAGAGCATCCGACCTGCAATCGATGCAGGTCGTGAGCTCGAGGAGACCTTGTCATGCGCAACGACTCCGTCAGGTGGGCGGTACGCTCGGCGCTCATCGGCGCTGCGACCGCGACATTCGCGAATGCGTCAGTCTTGGCTCAACAAGAATCTGCCTCGAAGGAAGTCGCGACTGTTGGAAGCGTGGTCGTGACCGGCACGCGCATTCAACAGCCGAACTTGACCAGCATCAGTCCCGTCATCGCTGTGAGCGCCGAGGCCATCAAGATCGAAGGCGTCTCGCGGATTGAGGACCTGATCAATCGCCTGCCGCAAGCCGCACCCGACCAGGGCGGGTTTCTCTCGAATGAAGCAACCGGTACGGCCACGGTCGATCTGCGCGGACTGGGGCCTCAGCGCACGCTGGTTCTGGTCAACGGTCGGCGCTTGATGCCCGGCGATCCGACCCTCAACGGCGACGGCGCGCCGGATCTGAACCAGATCCCCGGTGCGTTGATCGAGCGCATCGAGGTGCTGACGGGGGGTGCCTCGGCAGTGTACGGGGCGGATGCCGTGGCCGGTGTCGTCAATTTCATCATGAACGACCACTTCGAAGGCGTGCGCCTCGATGCGCAGTACAGCATGTACCAGCACCACAATGACAGCGAGATCGCCGAGGTCGTGCGCGCACGCGGATTCGCCCTGCCCGATGACCGTGTGGTGGACGGCTATGCTACGGACATCACTTTCACACTCGGCGTCAACATGGGTGACGGAAGAGGCCACGCAACCGTCTACGCGGGCTATCGCGAGCTCGACGCGCTGCTTCAGTCCGAGCGCGACTACAGTGCCTGCGCATTGAGTTCCGGCGACACATTTACGTGCGGCGGTACCACCACGACGTCGCCGCCAAGGCTGCAGGCCATCGACAACGACCCGGCAAGCCCGATGTATTCCGTGGAGGTCGGCCCCGCGCACACTTTCGATCCCACGACGGGCGTGGCCGTCGCCTTCGACCGCGCCCGGCATGCCTATAACTTTGCGCCGCTGAATTACTACCAGCGTCCAGACGAGCGCTACACAGCCGGACTGTTTGCGCATTACGACATCAGTGAGCGCATGAAAGCGTACACGGAGTTCGCGTTCATGGACGACCGTTCGCTCGCGCAGATTGCGCCCACCGCCTTGTTTCGCCTGTCCGGTCCGGCCGACGGTGGCGCCTACATTCTCAACTGTGACAACCCATTCCTCACGCTGGAGCAGTTCGACCTGTTGTGCGCCAGTCAGGGACTCGCTGCGGGCGATGACGCGCTCGTCAGCATCGCCAAGCGCAACGTCGAGGGAGGAGGCCGGGTCGCTGATTTCAAACATACGTCCTATCGCGGCGTTCTTGGCGCACGCGGAGACTTCGCAGAGGGGTGGAGCTACGACGTCTACGGCCTGTACGGTACGACGGACTATACCCAGGAGTGGCTGAACGACTTCTCGAAGCGGCGTACCGCAAACGCTCTGCTCGCGGTTCGCGAACCCGCCGATCCCAACGGTATCGTGTGCCGAGCCAATGTCGATGCAGACGCGGCGAACGATGATCCGACCTGTGTGCCCTACAACCCCTTTCAACCCGGTGGCGTGACGCAGGACGCCCTCGACTACATCCAGACGCCGGGCTTTCAAACGGGTTCGACAACCGAAAGTATCGCGAGTGGCGCCATAACCGGAGATCTTGGGCCGTACGGGGTCAGATTTCCATGGGCGAACGATGGACTCGGCGTTGCGCTCGGCGCCGAATACCGTCGCGAGGAGGCTGAGCTTCGCGTGGACGCCGCGTTCGCAACGAACGATCTGTCAGGCCAGGGCCGCGCGACTCTTCCGATCGCCGGTGCCTTCGACGTGATCGAAGGCTTTGTCGAGGCGCGACTGCCGATCGCCCAGGACAAGGCGTTCGCGCGGGTCCTGTCACTGGAGGCGGGTTACCGGTACTCCGACTACAGCCCGGGATCCACGACAGACACCTACAAGGTCGGTGCGCATTGGGCGCCGACGGAGGATATTCGCGTTCGTGTGAGCTTCCAGCGCGCCGTGCGGGCACCCAATATCCCTGAGTTATACCGCCCCCAGGTGTTGCTGCAGGGTGCCGGAACCACGGATCCGTGCGCGGTCAAAAATCCCGGTGTGGATATGCCTTCAAAATCCCTTGAAGAGTGCGCCCGCACCGGCGTGACTGCTGCGCAGTACGGGTTCATCGCCGCCAACTCGGATGACCGGTACAACTCGTTGGTGGGCGGTAGCACCGATCTCGATTCGGAAAGCGCGGATACCTATTCGCTCGGATTGGTATTGACCCCGCGCTTCCTCGCTGGCCTCAGCCTGTCAGTCGACTACTTCGATATCAAGGTCGAGGATATCGTGAGTTCCTACGGCTACCACCTCATCCTCAACAATTGCCTTGATACCGGCGACCCGCAGTGGTGTACGCTGGTTCATCGCGCTCCCGGATCGGGTTCGCTGTGGACACCGCAGGGTTACGTCATCGACTTGAACAGCAATACAGGGCGCCTGCAAACGAAAGGTGTCGACCTCGAAGCGAACTATGGGGTTAACCTGCAGCACGCTGGCCGCATCTCGTTCCAGCTGATTGGCACGTATCTCGAGGAGCGAGTAAGCGAACCCGTCACGAACTTGCCCGCCTATGATTGCGTCGGCTTGTACGGCGGGATCTGTGGCCTCGTGCCCGAATTCCGCTCCCAGTTCCGTACGACCTGGGTCTCGCCCTGGGACCTCGATGTGGCCCTGACCTGGCGCTTCATTGACAGCGTCGATCTTGATTCGACGAGCGACAACCCACAATTGGCATTCATCGTTCACGCCACGGACGTGAGAATCGATTCGGTGAACTTCCTGGACTTGGCAGCCTCGTACAGCCTGAAAACAGGACCGGCCAACATGACGTTTCGGTTGGGGATCAACAACCTCATGGATGAAGACCCGCCGGTTTTCGGCGGCGAAAGCTGTCCGCTCCCGGGCTGCAACGGCAATACGTTTCCCCAGATGTACGATCCGCTGGGGCGTTACGTCTTCTTCAACGTGACGGCTGATTTCTAACGAGGGGCATGAAGATCTGACGCTGCGAAACAGCGAGGGGAGCACACAGCGGTCGTGGCCAGCTGGAAGGCGTTTTTCGAGGACAAGGAGGCGCCGTTCTCCTACGAATCGGCGGAATTCGAAGTGCTCGATTCCGGCGCGTGGGCGCACAGCAACGGGCCGGTGCACGCTCGCGGCGGCAAGCGCGTCGGGACATTCAACTCGATCTGGCGGCGTGAAGCGGATGGAACCTGGAAGGTGATCTTCGACAAGGGATGTGGCGCCCGCACGTGCGCATCCGCGCAATGAGGGCGTAACAGCCCTCCGTCGGGTTACAGGCCGGCGATCCCGCCGCGCAGCGAGAACACGGGCTCGGGGTTCCCTCGCTCGCTGCGCTCGCTCGGCGCCGCTGAGCGCGGGCGGTTATGCGTCAGGCGGGGCGTGATCACATGTGCACAACGTTGCTTTGGGCCAGACGCGGAACGCTGATCGGAGCGTGCTTCGGCATCACTGCGGAAGGCACGCTCGTCTATCCAGGTGTCACAGGCGCCGTGAACTGGCCCAGCCCGACCTACGACCCGCGCACCAAGGTCTTCTACGTTCAGGCTCAGGATAACTTTGCAAGCTTCTATTACAAGACGAAGCAGAAGTACGAGTCGGGAGCCGAATTCAAGGGCGGCAGTACGCGCGGCGAACCCCGGCGTAGAGCACTACGGCGTCATCAAGGCGATCGAGGTGGCGACCGGGAGAATTCTCTGGGAGTTCAAGCTCGTCGCTCCTGCCGCAGGCGGCGTGCTCTCTACTGCAAGTGGCCTCGTGTTCAGCGGCAACCGCGAGGGCATGTTCTTTGCGCTGAATGCAAGAACGGGACAGCCCGTGTGGCGGCTCCAGACCGGCGGCATGATCGTCGCGAACCCCATCAGCTTCCTCGTGAATGGCAGGCAGCACGTTGCGATCGCCGCGGGCGCATCGATCTTTGTTTTCGCTAACGACGAGGCCACGCCATGACCGCTGAGCGAATGATTGGAATCCAGGTTGGGGCAGTGTCCTTTCTCGATGAAGGAACGGAGCAGGTTCTCGACACTGTCCAGGAACGGGGTGCTGTGAACACTCTGTTCGTCGCCAGTTTCTCGTACGGCCGCGGCATCGGCGGCCGGCAGGTCGAGGGGCAACCGCTGCCCGATCACGGCAAGCAGGAGTACGACCCGGAGTTCCATGGGGGTAACTTCGCCACGCCGCACGCCGAGTACTACAGCCGCACCTCGCTGAAACAGACCCGCGCGCCCGACTATGGCGATTACGATGTCCTCGCTGACGTTATTCCTCGTGCCCATCGTCGCGGAATGAAGGTCTACGCCTGGTACGAGGACCATTTCCGACCCGACGTTCCCGGATTGGATCACCTGAGGGAGGTCGACTGGCGAGGTCAGCGTGCGAACCCGCTTCATCCGCTGGCCACTCCGCTTTGCGCCCTGCATCCCGACTATCGCGAGTTCGTCCAGGGGCTCACGAGGGATTACTGCGAGCACTATGAGATCGACGGTCTGATGTGGGGCTCGGAGCGGCAAGGGCCCCTGCACAATGCGCTGACGGCAAGGCCGGAGGGCAACGGCGATACGGCGCGGGTCACGTGCTTCTGCGAGTTTCACCGGCAGGCAGCCAAGGCGAGAGGCATCGATGTCGCCGGGGCAATCGAGGGATTTTCCAAGCTCGATCGCTTCGTTCGCGCCGCGCGGGCACGCCAGCGTCCGAACGATGGCTACTTCGTGGAATTCTGGCGGCTGCTGCTCGAGTACCCGCAGCTCCTCGCGTGGGAAAAACTCTGGACCGACGGCAAGCACGCGCTCTACGCGGACATTCTCCATGCCGCGAAGAAGAGTCGGCCGCAGGTGCAGGTCGGCTTCCACGTGTGGCACCTGAATTCATTCAGCCCCTTCTTCCGCGCCGAGCAGCATTACGCCGAGCTCGCCCGGATCGCGGATTTCCTGAAGATCGTCGCGTACAACAACAGCGGCGGCCCGCGATATGCCGAGTACATCGGTTTCGCGGCAGCAACGCTGTTTCGCGATCTGACTCCCGGACAGCTTCTCCGGTTGTACAACTCGTGGCTGGGGTACGAGGGTGAAGCGTCGCTCGATCAACTGCCCAAGACAGGTCTTTCATCTGAGTACGTCTACCGCGAAACCCGGCGCGCCGTGGCTGGCGTCGCGGAAACGGGCTGCAGAATCTATCCCGGCATCGACATCGATATCCCCACCGAGCTGAGCCAGAAGCGCACGTCGCCGGATGACGTTCATGGCGCGAGCACTGCGGCACTGAAGGCGGGTG
>JBQTHP010000223.1:0-10757 GCA_052389755.1 Gammaproteobacteria bacterium
GGCGGGGGGGGGCCCCCGGTAGGGGGGTGCCGTGCCCCGGTCCTCGGCCCCCCCCGGGCCCCAACCCCGGGAACCTGCGGCAGAGCTCGATCGCTCGGGGCCGTACGCGCTCGATCGCCGCGTCCGACCCGTTGGCGTCGAGCACCTCTGCGATGAGATCGGCGACTTCGCGGATTTCCCGCTCCTTGAAGCCGCGGGTGGTCGAAGCGGGGGTGCCGATGCGCAGTCCGCTCGTGATCATCGGCGGCCGCGGGTCGTTCGGCACCGCGTTCTTGTTCACCGTGATGTTCGCGCGGCCGAGGGCGGCGTCCGCCTCCTTGCCGGTGATCGCGCGATCGGCGAGATCCATCAGAAAGAGGTGGTTGTCCGTGCCGCCGGAGACGATGCGAAATCCGCGCTCGATGAGCCGCGCGCTCATCGCGCGCGCGTTGGCCAGGACCTGCTTCTGGTACTCGCCGAACTCGGGCTGCAGCGCTTCGAGCAGCGCAACGGCCTTGGCCGCGATGACGTGCATCAGCGGACCGCCCTGCGTTCCCGGAAACACGAGCGAGTTGAACTTCTTCGTGAGCTCATCGTTGCGGCGCGCGAGGATCAGACCGCCGCGCGGCCCACGCAGCGTCTTGTGCGTGGTCGTCGTGACCGCATCCGCGTGCGGCAGCGGATTCGGATAGAGGCCCACAGCGACGAGCCCCGCGACGTGCGCCATGTCCACGACGAAGAACGCGCCGACGCTCTTTGCGATCTCCGCGAACCGCGCCCAGTCGATCACGCGCGAGTACGCCGAAAAGCCTGCGACGATCATCTTCGGCCGATGCTCTTCCGCGAGCCGGCGCACGTCGTCGTAGTCGATCTCGCCGGTGTCGGAACGAATCCCGTACTGCACGGCCTTGAAGAGCTTGCCCGAGAAATTGACCTTCGCGCCGTGCGTGAGATGCCCGCCGTGATCGAGGCTCATGCCGAGCAGCGTGTCCCCGGGCTGCAGCAACGCGAGGTACACGGCCGCATTCGCCTGCGAGCCGGAATGCGGCTGCACGTTCGCATACTCCGCGCCGAAGAGTTTCTTCGCGCGCTCGATCGCGAGGCTTTCCGCGATGTCGACGAATTCACAGCCGCCGTAGTAGCGCTTGCCCGGATAGCCTTCCGCGTACTTGTTGGTCAACACGGAACCCTGCGCCTCGAGCACGCGCGGGCTCGCGTAGTTCTCGGATGCGATGAGCTCGATGTGCTCTTCCTGCCGGCGCCGTTCGCCGTCGAGCGCGACAGCAAGCTCGGGATCGAAGCCTGAAATGTTCATCGTGGTGCGAAACATCCCGAAAGCTTACAGCCTGCAGCCGACAGCCAACAGCCCGGAGAAGAGCGCAACGCCCGAGCGCTTGCGACTCCCTTCCGGGCTGTAGGCTGTGAGCTGTAGGCTGTCGGCTGCTGCGCAGCGATCAGCTGCGCAGCAGCCCCTCGACCACCGCCGTCCACGCTTTGGCAAGATTCGCGCGGTTGTAGCCGCCGCCGCCGGTCGCGAGCACGCGGCCGTGGCCAAGCTCGTCCGCGAGCGCGGCGAGGTCGCGCGCCGCGCGGCCGTGCACGGCCGGCGAGAAGCGCATGTGCGTGATGGGATCGCCGTCGATGCTGTCCGCACCGCACTGAAGAATCACGAACTCGGGCTCGAATTTCGTGAGATGCGCGAGCACGCGCGGCCACTCGCGCGCGAAGACGACGTCATCCGCGCCCGGTGCCAGCGGGATGTTCAGCTTGGTGCCCGCGGCCGCACCGCGGCCTGTTTCTTCGGCGGCACCCGTGCCGGGATAGAGGAAGCGGCCGTCTTCGTGCATGTCCGCGAAGATCAGCTCGGGATCATCCTCGAACGCGTAGAACACGCCATCGCCGTGGTGCGCATCGATGTCGACGTACCCGATGCGCTTCACGCCCGCGCGCCGGCGCAGCAGTTCGATCGCGACACCGCAGTCGTTGAATACGCAAAACCCGGCGGCCCGGTCGCGAGCCGCGTGATGAAGGCCGGCGATCGGCACGAACGCGCGACGATAGTCGCCCGCGAGGATCGCTTCGGCCGCTACCCAGGTCGCGCCGACGACGCACGCGGCGGCTTCGTACACGCCGCGGAACGCAGGCGTATCCCCCGCGTCGAGAAATCCCTGGCCGGTCCCGGAACGCTCGCGCACGAGATCGATGTACGCAGGCGTGTGAAACGTCAGCAACTCTTCGTACGTCGCGAGGCGCGGCTCGAGAACGCGCACGCGCGGGAAGCGGCGCGCTTCGAATTCGTGCATGAACGCCGCGTGCCGATCCGGTCCGAATGGATGCCCGTCGCCGAAGCCATAGCGCGCGAGGCGTTCGCCGGCGACGACGGCGACGGAGGCGGGAGGATGGGTGGGCACGGGCGCGGGAGTGTACTGGAAGAACGGCTACCGGCGTCCGCCTTCCGCCCTCCGGTCAGAGGGGCATCGCCTCGGAAGCCGGACGTCGGAAGGCGTTCCCCTATAATGCCCGACCTTTTGCCGACAACCTCCCCGCCGCTGCATGGCCCAGTACATCTACACCATGAATCGTGTGTCCAAGGTCGTGCCCCCGAAGCGCACGATCCTCCGGGACATCAGCCTGTCCTTCTTCCCGGGCGCCAAGATCGGTGTGCTCGGCCTGAACGGCGCAGGCAAATCATCGCTGCTCAGGATCATGGCGGGCGTCGATTCCAACTTCGACGGCGAAGCGCGGCCGCAGAGCGGCATCCGCATCGGCTTCCTTCCGCAGGAGCCGCAGCTCGACGCGTCGAAGGACGTACGCAGCGTGGTGATGGAAGGGCTCGGCGGCACGTTCGAGCAGCTGCAGCGCTTCAATGCGATCAGCGAGCGCTTCGGCGAGGAGCTGACCGACGATGAAATGAATCGGCTGCTCGAAGCCCAAGCGAAGCTGCAGGACGCGATCGATGCGGCGGGCGGGTGGGAGCTGGAGCGCAAACTCGAGATCGCGGCGGACGCGCTGCGGCTGCCGCCGTGGGAATCGCTGATCGGCACGCTCTCCGGCGGCGAGAAGCGTCGCGTCGCACTGTGCCGGCTGCTGCTCTCGGCTCCGGACATGCTGCTCCTCGATGAGCCGACGAACCATCTCGACGCCGAATCGATAGCGTGGCTCGAGCGCTACCTCGAGGAGTATCCGAGCACCGTCATCGCCGTGACGCACGATCGGTACTTTCTCGACAACGTCGCCGAGTGGATCCTCGAGCTCGACCGCGGCTACGGGATCCCCTGGCACGGCAACTACTCCTCGTGGCTCGAGCAGAAGGGCAAGCGCCTCGCAGTGGAGGAGCGCGAGCGCGAGTCGCTGAGAAAGACGCTGGAACGCGAGCTCGAATGGGTGCGCCAGAATCCGAAAGCGCGTCAGGCGAAGAGCAAGGCCCGAGTACAGCGCTACGAGGAGCTCGCGTCGAGGGAGTTTCAGGAGCGCAACGAGACGAACGAGATCTACGTGCCGCCGGGCGAGCGCCTCGGCGATCTCGTGAT
This sequence comes from Gammaproteobacteria bacterium, assembly GCA_052389755.1. Classification (GTDB taxonomy): domain Bacteria; phylum Pseudomonadota; class Gammaproteobacteria; order Steroidobacterales; family Steroidobacteraceae; genus JBQTHP01. Next base: position 3,510 of record JBQTHP010000223.1, read on the forward strand.
CGAAGTGAGGAATCTGCGCAAGGGTTATGGCGACCGCCTGCTCATCGATGACCTCAATTTCAGCCTGCCGCGAGGCGGCATCGTCGGGATCATCGGTCCGAACGGCGCAGGCAAGACCACCCTCTTCCGCATGCTGACGGGCGCGGAAACGCCCGACGCCGGCGCGATCCGCGTGGGCCCGACCGTGAAGCTCGCGTACGTCGATCAGTCGCGCCAGACGCTCGACGACAGGAAGACGGTGTGGCAGGAGATCTCGGGCGGCCTCGATGCGCTGAAGGTTGGCAACTACGAGACCTCCTCGCGCGGATATGTCGGCCGCTTCAACTTCAAGGGCACGCAGCAACAGCAGATGATCGGCGAGCTCTCCGGCGGCGAGCGCAACCGTGTGCACCTCGCGAAGGTGCTGAAATCCGGGGGCAACGTCCTGCTGCTCGATGAGCCGACGAACGATCTCGACGTGGAGACGCTGCGCGCGCTGGAGGAGGGACTGCTCGCCTTCCCCGGATGCGCCGTCGTGATCTCGCACGACCGCTGGTTCCTCGATCGCATCGCGACGCACATCCTCGCGTTCGAGGGCGATTCCGAGGTCATCTGGTTCGAGGGCAACTTCCAGGAATACATGGAAGACCTGAAACGCCGGAAGGGTGAGGAGGCGGCGCAGCCCCACCGGATCAAGTACAGGCCGCTCACGCGGTAGACTCGCGCGTCAGCGGAAATGATCGGAAAAACCTCAACGCTTGCGATCGACGGACGCTCGCTCGGGCTCACCGAGCTCGCGGCCTTCGAGTCGCGGCGCCCGGAGGCGGTGCTTGCGCCCGGTGTGCGCGAGCGCCTTCTCGCCTCGCGCGCGGTCGTCGAGCGCGCCGCCGCGCAGGACGCGCCGGTGTACGGCATCAACACCGGCTTCGGCGCCTTCGCTAACCGCAAGATCGCGCCCGAGCATCTCGACCGTCTGCAGCTGAACCTCGTCCGCAGCCATGCGGCGGGAGTGGGCGAGGCGCTCGATGCTCCGCTCACGCGCCGGCTGATGCTGCTCAAGGCGAACGGGCTCGCCGGCGGCTTCTCCGGGGTACGCCCCGAGGTCGTCGATGCGCTGCTCGCCCTCGTAAATGCCGACGTGCTGCCGGTCATCCCGCGCACTGGCTCGGTGGGCGCATCGGGGGACCTTGCGCCGCTCGCGCACCTCAGCCTCGCACTCATCGGCGAGGGTGAAGCGCGGTGCGGCGAGAAGGCGCTGGCCGGCCCGGCGGTGATGCAGGCGGCCGGTCGCTCGCCGCTCGTGCTGACCGCCAAGGAAGGGCTCGCACTGCTCAACGGCACGCAGCTGTCGGCCGCGCTCGCCGTCGAAGGGTGCCTGCGCGTGGACAGGCTGCTGCGATCGGCGATCGTCGCGGGTGCGCTGTCCGTCGACGCGCTGGCCGGAAGCTATGCCCCGTTCGACGCGCGGATTCACGCCGCCCGCGGTCAGCGCGGCCAGATCGAAGTGGCGCGTCGCCTGCGCGACCTTCTCACCGACAGCGCGATCAAGCGCAGCCACGCCGATTGCGACCGGGTGCAGGATCCCTACGCGGTGCGCTGCATGCCGCAAGTCATGGGCGCGCTGTGGGATACGCTCACGCACGCGCGCGGGATCGTCGAGATCGAATGCAACGCCGCCACGGACAATCCGCTCGTCCTCGGCGACGACATCATCTCGGGCGGCAACTTCCACGCGGCACCGCTCGGTTACGTGTGCGACTTCCTCGCCATCGCGCTCGCGGACTGCGCGAGCATGGCGGAACGCCGCATCGACCTGCTCGACCGCCGCGTCAATCCGAACCTCAATCTGTTCCTCGCGGGCGAGCCGGGCCTCGAATCGGGATTCATGATCGCGCACGTCACTTCGGCGGCGCTCGCATCGGCAAACAAGACGCTTGCCCATCCGGCGTCGGTCGATACCGTGCCGACGTCCGCCGGCCAGGAGGACCACGTGAGCATGGCGCCGTGGGCAGCCGAAAAGCTCCTCGCGATCTGCGACAACACGGAAAAAGTGCTGGCGATAGAGTTGCTTGCCGCCGCCCACGCGATCGACTCCATGCGGCCGCTCACGACCACGCCGCAGCTGCAGGCGATCCACGGACGGATCCGGCGCGAGGTGCCGTTCGATCGGGCGGACCACCGGCTCGACCGCGACATCGCCCGGCTGGCGGCGGCCGTGCGCGCGGGCGTATTCGCCGATTCGGCGTGATCCCCGCGGCCCACGTCCGCTAGAATCGGACGCGGGGCGAAGAGCGGCCATCCGAGCCGCCGCGCCGGTGAGGGCTCATGTCGGCGTATATCGATTCGTCCAGCCGGCTGGTGCACGACCAGGAGCGCATGCTCGCGCTCACATGTCCCCACTGCCAGGTCACGGCACACGTGAGCCCGAGCGCCGTGCCCTCGTTCGCGGATCTGCAGGGGCATCGTCCGAAGCACGTCGGAACCGTGTTCCGCTGCGACGCGTGCAACGAGCCGGTGTTTCTGCGCTTCGCCGTCCGGATCTACGGTGCGCACCGCATCGAGCTCTCCCCGCAGTTCATCGAGGTCGAACGTGCGCGCGAACGGTTTACGTTCACGTATCTGCCCGAGGAGGTGGAGCTGCTCTTCAAGGAAGCCCTCGGGTGCTTCACTCTGGGCGCGTTCAACGCGTTCGCATCGATGTGCCGGCGCGCGGCGCAGGCCGCCTTCGCCGATCTGGGCGAGACGGGCAAGCTGCGGCTCTTCGACGAGCTGAATGCGATGCGCGATATGGCGGAGCTCGAGCCGGAGACTTTCGCGAAGGTGAGGAACGTGATCTTCGGCACCGCCTCCGAAGTCCGACCGGATCCATCTCTTCTCGACAGCTACGAGGCCGGAATCCTGCTCGAGGCCATGAAGGACATGCTCTACGAGGCCTACGTCCGGAAGGGGAAATTGCAGCAGGCGATGATGGTTCGACGCTTTTTCGTCGAGGAATCCGCCAACAAAGTGACATCGATCACGAAAGCCGGCAGCTGATCGGCCGCATAGTCGCAGCCGCGAAGGAGCGCGCAGTGACCGCCCGCGCCCCGCCTGATGGAGAGTCGGGCCGTTCGCCGGCCGACACTATGTCAAGTCGCGTATACGCATGAACAACCGACCGATTCTCATCGTCTGCGGCATGGCGGCGGCAGTGCTGTTCACGATCGTCGTGCTCGGGCGGACGGTGCTGATGGAGAGCTTCAGGCGCATCGAAGCCGATTCGATCGAGCAGAGCATCGCGCAGGTACGCAAGGCGCTTCACGCCGACCTCAAGCAGCTCGAGGTCAGTAACCGGGACTACGCTCAATGGGACGACGCGTACCGCTTCATGGCGGAGGGCGACCGCTCCTACATCGACTCGAACTACCAGGCCGAAACGCTCGATGGTCTGCAGGTGGACCTCGTGTGGATCGTCGACGCTGCCGGGGGTGATGCGTACTCTGCCGAGCACGTCAACGGCGCCGATACGACCACGTCGCCCGCGAGACCCACCCTGCTGGCCGCGCTTCGCCCGGCGATCGCCCAACCCGCCGAAGCCGAAGCTCTACCCCCCGAGAACCGCATCACCCGTTTCGGTGGCCGGCTCCTCGCGTTCTCGCTGAAACCCATCCTGCGCACCGATCTCACGGGCCCGGCGCTCGGACACCTCGTATGGGCGCGCTTTGTGGAGCAGGACGAGATTGCCCGCCTGCAGGAGACGAGCCAGCTGCCGATCGAAATCGTCGATCTCGGCTCGAGCGCACAGCGCTCGATGCTACCCGCCGACGTGCGCAAGTGGCTGACCATGAACCCCCGCATCGCCGCAGGCCTCGCCGTGCCGCGCGACGCCGAGCGGATCGACGGCTTCGCGCTGCTGCACGATTTCGAGGGACGCGCGACCGCACTGCTCGCCACGCACATGACTCGCAGCGTGCTCATGCTCGGCGAGCGTACGGCGCTCCTGCTCGTCGGCGTGGTCGCAGTGCTCGTCGCAGCCTTCGCCGCGATCGTGCTCGTGCTCTTCGGCCGCCTCACGCGCACCTCGCGGGCAAGGCAGGTGTTCGAGCGCCAGCTGCGCGACAACCAGCGCAAGCTCGCGCACCTCGCGCACCACGACTCCCTCACGGGTCTTCCGAACCGTCTGTACCTGCAGTCGCGGCTGCCGCGCGCGCTTGCGCGCGCGACGCGCACGGAGACGCAGCTCGCCCTCCTTTACATCGACATCGACAATTTCAAGAACATCAACGACTCGCGCGGCCACGGCAGCGGCGATGCTCTGCTGCGCCTCATCGGCCAGCGCCTGCGCAATGCCGTGACGGAACGTGACCTCGTCGTGCGCATGGGCGGGGACGAATTCGTCGTGATCGCGACCGGTGTGAACGATCGCGCGGCCATCGAGGCGATCGGCGAGCGACTGATGGCGGCGCTCGGCACGCCCTTCGAGGTGGACGGAGCGACGTTCACGCTCACCGTGAGCCTCGGAGCGAGTATCTATCCCGAAGACGGCCTCGACCTCGAGGTGCTCCTCAAGCACGCGGACATCGCGCTCTACCAGGCGAAGGACCGCGGCCGCAACAACCTGCAGTTCTTCGTCGCCGACATGAACGTGCGCCTGATGGAGCGCGTGGCGCTCGAGCAGGCGTTGCGCCGGGCCATCGGCACCGAACAGATCTACATCGAGTACCAGCCGATCGTGGACGTCGCGACCGCCGTGCCGCTCGGGCTCGAAGCACTGCTGCGCTGGCATCACCCGGATTTCGGGCTCGTGCCGCCGGGACGCTTCATCCCCGTCGCCGAATCCTGCGGCTCGATCGTCGATCTCGGCGAGCAGGTGCTGCGGCTCGTCTGCCGCCAGCTGCACGAGTGGGCGCAGAACGGCGTTCCGATCCTGCCGGTGAGCATCAACGTCTCGCCGCGGCAGCTAGAACGCACGCGGCTGCAGGATATCGTCGAAGCTCTGACGCAGGAGTTCGCCGTCGACGCGCGCCTCCTGTCCTTCGAGATCACCGAAGGCACGGTCATGCACGACGCGGAGCAGCACCTCGGCACACTGCATGCGCTGCGGCGGCTCGGCGCGCGGATCGCCGTCGATGACTTCGGCACCGGCTACTCGAGCCTCTCGTACCTGAAGCACCTGCCGATCGACGCGCTGAAGATCGATCGCGCGTTCGTGCGCGACATGGCGAGCGATGCGAACGACGCGGCGATCGTTGCCGCGATCATCGTCATGGCGCGGACGCTCGGGCTGCGCACCGTCGCCGAGGGCGTCGAGACCGTGGATCAGCTCGAGCGGCTACGAACCATGGGGTGCGACGCTGCACAGGGCTTCCTCTTCAGCCGTCCGATCAGCGCCCGCGCCTGCGGCGCGCTGCTCGAGTCCCTCGGCGGATCCGCGGCATCCGCCCGCGACGAGACGATCCGTCGCCGGACGCTGCGCCTCGTGCGCACGTGAGGGCGCGTCCGATGCAGCATTCGCCCGCATGAATGGTCCCCGGTTGCGCGTGCTGGTCGTCAATGAGAGCGTGACGCTGCTCGAAGCCGTCGGTCGCCTGCAGGGCTCGCACGGCATCGACGTCGTGCTCGTGGAAAGCCCGGACGCGCTCACCGAGAAGCTTGCCGCGCCCGCCGACCTGGTCCTCGTCGGCGTCACTCCGACGTGCATGAATCCGATCGACGTGCTGCGAGCGCTCGGCGCCAGTCAACCGAAGAGCCGGGTGATCCTCATCGGCGACGTGCATGAGCGATTGCTGCAGAGCGTGCGGTTGCTCGCCGATGCGCACGGCGTCGAAGTGGCGGCGTCGCTGCGCGAGCCTGCGACCGCGGAAGAGCTCGCCGCCATGCTGGTACGCAACGTGCGGTCGCGCCGCACGCCGACCGCGGAAGAGCTGCGCCAGGCGCTCGACGAGCATCAGCTGGCGCTGCACTTCCAGCCCAAGGTGGCCTGCGCCGCAGGCTCGCATCGCGTCGTGGGTCTCGAAGGGTTCGTCCGCTGGACGCACCCGGAGCTCGGCCTCCTGCTGCCGGGCCGATTCCTTCCGATGGCGGAAGCAGCCGGCATGATGGCCGACGTCACGGATTTCACGCTGACCCACGCGATCGAGCAGGCCGCGCTCTGGCGCGATCGCGGCTTCGACACCGTAATCGCCGTCAATCTCGCGCCGCGGCTCCTGAAGGATGCGGGGTTTCCCGAACGGCTGCTCGGCAGCCTCCGGCAGTTCGACGTGTCGCCGACGCGCCTCATGCTCGAGGTCACCGAGGCGTCCACGCTCGTCGACCGCAATCTGTGTCTGGACGTTTTCACCCGCCTGCGCCTCGCGGGAATCGGCCTCGCACTCGATGATTTCGGCACGGGATTCTCGTCGCTGACGGAGCTGTACCGGATGCCGTTCAGCGAAGTGAAGATCGACGGCTCGCTGATCGCGGACGTCACCCGCATGCAGGAGGCGGCCACGATCGTGCGCGCGATCATCCGGCTCGCGCACGAGCTGTCGATCAGCGTGTGCGCCGAAGGGGTCGAGTCGCTGGCGGCGTTCGAGTTTCTGACCGAAGCCGGCTGCGACACGGTTCAGGGCGAGATCGTCTGCGAGCCGCGCGCAGCCCATGAGCTCGAGGCGTTTCTCGCGGGGAGCTTCGCACCGGCCCCTCCGCGCTCCGTTCGCGGCGCCGCGGGCTGATCTCGCGGCGCTCGCGCGCTGCCGCGAGCCCGCGCTACCATCGTGCCGCATGAGTAGCGCAGGCTCACCGGAGCGACTCGCCGCGCTCGCCGCGGCATTCCGAGAGCGTCTCGCGCAGGATGCGAGCCGCTTGCGGGCGCTCGACGACGTGCTCGGCATCGCCACAGCCGATGAGCGAACCTCTGCGCTCGCGGAAGTTCGCTCCATCGGCCACAAGCTCTACGGCACGGCGCCCGCGTTCGATGCTGCGGATATCGGCGCCGCGGCGGGCGAGCTCGAGCAGGCGGCGACCGCAGCGTCGCACCGCTTCGAGGAAAACGCCCCGATCCTGCGCACACGATTGCGCGCGCTGCTCGAGATTCTGGATTCGGCCTGCGGCGCGCACGGGGGCGGCCGCACGTTCACGCCGCGCTTGTGACCGCGGCGGGCCTGGGCGCGTACATCGAAGAGAGCACGGGTCGGCCCGGTGTGCGCGCTGGGGTTTTATTAAGGGACGAAAAAATATAGACGGGAGATAAACCACGACCACCCACCGGCAGCCCACACCCACCGGAGGGAGCCCCCCGCCGCCCCGCAC
>JBQTHP010000224.1:0-18455 GCA_052389755.1 Gammaproteobacteria bacterium
TGCCGAGCACGAAGAGCGGAGTCTGGGGGTCGTGACGGACGTGCTTGCGCACGAGGTACGCGCGACGCACGCCGCCGATGCGCGCGAGCTCATCGCGCACGGCCGCGACGTCGCCCGGGTCGAGCCCATGAGGCAGGAATGTGTCGTTGAGATGCGCCGTGCTGCGCTCGCGGCGCGCGATCTCTGCCTGCTCCTCGAGCTCCCAGTAGCGCAGCTGATACGGTTTCGCCTCCGTGTCGTTGCCCCGCTTTCGGTGGAAGCGGGCGACGAGCTCGCACGCCGGCTGCTCGAGGTTCGCATCGAGCTGGATCGCGGCGCTGAGGTCGTCGATGCCGCGCGCATCGTCGCGGGCGAGCAGCAATTGGCCGCGGTGAAACAGCGCGCCGACGTGTCGGGAATCGCGTGCGATGAGGCGCGTGTAGATCTCGAGCGCGGCCTGCGAGGTGCCGAACTCTTCCGTATAACGCGCCTTGCTCCAGAGGTCCTCATCCGTCAGCGATCCGATCATCGCCTTGCGTTCGAGCTCGGCCAGCCGAGTGCGCGCGTTGGCGACGTACTGATGCCGCTCGTTCCACCAGTCCTTGATGCCCGTGCGCCATTTTTCGTCCATCTCGCGCTGCACGGCGAGGGCGCCCTCACCGAGCAGGGAGTCGGCGGCGTTGCGCGTGATCGGCTGCGGCAGATATGGGTCGACGCCGATCGCCTTGAGGCGATCGACGAGGCACGGATGGGTGTCCTCGTATCCGGTGCGCTGCTGCAGCGACTTGCCGAGCCACTGCTGCACCGCGCTGGCCGGTCCGCCCTGTTTCAGCGCGCGGCCGAGCATCGCGAACGGAGACATCGTCGGAAGCGGGTCGGTCTCGGCGCGCTTGAAGATCGCGGGCCAGAACTTCTCGCCGAGAAAATCGTCCTGCACGTTGACGCGCAGCAACGCGGAGGCAGCCGCTGTCGCGCCGACCGCCTCGACCGACACTCGGTCGGCCTCGTACTCCTGCTGCCGCGCCTGCACGAACGAGTAGGCGCTGAAGAGCGGCGCGTACCAGTCGAAGAAATGCGTGAACAGCCTCGAACCCCAGTGACGGTTTTCCTGCAGCGCCGCGAGCAGTCGCGTCCAGCCCGCGCGGAGACGATAGATCCAGGCGCCGAAGCGGCCGTGGGAGCCGGAGAGATGGCCGAACTCGTGCGCGATCACGGCCTTGAACTCCTCGGGCGACAGCGCGTGCATGAGCGGCAGCCCGAGAATCAGATAGTTGCGTGCGCCGCCGAGCAATCCGAACCGCGGGTGCTGCACGACGGCAGCGTTGAAATCGTTCGTCAGCAGCACGGCGTCGAGTGCCGGTGCCTTCGCGCGGGCGCGCAGATCATCGACCGCGGCGAACAGCTCCGGAAACTGAGCCCGTGTGAGCGGCCGGCCTTCGGGCTTCTCGAAGCGAACCCACAGCGCGCGCACGGCGAGGTAGGCGAGGCCGAGAAATGCCCAGCCGACCTGCTTCACCAGCAGGAGGGCTGCGGTGCTGATCGTGGCGAGCCATACGATCACCGCGGCGCCGAGAACGAGGAGCAGGATGATGGTGATTATGTACCCGTAGCCGAGCAGCGCCAGCGCGCCGAGCTTGCGCCGATATCCGTCGGGATCGACGGCGGCTTCCCCCTCAAGTCGCTTGACCAGCGACTCGAATTCATCCTGCGTCATGCGGCGAGCGTCCGTAGCGAGCGGTTCAAGCGCGACCTCGACCGATCATATCAACGCCGGTCGGCGGCTACGGTGTCGTCGTCGCGAAATTTGAAACAGGGCACATCGTCACCGGCGTCGGTCGCCGGGTTGCGACATCACCCTTCGCTCTGACCCTCTGCACCCGCGGCCATCCACGCGAGATCGGCGCTCGAGACCGACGTGACGCTGAACTTGCGCGCCGCGGCCGCCATGCGCGTCAACGCCTCGGCGAAGGGCATGGCCGGCTTCGCGTCGCCCTTCTTCGTGCGATGGACTCGAACCGGATTCAGGCGCGCGACGACGTAGCTGCGCAGGTACGGAGATTTGAAGCCGCGCTTCTGCAGCGCGCCGACGATGCGTTTCACCTGGGCGTCGATCTGTTCGAGCCTTGACGCGAAGTCCGTGCGCTCGCGCAGCGTGCGCGCGAGCGGCCGGCTCGCGAAGCGGTCGACTTTCTTCAGGAATGCGCTGTAGGCACCGCCGCCGAACCGCGCGTTGCTCTCGTAGATCATGCCCAGCGTCAGGAACTCGGGTGCTTCGAACTGCGCGGCGAACGCCGTCTCGTGCATGTCTCCGGAGGTCTTCGCGAGGCTGCGAGCCATGCGGATCGCCTCGAGGCTCTTGTCGTGGAGGTTGTGCGCCTTTTCGGTATTCAACGCGAGGATGCGATACGCGAGCGAATCGTCGCGCGCGACGAGCGCGGTGATCTGTCGCATGCCGAGCACTTTCGCCGCCGCGAGCCGATGGCGCCCGTTCGGCGTCCAGAGGCGATCGTCGAGCCCGCGTACCACGATGAGCGGATCGAGAAACGCGTCGGTCTCGCCGATCTTCTCGGCGAGGCGTTGCGTGTGGGCCGGCGACAGATCGCGCTGGAAGGGCGTGGGCAGCACCGCATCGAGCGGCAGCGAGGCGAGCAGCAGGGGCCGGCCGCCGAGCGGGTCGCGGTACGCCCCGATCGGTGCGCCGCTGGCCGCGGTCACGATCGCAACGAGATCGGCGACGTCCGGCGAATCGATCGCGAGGGCGACTTCACTCGCCGCGAGTCCGCGACTCTTCTTGCCCGGTGCGAGCCTGCCGCGCGCGCCCTTCTTCTTCGCGCGCTTTTTTCCTGTCTCAACTTTCGGCGGTGATCTTCGGGTAGCCATGAGCCGGCGTACGTTACGCTGGCCGTCGTCTCGCGGCTACCGGGAAAGAAGATAGTAGTGAAGATTGAAGAGAAGAGAAGACGGGCCCACGACCGACGCGCGTTGAAGGCCCGGCGCGATCGCTGGTCGTGTGTGTCCCTCACGGGACATTCCCTCGCGCGTGCCGGCGCGCTTTAAGCCCGATGCGCGCCAGCGGCCCGCGCTCGGCACCCGATCTGATGCGATCGCGCACGGCCCTTCAACGCACGCCGCTCGCACGAGCGTTCACGCTCGACTCAACGCTCTTACTCTTCGCCGTCTTAGACGTCTGAGCCGTCTGAGCTACACCGGGACCGGCGTCGTGCTCAATCACGGCAGCTCGATGGTTTGGGCAGTGGTGTACGAGAAGCTGTTCGGACGGGCGCGAACGGTGCCGGGAATGCTATTGGGCGGAGCGGCCGTCGCGGTGCTCGCGTACGTAACGGACTATCACCTCGTGCCGAAACGCTTGACGCCGGGGTACGAGAAACGGCTTTCGCGGCGCGCGTTGGCCGGGATTTACGGGGCGCTTGCCTTGGGTCTCAGCGCCGGCGCGCTGCTCCGGCGATCCGGGTTCACGCGCTGAAGCTGCGCAGAGTCATCTGCGACCGCGGGCGCTTCGGGGTCGGGCGGCAGAAACAGCGCGGGATCGACTAGCGCGCCGTTGAGCGCCACGCCCCAGTGCAGATGCGGTCCCGTGACGCGGCCCGTCGCGCCCGCCTTGCCGATCGGTTTGCCCGCCTTCACCGAGGCGCCGAGCTCGACGTCGATCGCGCTGAGATGGCAATACATCGTGATGAGTCCACTACCGTGATCGAGGAACACGGTGTTGCCGTTGAAGAAATAGTTTCCGGTGTCGATGACGCGCGCATCGGCGGGCGCAATCACCGGCGTGCCGACGCTCGCGGCGATGTCCATTCCCGTATGCGGGTTGCGCGGCTGCCGATTGAAGAACCGACGGAGGCCGTACGAGCTCGAACGCTGCCCAGGCACAGGCTGCAGAAACTGCAGCGTGGCGGGCGCGTCGTCGGAGAACGTGTTGAGGGCGGTGTAGATGCGCGCGCGTTCGCGCTCGACTCGCTTCAGATCCTTGGCGGAAAGATCGACGTGCCGCGCCGGCACCTTGAGGTACTGAGTTGCATACGACTTCGTTGCAACGTCGAAATCCCGCAGCTCCTTGGCGCTGCCCGCAGGCGTGACCGTGAGCTCCGCGCGTCCGGGCTCGGTCGAGAGCGGGATTCCGATGACCGCGAGCCAGTCGTGCTCGCCTCGCAGCACCATCGCACGCCGGCCGTTGTAGTGCACGACGGGCGGATGTTCGGCCGTCGCATCGAGGTGGAAGATCATGATGCCGCCCGGCACCGCGCTCATCGCGGGCAGCGCCGACGGCGGTATGGTCGCCGCGGCGGCGGCGGCCCCGGGGGCGATCAGCAGCAGAATAAGCGCACGGCGCACGCGTTCAGCTCTCCATGTCGATGACGCGCGCGCGGATTCGTCCGTCGGAGAAGTGCGCGTCGATGTGCTCGCCCGTCCTCACCTGAGCGGCCTGGGTCACGAGCGTTCCGTCCGCGGCGTGCGTGACGGCCGCGAAACCGCGGGCAAGCGTCGCGAGAGGGCTCACCGCGTGCAGCGCACGCTGCGCGAGCCCGAGTCTGTGCCCCGCGGCACCGAGCCGCTCGCGCACGGCGTGCTGCAAGCGGCCCGTCAGCAGCGCGTGGCGCGAGCAATGGTCGCGAACGCGCGCTTCCGGCGACATGCGCGCGAGCGCCGCGATCGCTTCGCTCGCGCGGCGACCGTCATCATGCAGCGTCGAGCGCACGGCGCCGATCAGACGTTGTGAGAGATCGTCGAGTCGTTGCTGCTTCTGCGCGAGGCGGGCGCGCGGATCCGAGACATTCAGGCGCAGCGCCGCGGCCGCGCACCGGGCCGTGAAGGCGCGCAGCTCGCGCACGATCGCGACGGAAAGGCGATTCGCCGTGCGCGAGACCGTCGCGAGGCACGCCGCGGAGTCGGGTACGACGAGCTCAGCTGCCCCGGACGGCGTCGGTGCGCGCAGGTCGGCTGCGAAGTCCGCAATGGTGAAATCGATCTCATGGCCGATGCCGCTCACGACCGGAACGCTGCACGCGACGATTGCGCGCGCGACCCGCTCATCGTTGAATGCCCAGAGATCCTCGATCGACCCGCCGCCCCGGGCAAGAATGAGCACGTCGCACTCGCGCCGCGCGGAAGCGAGCGCGAGCGCGGCGACCACTCCCGGCGCGGCCGCAGCCCCTTGCACGGGCGCCGGATAGACGAGCACGGTGGCCGGCGGAAAGCGCCGCGCGAGGACGTGCAGAATGTCGCGGATCGCGGCGCCGGTCGGCGAGGTGACCACGCCGATCCGCTGTGGCACCCGCGGTAGCTTGCGCTTGCGCTCGGCCGCGAACAGCCCTTCGGCGGCGAGTTTCTCCTTCAATCGGTCGAACTCGCGCTTCAACGCGCCGAGGCCCGCCTCCTCGAGCCGCTCGACGCTCAGCTGATACTCGCCCTTCGCCTCGTAGAGGGTCACGCGGACGCGCGCGACGACCGCCTGCCCGACGCGGGGCGTGAAGCTCAGGCCGAGGTGGTTCGTGCGCCACATTACGCACCGCACCTGCGCGTTGCGGTCCTTGAGCGTGAAATACCAGTGCCCGGAGGCGGGCTGGGAGAAATTCGATACTTCTCCTTCGACCCACAGCGCCACCATGCCGCGCTCGAGAAGCTGCCGCACCTCGCGGTTGAGGCGCGACACCGAGTAAACGGTGCGCTCGGGCTGCTCCTGAAAGGGTAGGGGCAGGGACATGCGGGTCAACATAGCATGAGCCCCGTGTGGACTCGCCGGAGGGCGATGCGTACAATCGCGCGCTTCATTTTTCGGCCCGAGGGTACGCCCACTCGCCATGCGAATCCTCGAAGAAGCGCTCACATTCGACGACGTTCTGCTCGTCCCGGCCTACTCGGAAGTCCTGCCGCGCGACGTCGACCTCTCCACCCGGGTGACGCGCCGGATCCGCGTCAACCTGCCCATGCTCTCGGCCGCCATGGATTCGGTCACCGAGGCGCGTCTTGCGATCACCATGGCGCAGGAAGGCGGCATCGGCATCGTTCACAAGAATATGTCCATCGACTCGCAGGCCCGCGAGGTCGGCCGTGTCAAGAAATTCGAAAGCGGCGTGATCAAGGACCCGATTACGGTTCCTCCCGAGACGACGATCCGGCAGGTGCTCGAGCTCACGCGCTCGCGCGGAATCTCGGGCGTGCCCGTCGTCGTCGGCAAGCAGGTGGTCGGCATCGTCACTCACCGCGACCTGCGATTCGAGACGAAGCTCGATGCACCCGTGTCCTCGGTGATGACGCCGAAGGAGCGCCTCATCACGGTACGCGAGAACGCGCCGAAGGATGAAGTGCTCGGCCTGCTGCACAAGCACCGCATCGAGAAGGTACTGGTGGTGAACGGCAACCACGAGCTCGCCGGCATGATCACGGTCAAGGATTTTCAGAAGGCCACGGAGTTTCCCCGCGCCTGCAAGGACGAGAGCGGACGCCTGCGCGTGGGCGCGGCCGTCGGTACGACGCCGGACACCCTCGATCGCGTCGCCGCGTTGCGCGAGGCAGGTGTCGATCTCGTCGTGGTCGACACGGCGCACGGACACTCGCGCGGTGTCATCGAGATGGTCTCGCGGATCAAAGCTCGTTGGGGGGACGCCCAGATCATCGCCGGCAACATCGTGACCCCGGATGCAGCGAAGGCGTTGCTGGATGCGGGCGCGGATGCCATCAAGGTCGGCATCGGCGCCGGGTCCATCTGCACGACGCGCATCATCGCGGGCGTCGGCGTGCCGCAGATCTCGGCGGTCGCGAACGTGGTCAAGGCGCTCGCGAAAGCCGACATGCCCGTGATCTCCGACGGCGGCATTCGCTTCTCCGGCGATATCGCGAAAGCGATCGCCGCGGGCGCGCACGCCGTCATGATCGGCGGTCTCTTCGCCGGCACCGAGGAGGCGCCGGGCGAGGTGGAGCTTTATCAGGGCGCTTCGTACAAGACCTACCGGGGCATGGGATCGCTCGGCGCCATGGCCGATCGGCACGGTTCGGCCGACCGTTACTTCCAGGACACGAATACCGAGCTCGAAAAGCTCGTGCCAGAGGGTGTGGAAGGCCGCGTGCCGTACAAGGGCAGCGTCGTCACGATCCTGCACCAGCTCGCCGGCGGACTGCGCGCGTCGATGGGCTATACGGGCAGCCACAACATCGAGGACATGCGCACGCGGCCGTCGTTCGTGCGCATCACGAGCGCCGGCGTGCGTGAGAGCCACGTGCACGACGTGAGCATCACCAAAGAGGCGCCGAACTACCGCGTTTCGTGATGGCGCCGTATCCGGATATCCACGCCGACCGGATCCTGATCCTCGACTTCGGCGCGCAATACACCCAGCTCATCGCGCGCCGCGTACGCGAAGCGGGCGTGTATTGCGAGATCCATCCCTGGGACCTGCCCGACGAAGAGGTCGCAAGGTTCGCCCCTCGAGGAGTGATCCTGTCGGGCGGCCCGGAGTCCGTGACGGGCAGCGCGCCGCCGCGCGCGCCCGAAGCCGTGTTCGGACTCGGCGTGCCGGTGCTCGGCATCTGCTACGGCATGCAGACGATGGCGCAGCAGCTTGGCGGGCGGGTGAGCTCGCACACCACGCGGGAATTCGGCTACGCGGAAGTCACCGTGACGGCAGCGTGCCGGCTGCTCGATGAGCTCGCCGACCGCCGCGACCTTCAGGGGCGCGCCGTGCTCGACGTGTGGATGAGCCATGGCGACAGCGTCGAAGTCCTGCCGCGAGGGTTCGGCGCCGCGGCGTCCACACCGCACGTGCCGCTCGCCGCGATGGTGGACGAGAAGCGGCGCTTCTATGGCGTGCAATTCCATCCCGAAGTGACGCACACGCTGCAGGGCGCACGCATGCTCGAGCGCTTCGTGCGCGAGATCTGCGGGTGCCGGGCGCTCTGGAGCGTCGGGAACATCATCGAGGACGCGATCGAGCGTGTGAAGGCGCAGGTCGGCGGCGGCAAGGTGCTGCTCGGACTTTACGGCGGCGTCGATTCGTCGGTGGTTGCAGCGCTCCTGCATCGGGCGATCGGCGACCAGCTCGTGTGCGTGTTCGTGGACCACGGCCTTCTGCGCCTCGGCGAGGGCGATCAGGTCATGCGGACCTTCGCCGAGCATCTCGGCGTGCGCGTCATTCGCGTGGATGCGGAGCGCCGGCTCCTGAAGGCTCTCGACGGGGTCGAGGATCCGGAAGGCAAGCGCAAGATCATCGGGCGCGTGTTCGTCGAGGTGTTCGACGAGGAGGCGCACAAGCTGAAGGGCATCGCGTTCCTGGCTCAGGGGACGATCTATCCGGACGTCATCGAGTCGGCCGGAACGGGCACGGCGCACGTCATAAAGTCCCACCACAATGTCGGCGGTCTGCCGGCCGACATGAAGCTGCAGCTCGTCGAGCCGCTGCGCGAGCTCTTCAAGGACGAAGTGCGGCGGATCGGCATCGAGCTCGGTCTGCCGCACGAGATGGTGCATCGCCATCCGTTCCCCGGCCCGGGACTCGGCGTGCGCATCCTCGGCGAGGTCCGCAAAGAGTACGCGGACCTTCTGCGCAGGGCCGACGCCATCTACATCGAGGAGCTGCGCAAACACGATCTCTACGACCGCGTGAGTCAGGCCTTTGCGGTGTTTCTGCCGGTGCGTTCGGTCGGCGTCATGGGCGATGGACGCCGCTACGACTACGTTGTCGCGCTCCGCGCAGTCGAGACCGTGGATTTCATGACGGCGCACTGGGCACGCCTGCCGTATGAGTTCCTCGATCACGTATCCCGCCGCATCGTGAACGAGGTCGCGGGAATCTCGCGCGTCGTTTACGACATCTCCGGCAAGCCGCCGGCGACGATCGAGTGGGAGTAGGGCCAAGCATCATCGGCAAACCAGATCAAACACTTACGGTCGAGCATGCAGCTCCTCAGGACATGATAAGGGATTATGTATTAGCCCTTTTAGGCTATAAGATCTAGTATATGAGACCTTATGAGATCGACATCCAATGACGTCATGCCGCCACGGGTCCGCCGCTCCTTGTCCAAGTTCGGGGCCGACCTAGCGATCGCACGGCGAAAACGCAAACTAACCGTAGAGATGCTGGCCGAGCGCGTCGGTGTCGCCAAGGCCACCTACCTGAGAGTGGAAAAAGGCGACCCAACGGTCTCGATGGGCATCTACGCCATGACGCTATTTGTTCTCGGGTTCCCCAACGCCTTTGCTGATCTCGCAGATGTGCGCCGCGATGACACGGGGCTGTTACTTGACACCGAGCGCCTGCCGAAGCGCGTGCGGGTCAAGAAGGAGCCGACGGCGCTATGAAGCGCACGATCGCCGTCTTCCTCGGCGATACGGCTCGCCAGGTCGGCACGTTGCGATTCGACGTGCAGGGTGCTCGCCAGAGTGCGGGCTTTGAATACCATCCGAGTTGGCTTGCATCAGAGCACGCCTTTGCGATCGAGCCGAATCTACCGCTCGTCGCGGGCATGCAATTTCACAAACAAGGCCATGACGGCTCGATCTTTCACGGTGCAATTGCCGATACCGAGCCTGACGGATGGGGGCGCAGAGTCATCCTCCGAGATCATGCAAAACGGCGGCAGGAAGCGAAGCGCACCGGCACGAATGTCAACGCGACGCCTCTGCATCCGCTTGATCTTCTCCTGGCGGTCGACGATGCGAATCGCGTCGGCGCACTGCGACTGCAAGACGAGAACGGCGTCTTTCAGCGAGCGCTCGAACCAGGCCGCCGCACTGCCCCGCCACTCATCGACCTTCCCACGCTGCTGTCCGCAACACGTGCAGTGGAGACCAATACGGAAACCGCTGCGGATCTTGCTTACTTGCGCGGACGCGGTACGTCGCTAGGCGGATTGCGTCCGAAGTGCTCAGTCGTCGACGACGATGGCAGTCTGTCCGTTGGCAAGTTTCCCAGCGTCGGCGACGATCGAGCTGTAACGAAGGGTGAAGTGCTCGCGCTTCGGCTCGCGCGAGCGGCCGGCATCAACGCGGCCGAGGCGCGTCTGATCCATAGTAATGGCACGCCGGTCGCTCTCATCCGGCGGTTCGATCGTCCTGAAAGGGGCGGTCGCGTCATGTATATCTCGGCCGCAACGATGCTCGGTGTGGACCGAGGCGATCCAGCCGAGCACACGTACACCGAGATCATCGACGGGCTGCGTCAATACGGTGCCGATGCCCAAGCTGATATTGAGGAGCTCTGGCGGCGGATTGCGTTCTCCATCCTCATTACCAACGTCGACGATCATCTTCACAACCACGGATTCCTGCACGCCGCACACGGTCAATGGCGGTTGGCGCCTGCCTTTGATGTGAACCCTTTTCCGGAGCACGTGCGCGAGCTCAAGACATGGGTTTCCGAAGAGACGGGTTCGGAGGCTTCGATCGACGCGGTCATGTCGATTGCCCCTTACTGCAGAATTGAATCCGCCGCCGCTAAACGTATCCTGGCCGAAGTGCAACGGACGGTGGCGGGCTGGCGTCCGACTGGCCGGTCGATTGGCATGAGCGACCGGGAGCTCGACCAGTTTGCCGATGCATTCGAGCACCGTGAACGTGATGCCGCGCAGACAGTCTTGCAGGCGAAGAGTGAATAGGCCAGGGAGCACGAACATGCGAACGCAAACCTCGTGCTGTTGGGAACGACGTTGGGTCTCGCCTCGCGTTGCTGCGAGCCGGAGCGATGCCCTAGGTCAACCTTGAGTCATGCAATGCCGCCTGCCGACGTCGATTTCATGCGCCGCGCGCTCGCGCTCGCCGCGGACGCGCAACGCGCGGGCGAAGTACCGGTGGGCGCTGTGGTCGTGCGCGACGAGGCCATCATCGCGGAGGGGGCGAACCGTCCGATCGCCGCCAACGACCCGACGGCTCACGCCGAGATCGAGGCACTCCGGAAGGCCGGCCAGGCCCTCGGGAGCTACCGGCTCGGCGACACCACGCTCTACGTGACCCTCGAGCCGTGCGTGATGTGCGCGGCGGCGATCGTCCATGCACGGGTGCGTCGGCTCGTGTTCGGCGCATGGGACCCGCGCGCAGGCGGCGCAGGCAGCGTCGCGAACGTGTTCACTCTGCCGGGGCTCAATCACCGCGTCGATGTCTTCGGCGGCGTTCTGGACGAGGAATGCGGTGCGCTTCTGCAGAGCTTCTTCGCGACGCGCCGGTAATCAGGAGATCGGTGCCGGCCGCGGGCTATCCGCCGGCGAGTCGTCGGCAACGGCGGGCATTCCCTGCCACTCGAGCATCGTGAGAAAACCCTGCACCTGCTCGACGTACTGCACCGGTTCCCACCCGCGCGCGTAGCCGCGCTTGGTGCGCGAATGCCAGCGTTCCTGCGCGAGCAGCGGCAGCTGGATGCGCACGTCGTTCCATAGATCGGGATTCCTGCCTCGCTCCTGCGCGAGGATGCGCGCGTCCTCGACGTGTCCGAAGCCGACGTTGTACGACGCGACCGCGAACCAGGTGCGATCCGGCTCGGCGATCCGGGCCGGAATCTTCGAGCGCACCTCGGCGAAGTAGCGTGCGCCGGCGAAGATGCTCTCGCGCGGGTCGGTGCGCTTGCGCACGCCGAGCGATTGCGCCGTGCGCGCCATCAGCATCATGACTCCGACCGCGCCGGCGGGCGAGACGGCGGTCGGATCCCATCTCGATTCCTGATAGCCCATCGCCGCCAGAAGGCGCCAGTCGACGCCATGCTCGGCCGCAGCCTCCTCGAACCAGGCACGGTATTGCGGCAACCGGCTCGCGATGTGCTCCTGGAAACTGCGCGATTCCAGGTATTCGAAGCGGCGCGTCTCACCGGATCCGCGTGCGAGGACCCGCGCGAGCTCGCCGCTGTGATCGATCGAGCGGAAATAGGCGTTTACGGACTCGAAGAGATCGGCTGCGCCGCGGCGGATGATCCATTGCGCAGGGCGCTGCTCGGGCAGCGAAAACGCGACGGCAATCTCCGGATATAGATGCCGCGAGAAGGAAAACTCGCGCGCATCGACCAGCGCGCAGTCGGTCTGACCCGCCTGCACGTCCTCGAGCGGATCCGCGCTCGCGGGGGCGGTCGCGATCCATTCGATCTCGAGTGCCGTCGAATCGCGCAGCCGCTCGAGCAGCCGCTCCTGCGGGCTCGCCGCGCGCACCGCGAGCCGCCCGGGCGCAAGCTCATCGAGGCGCTGCACGCCGGCCTTGCCGCGCCGGCAGACGACGTGCTGCGGCACGCGTTCGTACACGTCGGCGGCCTGACCCAAGCGCTTCCACAGGGCATCAGCCGTGAGCTGAGCGGCAGCGATGTCCGCGCGCCCGGAGGCGAGGTCCGCCTGCATCGCGCGCACGTCGGCAACCGGATACATGAGAAGCCCGACCCCGAGCCGTTCGGCGAAGCCCTGGGCAAGCTCGAACTCGAGCCCTTCCGCCCCATGTGCCCCGAGGTAATAACTCACGGGACTGTTCAGCGTGACGATGCGCAGCTCGCCGCGCTGCCGGATGCGATCGAGCGCCGGGGGCGGCGGCGTGCAGGAGACGAGAGCGGCGATCAGGGCCGCGGCGAGGGGGACGCTACGCCAGATCATCGGCTAGAATTAACACGCGCCCCGCCGTTCGGGAACGAGCACGGTGCACAAACCGGAGAGGTACCGAAGCGGTCATAACGGCGCCGATTCGAAATCGGATGGTCGGGTAAAACCGGCACGTGGGTTCGAATCCCACCCTCTCCGCCAGCTCTACTTCGGCGGGTTCTCGATGAACGCCCGATACGCGGTGGCGAACGCCTCGACGAAGGTGTTCGGGAAGTGATCCTGCGGCATCTCGGTGAGGTTTCGGTAGAAATCGACGTACAGCTCCCAGTTCTGGGTGCGCGACTTGCCGCGGCGGGCGGCGCGCTCGAACCGCGTTTCGAGCTCGTTCGGATCGAGCCGGTCCGTGAACTCGATGAACGCGCTGCGCATGGCGTCGGCCGAGGCGCGCTCGTGATTCTTGACCGCAGCGAGCGTCTCGCGCAGCCAGTGTACCGCGTCGATACGGCGGCTCTCGTGCTGCTTCAGGAGCTCGACCAGCAGATCCTCGATGGATGAGCGGGCGAGGGTCGGGCGCGAGTCCTCCGCATCCACTGGCAGCTCGATGCGAAACCGGTTGCGTTCATCGTACTGAAACCGTTCGAGGTCCTTCACGCCGAGCAGCGCTTCGCGGAACAGCTGGCCGGCGAGATGCAGAAGACGCGTCTGCGCATCGGCGGGCAGGCGGTCGGCGTCGATTCCCGCGCCGCGACAGAAGGCCTGCAGGCCGGTATGGACGTCATACAGGGCCGGACCTGCGCCGTTCTTGCGCTCGCGCGCCGCAGCTTTCGCGAGCCGCTCGATCCGACGCGCGATCGCCTCGGAATCATCGTCGTCGTCCACGAGCGACTGGTAGGCCGGCGCAGCCGAAGCCGTGGCCGCCTGGGAGGCCGGGCGCCGTGCGCGCGTCTTCTGACCGTAGGCGTCGACCGGGCCAAAGCTGTCGCTCGGCGAGCCGTCCGGGACGAGCAGCTCGTCGAGGTTGAGTGAGGCGCCGATATCGGTCTGCGAAGGATGGCCGGCGCTGCGAAGGACATTGATGCCGCTCGGCGCGACCGGTTCTGCGGCAGGCTCATTCGCGGCGTCGGCGTCTACCGTCACGACGACCTGATATTCGCCGAACCGCAGCACATCGCCGTGCTTGAGCGCGTACGGGCCCTGCTTCGCGAGGGGCTGCTCGTCGTCGTTGACGAACGAGCCGTTGGTGCTCAGATCCTCGATGAAGAACTGGCCCTGGCGAAAGTGGACGCGGGCGTGGTGCGCGGAGATGTAGCGCAGCGGGTCGGGCAGGATCCAGTCGTTGTCGGCCGAGCGGCCGATGCTGCCGCCGCCCAGCCCAAAGACAACGGAGCTCCGCTCGCCGAGCAGACGTCTGTGTTCACTGACCACGCGAAGCCGCAATGTCATAGTCCAATAAGGCCCCGGCCCCTCATGGAGCCCAGAAGGTTCTTATAATGCCTCTCGAAACGTAGCAACCGACCGCGCGGGGCCCATGGCAGCCAGTCACATTTTCAAGATTATGTTCGTGAACCAGGGCAAGGTTTACGAGGTCTACGCCCGCAAGGTCAGCCACGGGGGTCTGTTCGGTTTCGTAGAGGTCGAGGAGCTCGTTTTCGGCGAGCGCTCGAGCGTCGTCCTCGACCCGACCGAGGAGCGCATCAAGAGCGAGTTCGCCGGCGTGAAACGCACCTATCTTCCGCTGCACTCGGTGCTGCGAATCGACGAAGTGAAGAAACAGGGCACAGCCAAGATCGTCGCGCTCGAGGGCGCGAACGTCACGCAGTTTCCGGTGCCGCTGTATTCGGCGCCGGGCGATTCGCCGCCGAAGAAATGATGCTGCTGGAGCTCCCCGGCGCGCGTGCCCTCTCCGATTTTCGTATCGCGAAGCTGCTCGGCCGACTGACGGCGATCGATACGTCGATCCGTGCGCTCGACGCCCGGTTCGTCCACTTCGTCGAGATCGCGCGGCCCCTCGATGGGCGCGAGCGCGCGATTCTCGATCAGCTTCTCACCTATGGTCCTCACAGTGACGCGCCGCCGAGCGAGCACGGCGAGCTCACGCTCGTCGTGCCGCGTGCCGGCACGATTTCGCCATGGTCCAGCAAGGCGACGGACATCGCCCACGTGTGCGGACTCGACGCCGTTCTTCGCATCGAGCGCGGCATCGCGTACCGGATACGCGCCATGAGCGCACTCGACGCGTCGCGAATGGCGCAGGCCGCGGCGCCGCTCTTCGATCGCATGACGGAGATGGCGCTGTTCGATCCGGGCGAGGTTCGCGAGCTTTTCCGGCACGCGCCGCCGCGCCCCTTCGAGACGGTGGCGCTCGCGCGCGGGCGAACAGCGCTCGTCGAGGCCAACACACGGCTCGGGCTCGCTCTGTCCGACGATGAGATCGACTACCTGCTCGACGCGTTCCGCGTCCTCGAGCGGAACCCGACCGACGTCGAGCTCATGATGTTCGCGCAGGCGAACTCCGAGCACTGCCGCCACAAGATCTTCAACTCGCGGTGGATCATCGACGGGCGCGAGCGCGAGAAGACGCTCTTCGCGATGATCCGCAACACTCACGCGAAAAATCCGCAGGGCGTGCTCTCTGCATATCGCGACAACGCAGCCGTGATCGAGGGTACGCGCGGCGTGCGCTATTTCCCCGACCCACGCACGGGCATCTATCGCGGGCACGAGGAACCGATCGACATCCTGATGAAGGTCGAGACGCACAACCATCCGACCGCGATCTCACCGTTCGCGGGAGCGGCGACCGGCTCCGGCGGGGAGATCCGCGACGAGGGTGCGACCGGCCGCGGCGCGAAGCCGAAGGTCGGACTCACGGGCTTTTCCGTATCGCACCTGCGCATCCCCGGCTTCGAGCGGCCGTGGGAGTCGACGATCGGCAAGCCCGACCGCATCGCCTCCGCGCTCGACATCATGATCGAGGGGCCGATCGGCGCGGCGTCGTTCAACAACGAGTTCGGCCGGCCGAACGTCTGCGGCTATTTCCGCACGTTCGAGCACGACCAACGCGGATATCACAAGCCGATCATGATCGCGGGCGGCCTCGGAAACGTTCGCCGCGAGCATGTCGAGAAGGCCGAGGTGCCGCCCGGCGCGAAGCTCGTCGTGCTCGGCGGTCCGGCGATGCTGATCGGTCTCGGCGGCGGCGCAGCCTCATCGCTCGGCTCGGGCGCGAGCAGCACGGATCTCGACTTCGCATCGGTGCAGCGAGGCAATGCCGAAGTGCAGCGCCGCGCGCAGGAGGTGATCGACCGCTGCTGGGCGCGCGGTGGAGACAACCCGATCCTCCTCATCCACGACGTCGGCGCGGGCGGCCTCTCGAATGCGGTGCCCGAAGCGGTGGCGCACAGCGCGCGCGGCGGTTGCTTCGACCTGCGAGCGATCCCGACGGCAGAGAGCGGGATGACGCCGCTCGAGATCTGGTGCAACGAGGCGCAGGAGCGCTACGTACTCGCCATCGCGGCGGATCGGATCGGCGCGTTCGCGGCGCTCTGCGAGCGCGAGCGTTGTCCGTTCGCCGTGATCGGCGAGATCGACGCGACGGGTCGCCTCGTCGTCGTCGATCCGCTCTTTGCCGGCAAGCCGGTCGACATGCCGCTCGATGTGCTGCTCGGCAAGCCTCCACGAATGATCCGCAACGTCGCGAGTCTCGCACCCGATGTCGGTCGGCCGCTCGCACTCCAGGGGATCGACCTGCGTGAGGCGGCGTATCGGGTGCTGCGATTCCCGGCGGTCGCGGACAAGACGTTTCTCATCACGATCGGCGATCGCACGGTCGGTGGTCTCGTGAGCCGGGATCAGATGGTTGGACCGTGGCAGGTGCCCGTCAGCGACGTCGCGGTCACGCTCGCCGATTATCGGGGCTACGCCGGGGAAGCGATGGCGATGGGCGAGCGCACACCAGTCGCCGCGCTCGATGCACCCGCATCCGCACGCCTTGCCGTGGCGGAAGCCATCACGAACATTCTCGCGGCGGATGTCGCACACTTGCGCGAGATCCGCCTCTCGGCGAACTGGATGGCTGCCTGCGGTGAGCCGGGTGAGGATGCGGCGCTCTACGCCGCCGTCCACGCCGTCGGCGAAGAGCTCTGTCCGGCGCTCGGGATCGCGATCCCGGTCGGCAAGGACTCGCTGTCGATGAAGACCAGGTGGAGCGAGGGCGGGAACGCACGATCGGTGATCGCTCCGGTATCGCTCATCGTGTCGGCGTTCGCGCCGATCGGCGATGCGCGCCGGACGCTGACGCCGGCGCTGCGACTCGATGCAGGTGACACGGCTCTGTGGCTCATCGACCTCGCCGCCGGCCGCAACCGGCTCGGAGCATCCGCGTTCGCGCAGGTACACGGCGTGCTCGGCGATGAGCCGCCGGATCTCGACGATCCGCAGCGGCTCGTGAAATTTGCCGCGGCGCTCGGAGAGCTGAAAAAAGCCGGGCTCCTGCTCGCTTACCACGACCGCTCCGATGGCGGAGTGTTCGCAACGCTCATCGAGATGGCGTTCGCCGGACACTGCGGCCTCGACGTCGACCTTGGTGGCGCGCGCGGAGAGGCATTCGCGCGGCTCTTCAGCGAGGAGCCGGGCGCCGTCATTCAGGTGCGCGTCGGCGATGGGGAACGCATGCGAGAGATCCTCGTCCGCCACGATTGCGCGGGGCTTGCGTCGCGGCTCGGCGCGCCATGGCGCGAGTTGCGCGTGCGTGTGGACGCGGGCGACGCGCGCATCGATGAGCCGTGGATCGAGCTGCGTCGCGCGTGGTCGGAGACCTCCTACCGCCTCCGGCGCCTGCGTGACGATCCGCTCTGCGCCGACGAGGAATTCGCGACGCAACTCGATGCGAAGGATCCCGGTCTCGCGGTGGCGCTGTCGTTCGATGCCGACGAGGACGTCGCGGCGCCATTCATCGCGCGCGGCGCGCGGCCGGCGGTCGCGGTCCTGCGGGAGCAGGGCGTCAACAGCCAGGTCGAGATGGCCGCGGTGCTCGAACGCGCCGGGTTCGAGCCGCACGACGTGCACATGACCGACCTCATCGCCGGTCACCGCTCGCTCGCCGGGTTCAAGGGCCTCATCGCCTGCGGTGGGTTCTCGTACGGGGATGTGCTCGGCGCCGGCGAGGGTTGGGCGAAGTCGATCCTGTTCCATCCCGAGACCCGGGACGAATTCGCGAGCTTCTTCGCACGCTCCGATGCGTTCGCGCTCGGCGTGTGCAACGGCTGCCAGATGTTCGCGGCGCTGAAGAGCCTGATCCCCGGCACCGATGCGTGGCCGCGCTTCGTGACGAATCGCAGCGAGCAGTTCGAGGCGCGCTTCGGGCTGGTCGAGATCCTCGAGTCGCCCTCCGTACTGCTCGCCGGCATGGCGGGCTCGCGGCTGCCGATCGCGATCGCGCACGGCGAGGGACGCGCGGAATTCGCGGGCGACGAGCACGCTGCGCGGTGTTCCGCGAGCGGGCTCGTCGCGTTTCGCTACGTCTCGAACGATGGCCGGATCGCGACCAGCTATCCGGCGAATCCGAATGGCTCGCCCTTCGGGCTCGCGGCGCTCGCGAACGCGGATGGGCGGGTAACCGTGACCATGCCCCACCCCGAGCGCTCGTGCCGCTACGTGCAGAACTCGTGGCGTCCCGCCGATGCCGGCGAGTCGAGCGGGTGGATGCGGCTCTTCCGCAACGCGCGGCGTTTCGTCGCCTAGCTCGCTCCACGATATTCGCTCGGTGAAAACGGCATCGACCGATCCGCGCCTCTGGACGCACACGCACGACCGCGCGCGCACACTCCGTGCGAAGAATCACGTCGAGCTTACCGGCGTCGTAGCAGGTCGCGGCGCGGTGCGCGAAGCGAGCGTTGGTCGGCCCGGAGTGCTCGATGGCGTTTTCACCGAGCGAATATCGTGGAGCGAATGAAAAC
>JBQTHP010000225.1:0-24350 GCA_052389755.1 Gammaproteobacteria bacterium
GGACGAGATCTTCGGCTATTTCCCGCCCACGGCAAATCCACCGTCGAAGGTGCCGATGCTCACGCTCCTGAAGCAGGCGCGCGCCTTCGGCCTCGGCTGCGTGCTGGCCACGCAGAATCCGGTGGACCTCGACTACAAGGGCCTGTCGAACGCGGGCACGTGGTTCATCGGGCGCCTGCAGACCGAGCGCGACAAGCTGCGAGTGCTCGACGGTCTCGAGGGCGCGCTTTCCGGTGCGAGCAGCTTCGATCGCGCGACGCTCGAGAAGCTCATGGCCGGGCTTACTCGGCGCGTCTTTCTCATGCACAACGTGCACGACGATGCGCCCGTGCTGTTCAAGAGCCGCTGGGCGCTGTCGTATCTGCGTGGACCGCTGACCGGTCTCGAGATCGCGCGGCTCATGGCCACGCACAAATCCGAGGCTCGCCGCGGGCACGATGCGCCGGCCGCGACGATTCCGGCCGTCGCGGATACGGCGTTCCCGCGGCCGAACGTACCGGGCGATGTGCCCGAGTATTTCCTGCCGGCAACGTCCGGTCCCGAGTCGATCATCTATCGACCGATGATCTTCGGCGCGGCAAAGCTGCATTTCGTGGACGCGAAACTCGATCTCGATCGGTGGCAGACGCTGGGTTTCGTCGCGCCGCTCGCGGAGGATGCCGAGGAGCCCGTCTGGGCGGAGGCGCACGGCGCTCCCGAGCTTCGGGAGCGACTCGAGCGATCCCCGGCGTCGAATGCGAGTTTTGCGCCGTTGCCGGGCGTCGCCCTGCGCACCGCGTCGTACGCAGCATGGGGCAAACGCCTGGGCGCGCACCTGTATGAAAGCGCGCGCGCGGACGTGTTCGTGTGCGATGCGCTGAAAGCGACTTCTGCACCCGGCGAGAGCGAAGGGGATTTCCGGGCGCGCCTCGCCCTGAAGGCTCGCGAGCAGCGCGACGCCGCGGTCGACGCGCTGCGAAAGAAGTACACGCCGAAATTCACGTCGCTCGAGGATCGCGAGCGCCGCGCGATCGAACGCACCGAACGTGAGCGCTCGCAGCTCTCGCACCAGAAGATGCAGACGGCGTTCTCGGTGGGCGCGTCGGTTCTCGGTGCCCTCTTCGGTCGACGCAGGCTCTCGGCCGCGAACGTCAACCGCGCAGCTACTGCCGCGCGCGCGGCTGGGCGCATCGGGCGCGAGTCCGACGACGTCGAGCGCGCAGACGAGAGCCTGGAAGCCGTGAGGCAGCGCCGCACCGAGCTGCAGTCACAGTTCGACGCGGACGTCGCGGCGATCGAGCACGCGCTCGACGCCGGTTCCTGTGCGTTGCGGCGCGTGCAGGTGAGTCCCCGCAAATCGGATATCGTCGTGGGTGAGGTCGCACTCGCG
Source organism: Gammaproteobacteria bacterium (assembly GCA_052389755.1). GTDB lineage: Bacteria > Pseudomonadota > Gammaproteobacteria > Steroidobacterales > Steroidobacteraceae > JBQTHP01. The sequence goes on from JBQTHP010000225.1 coordinate 1,370, forward strand.
TGGGCGCCGTGGCGCAAGGGCGCCGACGGCTTTCCCGCGCCCGCATTCGAACAAGGGGGGATGCAATGAAGGAGCTGATCGATGCGCTGGTCGGGCAGTTGAAGGTCAACGAAAAACAGGCCCGCGGCGGCGCGGCGGTGCTCTTCAAGGCCGCGCGGGACAAACTGGGTGCCGGCGAGTTCGACAAGCTGCTTGGTGAGGTGCCGGGCGTCGGCGACCTCGCCGGGCAGGCGCCTCAAGCGGGCGGCGTCGGCAAGCTGCTCGGCGGCTTTGCATCCGCGCTCGGTGGCGGCAATGCCGCAATTCTGGCGAACGTCGTGACGAGCTTCGGCTCGCTCGGCCTCACGCAGGAGCACGCGAAGAAGTTCGTGCCGGTGATCCTCGACTATCTGCGCGCACGCGTCGGCAAGGGCACCGTCGACACGCTCGAGAAGACGTTGAGGGCCTGAGTCCATGTTCGCGATGGTAGGCGCGCGTGCGCACGTGCCCGTTCTGCTCGCAGCGATTACGTTCGTCGCGATGGCTTGCAGCAAGCGTGAAGCGCCGACCGGATCGCAGCAGACGGGTCCGATCGCGCTCGGGATCTATCGTGCGACGCTCGAATCCCCGGGCGGCGAGCTGCCGTTCGGTCTCGAGATTCTCGAGGAGAACGGCCGCTACGTCGCGTTCATCATCAACGGTCCGGAACGGATCCGCGTGCCTGAAGTCGAGGTGAGTGACGGGCGCATCGAGATGCGCATGCCGGGATTCAGAAACCGTATCTCCGCCGCCATCGATGGCGGCGAGCTCGAAGGCGAGCTCGTGCGCATCACGTATGGCGCCAAGGAACAGACGATTCCGTTCGCGGCGCGCCAGGGTGTGACGCACCGTTTCGTCGAAAGGCCGCTGACGGACAATGCGGACGTGTCGGGCCGTTGGGCTGCGACGTTCACGGACGAGAAGTCCGGCGAGTCCTCCGAGGCGGTCGGTGAGTTCCGCCAGAGTCGTCACGAAGTGACTGGAACGTTTCTGTCGCCCACGGGGGATCACCGCTTCCTCGCGGGCGACGTGCGCAACGACGAGCTGCGGCTTTCGGCGTTCGACGGCGCACACATCTATCTGTATCACGCAAGGATCAACGGGCGAGGCCAGCTTGACGGCACGTTCTGGTCCGGTCTTACGTCGAAGGAACGCTTCGTCGCGCGACGCGACGAATCGGCCACGCTCGACGACACCGCTGTCGTAACGGCCATGCGTGCCGAAACGAAGGCGCTCGAGTTCAAGTTTCCGGACGTCGACGGCCGGCAGGTGTCGCTCGACGATCCGCGCTTTGCGGGCAAGGTCGTCGTCGTCACTCTCGGCGGCAGCTGGTGCCCGAACTGTCATGACGAGGCCGCGTTCTTCGCGCCGTACTACCTGCAGAACCGCGAACGCGGGCTCGAGGTGGTCGCGCTGATGTTCGAGCACTTCGGCGACTTCGAGCAGGCGGCGGCTGCGACCCAGCGCTTTCGCGAAAAATTCGGCATCGAGTACACGACACTCATCGCCGGCACGTCCGACAAGGAAGATGCCGCAAAGCGGCTGCCGCAGCTGAACGGCGTGTACGCGTTTCCGACCACGCTGTTCCTCGATCGCGGCGGTCGCGTCCGCCACATTCACACCGGATTCTCGGGGCCAGCGACCGGCGCGCATCATCAGCGCCTGCTGGAGGAGTTTGACGCGATGATCGAGCAGCTTCTCGCCGAGACCGGCGAAGCGGCCGCAGAGCGGCGGCCAACTGGAGTCTGATCCATGCCCTCGTTTGACGTCGTATCCGAGCTGAACGCGCACGAAGTGACCAACGCGGTCGATCAGGCGAACCGCGAGCTTGCGCAGCGCTTCGACTTAAAGGACACCGGCGCAGGCTTCGAGCTGAACGAGCTCATCGTCACGCTGTCGGCGCAGGTCGATTTCCAGCTGAAACAGATGCTCGAGATCCTGAAGCTGCGGCTCTCGAAGCGCGGCATCGACGTTGCGTGCCTCGAGGTGAAGGAACCGCAGATGACGCTCTCAGCCGCGCGTCAGGACGTGGTGCTCCGCCACGGCATCGACCAGGAGACGGGCAAGAAGCTCGCACGCCTCATCAAGGACTCGAAGCTCAAGGTTCAGGCGAGCCTGCAGGGCGACAAGGTGCGGGTGCAGGGGAAGTCGCGGGACGATCTTCAGGCCGCGATCGCGCTGCTGCGCAAGGCCGGAGTCGAGGTTCCCCTTCAGTTCAGTAACTTCCGGGATTGAGGGCTCAGACGGCTGGGCCGCGCGTCAGCGCACCGGCGTTGCCGCATCCTTGCCGACGATGGTCGTCCAGGGCCTCACGAACCATCGCGTCACGAGCCCGTTTCGCACGTACGGATCGGCTTTCGCGAAGGCTTCCGCCACTTCCCGCGAAGTGCCCTGGAACACGATGACGCCTCCGTCCGCCGGCTCAGCGAGCGCGCCGCCGAGAACGAGCTCCCCGCGTTCCACGGATTTCCATGCAGCAGCGATGTGTTCCGCCCGAAAGGCTGCTCTGCGCTCGACGTAGTCGGGCACGTATTCATAGAAGAGAATGAAGTGCATGCGCCCCAATCTACTGCATGCCGCGCGCGCGGTCGATCGCGCGGCAGAGGGCCTCGGTCGCATCGATCACGCCCGGGCCGAGCCGCGAGAGCCGCATGTCGCCGAAAGCGATGAGCCTGTTCGTCCGCACGGCCCGCATCGAGTCGAATCGCTTCCACGCGTCGAGCCATTCGGCCGTCGCAGCGTCGGGCCCGACCGCGATGATCATCGCCGGATCGCGCGCGATGACCGCCTCGATCTCGACCGCGGGGCCGAGATCACGCAGGTCGCCGAACACGTTGTCCGCTCCGCACACTCGCAACGCATCGGACATGAGCTGGGTTCCGCCGACGGTATACACCGGCCGATCCCACACCTGCAGCAGCACCGAGAGCCGTGGGCCCGATGCATGACGCGCTTCCAGCTTCGCGAGTCGCGCGCCGAGCGTCGCGGCTGCCGCATCCGCCACGGCGCGCGTTCCAGCGAGCGTGCCGAGACGCCGCAGCGATGCCGGGAGATCGGCGAGGCGGTCGACGCGCTGCAGGTAGAGCGGAATGCCCAGTCGCTCGATCTTCGCGATCTGCGCAGCGCTGTTGCCGCCCGGCCATGCGACCACGATCTCCGGGCGCAGCGAGACGAGTCGCTCCATGTCGATCGCGTGCGCATCGCCGATGCGCGGCACCCGCAGCGCTTCGGGCGGATCCACCGAATACTCCACCGTCGCGAGCACTCGCTTACCGGCCCCCGCCGCGAACAGCATCTCGGTCGAGCCCGGCGCGATGCTCACGATGCGCGACGGATGGCGCTCGAGTGTCAAGCGATGGCCGAGATCGTCGGTCACGGCAACTCCCGCGGCTGCGACGGCGGCGAGCGCCGCGAGAGTGGCGCCGGGCATCGATCAGCGGATCGAGCCGGGCTTGCGCATCATCTTGCGGATCTCGGCGAGGTGGGCTTCCTCGGCGGCGATCTGCGCGCGCGCATACTCCTCGAGCATGATGCTGTGCCCGGCGACGAGCCCGAGCAGCTCGCGGTACACGCCGAGCCCCTCCTCTTCGTGCACGAGCGCTTCGTTCAGGATCTCGTCGACGTTGTGCTTGTGCGTCTCGAGCAGTGAACCGATCTTGAGGGAAGGGTGACCGCCGAGATTCGTGATGTGCTCGCCCGCCTGGATCGCGTGCGCCTGCGCCTCATCCGCCTGCCCGCGCAGCCAGGCCACGATCGGAATACGGTTATGACCGAAGATCATGAAGCTGTAGTGCAGGTATCGCACGAGGCCCGCGAGCTCGAGCTCGAGGATGTGATTGAGCGTGCGGACGACGGCCTCTGGGTCTTCCTTGTTCGGCGGCGAAGGGCTCATGCGGGGCTCCTGGCGTCAGCGGGGCGCGGTGTGCATTCTAGCCTCCGCCTACATAACGCACCGGTCGAGCGTGCAATGACAGTGCCGTGACAGACCGTTCAGCTCGCGCTGCTACAGTCCGGCACCGTGCATGACCTCGCTCTCATCGGAGCCTCGTACCGCACCGTCAGCATCGATGTGCTGGGGCGTCTGCTTCTGCCCAGGGAGGAGCTCGCGGCACGTCTGCCGCGACTCGCGGAAGCGCTCGGCGTGCAGGAGCTTCTGTATTTGGGCACGTGCAACCGTCTCGAGATCGTCGCAAGGCTGAATCCGGGCCAGCAGGCGGAATCCTTGCGGCCACGTGTGTTTGCGGCCCTTTGCGGACGCGAGCCGGAAGCGCGGGAAGCGCAGCGCCTGTTTCGCGTCTGGGCGGGCGCGGGCGCCGTCGAACATCTGCTGCTCGTCGCGTGCGGCCTCGACTCGGCGCAGGTCGGTGATCGCGAGATCGCAAATCAGCTGCGTGACGCCTGGCTGCTCGCGCGCACGGCGGGCGTCGCAGGATCACGCCTCGATCAGCTCGTCGCGGCTGCGCTCCTTGCGGCGCGCGAAGTGAGGGAGCTCGATGCCCGGGGCGAGACGCCGGCGCGGAACGGACTCGCGGCTCGTGCTGCAACGCACGTCCTGCGCCATCTGGCCGGTACACGCGACCGAGTCGCGCTCGTCGGTGTTTCGGCGATGACCCGTGCGTGCGGCCGTGCGCTGCGGCGCGAGGGCGTGCCGCTCGTCGTAGTCAACCGATCGATCGATGCGGCAGCGCACCTTGCCGCCGAGCTCGAGGCTGAGTCGATGTCCCTTGCCGCGTTCTGCGAATCGGCCCCGCCGGTGGCGGCAGTCGTCACCGCCGTCGGAACGGCCGAGCCGGTGCTCGACGCGTCGAGCCTGAACAGACTCGCTGTCCGGCAGAACGGTACACAACGCCCACTGATCGTCGATCTCGGCGTCCCGGCCAACGTGAGTACCGAAGCGGCCGCGGTCGTGGGCTTGCAGTATGTCGGCATGGATCAGCTCGTCGGCGAAGCGGCCGTCGATCGACCGGAGAAGCTGCTCGAGCGCACGGACGTTCGGGCGGTGGTGGACCGTCACCTCGATCGCGCGATGCGCGCGTCGGCGCAGCGTCTGGCGGGGCCGCTTCTCGGAGCGCTGCACGAAAGCTACCTGAAGAGTGTCGAGTCCGAATTGTCGGATCTGTTGCACGGCACGCTCGCCGGGCTCGACGATGCCGAGCGCGCGGCACTGCATCGCTGGGGCTCGCTGCTCGCGCGCCGCATGGCGCACGTGCCCGTGGACGGCCTGCGGCGCCTCGCGTCCGACGGCGACCTGCACAGCGTCGAGGCGTGCATCGATGGCATGACGCGGGCACTCGAGAAGCGGAGGGTGAGTTGAGCGATTCGCAGCGATCCGAAGAGCTGTTCGCGCGCGCTCAGCGGGTGATGCCGGGCGGGGTGAGCTCGCCGGTGCGTGCGTTCCGCGCGGTGGGGGGCACGCCGCGCGTCATCGCCTCGGGCGCGGGCGCGCGACTTCGCGACGTCGACGGCCACGAGTACGTCGATTTCGTCTGCTCCTGGGGCGCGCTGCCGTTCGGCCACGCGCCTCGCGAGATCGTCAAGGCGATCGGCACTGCGAGCGCGCAAGGCACGACCTTCGGCGCGCCGTGCATACAGGAGGTCGAGCTCGCAGAGACAATCATCGAGGCCTACCCTGCCGTCGAGCAGGTGCGCTTCGTATCGTCGGGCACCGAAGCGACCATGAGCGCGATTCGTCTGGCCCGCGCCGCGACTCGCCGCGACGTCGTGGTGAAGTTCGCGGGCTGCTATCACGGCCATGCTGATCACCTTCTCGTCGCGGCGGGATCGGGCGCCGCAACGTTCGGTCAGCCCTCGTCGGCGGGCGTTCCGGCCGACTTCACGCGCCTCACGCGTGTGCTGCCGCTCGATGACGAGGCGGCGCTCGCATCGCTCTTCGAACGCGAAGGCGAGCGCATCGCTGCCGTCATCATCGAACCGATCCCGGCGAATCACGGGCTGCTGCTGCAGCGGCCCGCATTCCTGCAAGCCCTTCGCGATCGCACTCGGGCAAGCGGGGCGCTGCTCATCTTCGACGAGGTGATCTCCGGCTTTCGCGTTGCGCGCGGCGGGGCAGCGCAGCTGCTGGGTATTCGCCCGGATCTTGCGACCTTCGGCAAGATCATCGGCGGGGGACTTCCGGTTGGCGCGTACGGCGGCTCGCGCGAGCTCATGCGGCTGCTCGCGCCGGAAGGTCCCGTGTATCAGGCCGGAACACTTTCCGGAAACCCGGTCGCGATGTCCGCAGGGCTCGCCGCGCTTCGCGAAATGGCACGACAGGATGCCTGGTCGCGGCTCGAGGCGCTCGGAGGGGCACTGGAGCGCGCGCTTTCGCCCGTGCTCGGGGAGCGCAGCGCTCTCACTTTCGTCCGATGCGGCTCGATTTTCTGGCTCTACCTGAGTCGCGGTCCCGCGCCGCGCGCGTCGCATGCTTTCGACGATGGGATCGCGGAACGCTTCCGGGGCCTGTTTCACGGGCTGCTCGAGCGCGGCATCTACTATCCGCCATCCGCGTACGAGGCGGGTTTTCTGTCGCTGGCCCACACGGAGGAGGACGTCGCCCGGTTCGCAAGGGCCGTGGCCGAATCGTTGCCGCGATCATCATGAGCCGCTCGCAGCGCGCTTCGCGTTCCCGTCGTGCCGTCATCGGCCTCCTGATCGCTTTGCTGTGCGTGTCGTTCGTGCAGGTGCAGTGGTGGATCTACGATCAGCGGCGCTACGCCGCCGAGGTCGAGGCGCATTGGCCCGCCGCGGACGCCGAAGGGCTCGACGCGCTGCGCGCAACGCACGCGGACCGACGCAACCAGTACGCCTGGGAAGGCGCGTTTTTCCTCGCGGTTCTGACTGCCGCGATCGCGGTGATCTGGCGCGGCCTCGCCGCGGAGCAGACGGCACGGCGGCGACAGGAGACGTTTCTCGCGCTCGTGTCGCATCAGTTCAAGACTCCGCTCGCGAGCCTGCGGCTCGCCGTCGAGACGATCACGCTGCGGCACACGAGCAGCGAGCACACCGAGCGACTCGCCGGCCGCGCGCTCGACGACGTGCAGCGGCTCGAAGACCTCGTGACGAACATCCTCGAGAGCGCGCGCCTCGATGAAGGCCGGGTCGAGCTGCGCCGCGAACGTCTGCCGCTCGCGCGGCTCGTCAGCCAGACCGCGGACCGCTTGAGCGAGCGGGCGCGGCGTCTCGGCGTGCAGATGACGGTGGACGTGGCGCCTGATCTTCACGTGCTGGCCGATCCGGTCGCTGCCGACGCCGTGCTGCGCAATCTGCTGGAGAACGCCGTGGCGTCCGTCGGCCCCATGGGCGGCGGTACGATCGCGATCACGGCGCGCCCCGAAGGCACGCACGTCGCAGCCGAGGTGCGCGATTCGGGCGTGGGCTTCGATCCGGAAGACGCGCCGGCGCTGTTCGAGAAGTTCGGCTCCGCGGAGCTCGAGTACCGGGCCGGCGGCCGAACGGGCCTCGGCCTGTATATCGTCAACCGGCTCATGCACTTGAGCGGCGGCAGCGTGCGCGCGCAGAGCAGCGGCCTCGGCCAGGGCGCCACGTTCACCGTTCTCTGGCCGCGGGCGGCGGAAGGGTGAGGCGGTGATCGGTGCCGACACCGCTGGCGCCGCGGCACCGCGCGTGCTGGTCGTCGAGGACGATGCGTCGCTCGCCGCGGGCATCGCGGAAAACCTGCGCGCGGAAGGCTACGAGACACACGTGCTTCACGACGGCAGAGCCGCGATCGAGCGGTTGTCGGCCGATGCCTTCGACCTCGTCGTGCTCGACGTGATGCTTCCGGGTTGCGACGGCTTCGAGGTCTGCCGGTCGCTGCGCGAACGCGGTCGGGTCGTTCCCGTGATGTTTCTCACGGCGCGCGGCGATCCGGACGATCGGGTTCGCGGTCTCGAAGCGGGCGGCGACGACTACTTGACGAAACCTTTCCAGCTCCGCGAGTTTTTGCTGCGCACGCGCGCGATCCTGCGTCGCTGGCAGTGGTATCGCGAGGATGCGGCGCGCGAGAAGCTGCTGTCCTTCGGCGGCAACAGCGTCGACTTTGGCCAGTTCCGCGCGACTGCGTGGGACGGAGTGCTGCACGAGCTGACGGAGAAGGAGGCGATGATCCTGAAGGCCCTCGCGGGCGCCGCGGGGCGCGTGGTTTCGCGCGAGGATCTCGTCGAGCGTGTGTGGGGCGAGGACGTCTTTCCTTCGACCCGGACGGTCGACAATTTCATCCTGCGCCTGCGAAAGCGCTTCGAGCGCGATCCCGCGAATCCGCGGTTCTTCCATTCCGTGCGCGGCGTCGGTTACCGCTTCGACCCCGAAGGCGGTGTCGGGTGAGCGCGCAGCGGACACTGCGGATCGGCACGCGCGGTTCGGCTCTCGCGCTCTGGCAGGCGCAGCACATCGCCGCGCTGCTCGGCGCCGCGCCAGACTCGCGGACGACGGAGATCGTGACGATCGCGACGACCGGCGACATCGTCGTCGACGTGCCGCTCTGGCAGGTCGAAGGCAAGGCGTTCTTCACGAAGGAGCTGGACGAGGCACTGCTGGACGGTCGCATCGATCTCGCCGTGCACAGTCTCAAGGACGTCGCGACGGAGCTTCCGTCCGGCATATCGCTCGCCGCCGTGCCGGAGCGGGAGGATCCGCGCGATGCGCTCGTCACGGCGCGCGGCGCGAAGAGTCTCGCCGAGCTGCCGCGCGGCGCGCGCATCGCGACGAGCAGCGTGCGGCGCCGCGCGTTCGTGCGCCACGCGCGTGCCGATTTCGAGACCGTCGAGCTGCGAGGCAACGTGCCGACGCGCGTACGGCAGCTCGACGAAGGGCGGTTCGAGGCGATCATCGTCGCGGTCGCCGGCCTGAACCGGCTCGGGCTCGCGAGCCGTATCAGCGCATACCTCGATCCTGCGGAATTCCCTCCCGCGGCCGCACAGGGCGCGCTCGGCGTCTGTGCACGCACGGACGACGTCGAGGTGCTCGCAGCGCTCGATCCGTTGAACCACCTTCCGTCGCGGACGGCGACGACGGCCGAGCGCTCGTTCCTGCGTCAGCTCGAAGCGGGCTGCCAGGTGCCGGCCGGGGTGCTGGCGACCGTGCGCGCGGACCGCGTGTCGATGCAGGCCGCGATGTGCGAGCCGGACGGCACAGGCTGGACGAGAGCGCGGATCGGTGCCGGGATCTCCGAAGCCGAATCGGCCGGCCGGGCGCTCGCCATCGCGCTCGCGGCGGGCGAGAAGCGCGCATGAGCCGCAAGCGGACCGCGCCGCTCGCTCGCGCACGCATCCTCGTGACGCGCGCGGAGGAGCGCGATGGACCGCTGTGCCGCCTGCTGCGCGCACGCGGCGCGACGGTCGTGCACTGGCCTGCGTATCGCATCGTGCCGGGGCCGCTGCGCCGGCTCAAGGCGTCGCTTGCGGCGCTCGAGAGCTACGACTGGATTGCGTTCACGAGCGCGAATGCCGTGCAGGCCGTGGCGAGGTGTGGCGTCGTGCCCGGCAAGCATCCGCGCATCGCCGTGGTCGGCGAGTCGACGGGCGCAGCGGTACGCGAGCTCGGATGGACGGTCGCGCTGCGTCCTCGCGTCGCGAACGGCGAAGCACTGGCACGCGCGCTGATCCGTCGCGGAATCCGCGGACGCCGCGTGTTGTTTCCGCGCAGCGAGCGCGCGCCGTCCACGTTCGCGGACGCACTCGAGGCGGCCGGTGCGCGCGTCGACTCCGTGGTCGCGTATCGTCTCGCACCGCTGCGTGCGGCGAACGGATCGCGCGGCGCGCTTGCGAGGCATCGGTTCGATGCGGTGACGTTCACGAGTCCCTCGACGATCGACGGACTCGAGACGCGGCTGGGCGCCGCGCGGGTGCGTGAGCTGCTGGCGCGGACGCCGGCGATCGTCATCGGCGCGACGACCGCGCGCGCGCTCGCCGACCGCGGCGTTCATGCCGCACGGCAGGCACGCCCCACGACGCTCGCCGGTCTCGTGACCGCTCTCGAGCGCACCCTGCACCGCGATTCACTTTCGTCGAGCATCGGAGGCAAATCATGACTTTTCCTGCAGAGCGGCCGCGCCGTTTGCGCCAGTCCGACGCGTGGCGGCGACTTGCACGCGAAACCGAGCTCGAGGCCGGCGATTTCATCCTGCCGCTTTTCGTGGTGAGCGGACGCGACCGCGCGCTCCCGGTGTCGAGCATGCCCGGCGTCGCACAGCTCTCGGTCGATCGGCTGGTAGTCGAAGCGGAAACCGCGGCTCGTGCCGGAGTGGCCGGCGTGCTGCTCTTCGGAGTGCTCGACAGCAAGGATCCGAAGGCAAGCGCCGCTGCCGATCCGAACGGGCTCGTGCCACAGGCGATTCGCGCCATCAAGGCGCGCGTGCCGGACCTGCTCGTGTGGGCGGACGTCTGCCTGTGCGGCGCGACCGACCACGGGCATTGCGGGCTCGTGACCGAATCGGGAACAGTCAGCAACGACGAATCCCTGCCGGTGCTCGCGCGCGTCGCCGCAACGTACGCGGCCGCCGGCGCCGACGCCGTAGCGCCGAGCGACATGATGGACGGCCGCGTCGCGGCGATCCGCCGCGAGCTCGACGCCAGGGGCCTCTCGCACGTGCCGATCGTGTCGTACGCCGCGAAGTACAGCTCCGCCTTCTATGGGCCGTTCCGCGAAGCCGCCGACTCCGCGCCGGCGTTCGGCGACCGGCGCAGCTATCAGATGGATCCCGCGAACGCGCGCGAGGCAGTTCGCGAGGTGCTGCTCGACATCGAGGAAGGCGCCGACATCGTAATGGTCAAACCGGCCGGCCCGTACCTCGACGTCGTCCGACGCGTGCGCGACGCGGTGGGCTGTCCGATCGCGGCGTACCACGTCTCGGGCGAGTACAGCATGATCAAGGCCGCGGCGCGCGCGGGGTGGCTCGACGAGCGCGCCGCGGCGCTCGAGGTGCTCACAGGCATCCGGCGCGCCGGCGCCGATGTGATCGTCACGTATTTTGCGAAGGACGCCGCCGCGTGGCTCGAGGACGCGGCCCGGTGAGCACGTTTCTCGCAGCCTGCCGCCGCGAGCCGGTACCGCATACGCCGGTGTGGATCATGCGCCAGGCCGGACGCTATCTCCCGGAATACCGGCAGCTGCGCGAGCGCTACGACTTCGCGACGATGACGCGACAGGCCGAGGTCGCGGCCGAAGTCACCTTGCAGCCGTTGCGACGATTTCCCCTCGATGCCGCGATTCTCTTCAGCGACATCATGACGCCGGTCGAGGGCATGGGCGTCCCGGTGGAATTCGCGCCGGGGCCGGTCATTGCCGAGCCGCTGCGCACGCGCGCGCAGGTCGAGAAGCTGCGTCCGCTCGATCCGGAGGAAGCCGTGCCTTTCGTGCTCGAAGCCATCCGGGTCGTGCGGGCGGACCTGCCGGCGAACGCTGCGCTGATCGGATTCGCCGGCGCGCCTTTCACGGTTTTCTGCTACCTGACCACGGGCCGAGGCTCGAAGGAGTTCGCGCCCGCGCGGATGTTGCTCCAGCGCGACCCCGTTACCGCGGAGCTGCTGCTGAACCGGCTCGCGGACGCGATGGCAGCATACCTTGCAGCCCAGGCTCGGGCCGGCGCCCAGGCACTCATGCTGTTCGAGTCATGGGCCGGCGTGCTCTCACCCGATGACTATGCGCGATTTGCGCAGCCTGCCGCCGCGCGCGTGCTCGAACGGTTGCGCACGCTCGACGTGCCGCTCATCTACTTCGCGAATGGCTCCGCACCATTGCTCGGGCAAGTGCGGCGGCTGCCGACGGATGTCGTAGGCATCGACTGGCGCCAACCGCTCGATGCCGCACGCGCGACACTCGGCCCGGGCATCGCGGTGCAGGGCAATCTCGATCCGGCTGCGTTGTTCGCGCCGCCCGAGGGGCTGCGCGCGCGGATCGATCGCGTGCTGCTCGAGGCGGGAGATGCGCCGGGCCATATCTTCAATCTCGGTCACGGAATCTGGCCCGAAACGGATCCGGACGCGGTCGCCCTTCTCGTCGATCGCGTGCACGAGCGTACCGCCGGACGCCGCGCACGCTCCTGATGAAGCGCGCAGCCGATTCGCCCGTGAAAGCATCCGACGCGCAAGACCGCGCCGCCGAGGCCGCGCGGTGGTTCGACGATCTGCAGTCGCGCATCTGCGCGCGCCTCGAAGCGCTGGACGACGGCGCGCGCTTCGAGTCCACGCGCTGGGGAAAACCCGCCGACCATCGCCTCAAGGGGGGTGGCCAGATGCGGCTGCTCCGCGGCAGGGTGTTCGAGAAGGCGGGCGTGAACGTGAGTCACGTCTGGGGGCGCCTGTCCGATGCCGGAATGGCGCAGCTGCCCGGAGCGGAACAGGCCGGCGGCGAATTCATCGCGTGCGGCATCTCCCTCGTGACACATCCCGCCAACCCGTTCGTGCCGACCGTGCACATGAACCTGCGCTACCTCGCCACCAGCATCGACTGGATCGGCGGCGGCGCGGATCTCACGCCGACGATGCCGTTCGCCGAGGATACGGCCGATTTTCACGACGCGCTCCGCGCCGCGTGCGATCGATATCGCGCGGGCGCGTACCAGGAATACCGCGACTGGTGCGACCGCTATTTCTTCCTGCCCCACCGCAACGAGCCGCGCGGGGTCGGGGGGATCTTCTTCGACAATCTGAACGGCGGGGACTGGGCGCGCGACTTCGCATTTCTCCAGGGAATCGCCGGCGCCTTCCTCCAGGTTTATCCGGCGATCGTCGAGCGCCGCGCGCGCACGTCCTTCACGCCGGCGGATCGCGAACGCCAGCTCGCGAAACGCGGGCGCTACGTCGAATTCAACCTGGTCTACGATCGGGGCACGCGCTTCGGCTTCATGACGGACGCGAATCCTGACGCCTACCTCATGAGCCTGCCGCCACTCGCAAGCTGGTGATTCGGCGAAAGATTCGTGCGTGCGTGCGCGAAGCTTGTCCCACGCACCGCAGCTGTGTTAATAATAATCATTCTCATTGGCGTGGGACGAGGGGAGAGGGGTCGCGATGGGCAGTCACCGATTCGTATGGGCGGGCGCGCTCGCGTCGTGCGTTGTAGCCACAGGCGCAGGCGCCGAACAACCTGCAGCGCCTGACCCGCTCAGCGACCCATCCCGCACCGAGATCGTCGTCGTCGGTTCCCGCGAACAGCTCCAGACGATTCCGGGCTCGGCGAGCGTGATCTCGCGCGAAGCGCTCGACGAGTCGCGCGTCTTCACCGTGAACGAGGCGATGCGCACGGTGCCCGGCGTGTACGTGCGGGATGAGGAAGGGTTCGGTCTGCGCCCCAACTTCGGCGTGCGTGGCCTGAACCCGACCCGCTCGTCGAAGATGCTGCTGCTGGAGGACGGCCTGCCGCTCAGCTTCGCGCCGTACGGAGACAACGCGTCCTACTATCACCCGCCGGTCGAACGCTTCGAGCGCATCGAAGTGCTGAAAGGCTCGGGCCAGATTCTTTTCGGCCCACAGACCGTCGGTGGCGTCGTCAACTACATTACGCCGCGCGTTCCGTCCGAGCTGGCGGGAGCTTTCACGCTGCGCGGCGGCAACCGCTCGTTCCGCGATGCTCACATCGAGATCGGCGATCGTCTGTCGAGCGGCACGGGCTGGCTCGCCAATGCGACGTACAAGGAGAGCGACGGCGCGCGCGAGAACATGCGCTTCGCCGTCACGGATCTGAATTTGAAGCTCGAGCAGCCGCTCACCGAGTCGCAGGCACTCGTCCTTCGGTCGAGTTTCTACGACGAGGATTCCAACGTGGCCTACTCCGGGCTCACGCTCACCGAGTTCAGCGCCGATCCGCGCGCCAATCCGTTCGTGAACGACCGCTTCGACGCGTATCGCTGGGCGCTCTCCGCGACTCACGCATGGCACGCCAACGACAGGAGCGCGCTGAAGACGTCCGCGTACTACACGTACTTCGACCGCGATTGGTGGCGACAGTCGAGCAATTCGAACCAGAGGCCGAACGACTCGAGCGACCCCGCATGTGCGAGCCTCGCGAACCTTTCCACGACCTGCGGCAACGAGGGCCGCCTGCGGCAGTTCTGGACCGCGGGCGTCGAGCCGCGCTGGACGACCTCCCTGCCGCTGTTCGGACTTGCGAACGAGACCGTATTGGGCGCGCGAGTGCACTTCGAGCACCAGTACCGCGTGCAGGCGAACGGCGATACGCCGACAGCGCGCACACCCGGCGTCGGATCAAACGGCGGAATCAAGGAAGACAACTCTCGCGACGTCGAGGCGCTGGCTGCGTTCTGGCAGACCCGTCTCGATTTTGGACGCGCGTCGCTCGTGCCCGGACTTCGATACGAGCATATCGGCTACGAGCGGGAGAATTTCCTGAATGGCGCGCGCGGCGAGACGAGCCTCGCCGAGTGGATTCCGGGTCTAGGGGCGACCTTCGGCGTCCGCGATGGTGTCACGCTGTTCGCAGGCGCGCATCGCGGATTCGCGCCGCCGCGGGTGGAGGACGTGGTCTCGGCCACCGGCGGCAGCATCGAGCTCGACGCGGAAAGCTCGTGGAACTACGAGGTCGGCGCACGCATGTTCCTGCGACCCGGCCTGAACGTCGAGGCGACGGCGTTTCGCCTCGATTTTGAGAATCAGATCGTGCCGGCAAGCATCGCGGGCGGCATCGGCGCGACACTCACGAGCGCCGGCGAAACGCTGCACCAGGGCGCCGAGCTCGCGCTCGGATTCGAGTCGCAGGCGCTCGTCGCGACGAGCTACAACCAGCACGCACGACTTGCATACACGTGGCTTGCCGAGGCCGAGTTCCGCGGCGTGCGGATGAGCAGCGTGCCGGGCTTTACGAACGTGAACGTTTCCGGCAACCGTCTTCCCTATGCGCCGGAGCACATTGCGAATCTCGCGATCGGTGTCGAGCTTGCCCACGGCGTCCGCATGCACCTGGACGGCTCCTACACCTCGAGCGCCTTTTCGGACGATCTCGAGACGATCGACATCGCCGCGAACGGCCAACGTGGCCGGATCGGTGGCTACACCGTGTGGAACGCCACCGCGGAATACGCCTTCGACGGCGGGTTCTCGTTGTTCGCGAGCGCCAAGAATTTCACCGACAAGCTCTTCGTCGCCGACATGACGCGTGGCCTTATTCCGGGGCACCCTCGTTTGATCCAGGCTGGATTCGAATACCGATTCTGATGCGCTGCATGATCGTCTAATTGTTGACAGCATGTCAACACCGGCCTAATCTCGCGCTCATGAGTTACATCGCCGAGCGCCGCCTGGAAGAGAAGGAAAAGCGTCGCGTCGAAATTCTCGAAGCGGCGGAAAGCGTCGCCGCCGAAGTCGGGACCGAGGCCATGACCATGGACCAGGTCGCGCGGCGCGGTCGACTCTCCCGCGCGCTGCTGTACGTGTACTTCAAGGACAAGCCGGATCTGCTCTTCGGGATCTCCGAGCGCGCGCTCACGCTGCTGCGAACCCGCTTCATCGAAGCAGTGGCCCGCCACAAGACGGGGCTCGACCAGATCGAGGCGATCGGGCGCGCGTACGTCGCGTTCGGACAGGAATTTCCCGTCTATTTCGACGTGCTTGGCCGCTTCCACGCGCACGAGCCGCAAGACCTCCATGATACCGACGGCACGGTGATGGCCTGCGTGCAGGCGGCGACGCGAGTCCACGACGTCATCGTGGAGTGCATCAACGCGGGCATCGCCGACGGCTCGGTCCGCCCGGACGTCGGCGAACCGCGCGTCGTGTCGTTCGCGCTCTATGGAATGACGCACGGCACGCTGCAAGTCGCCACGACGAAGGCTGCCGTATTGCCGTTTCACGGCGTAATGCCGAAGGCACTGATCGAGCAGGGGATCCTCATGGCGCGGCGCTCACTCGCCGCAAAGCCATGAACTTTTTTTTGGCTTCGATCCTGACACGTGTCCAGTGATTGAACGTATGAGATCGAGATCGAACCGGTTCAGAGTGCGTTGGATGGCGGTGCTCGCGGTTGCGATCGCCTCGCACGCGTCGGCACAGGAGCCGATCCGGCCGCTCGCCGAGGTCATCGACGAGTACGTCCGAACCGGCCTCGAATCGAACCTCGCACTCCGCAACCAGACACTCGAAGTCGAGCGCAATCTCGCCGCACTCGATGCGGCTCGCGGACGGTATTCCCCCGCCCTCGCGCTGGATGCGAGGTACACGCGCGCGGAAGGCGGACGCGAGATCACGTTTCCGGTCGGTTCGCTTCTGAACCCGGTGTACTCGACGCTGAACGAGCTGCTCGCGGCACAGGGTCAGCCCGCGCAGTTCCCGCAGATCGAGGATCAGGCGTTCAGTTTCCTGCGCGAGCGCGAACAGGACACGCGGATCACGGTCCGCCAGCCCCTCTACGCTCCGGCGATTCCGGCCGCGGTGAGCGCGCAGCGTTCGGTGTTCGAAGCGTCGCAGTTCGGTCGCGTGGCGCTCGCGCGGCGCCTCAAGCGCGACATCACCGTTGCGTACCTCGACTGGCTCCGCGCAACGAAAACCGTCGACATCGTCGAGGCGAGCGCGACCCTGCTTCGGGAGAACCTGCGCGTGAACGAATCGCTGTTCCGCAACGGCAAGATCACGCAGGACCAGGTGCTGCGCGCGCGCGCCGAGTTGCTCGAAGTCGACCAGCAGGTGCGTGAGGCGGAGAACCTCCGGGGTGAGTCGCGCAGCTTCCTCAACTTTCTCCTGAACCGGCCGCTCGATCAGCCGCTCGCCCTCGCCGACGTCGGCGGCGAGGTCTCGCGTGCCACGGCGGATCTCGTGAGCCTGCGTGCCGCGGCGCTCGCGAATCGGCCGGAAATCGAGCAATCGGAGCGCGCGATCAGCGCCGCGCAGTCACAGGTGCGGATCGAGCGTGCCGACCTCAAGCCGACCGTTTCGTTCGGCGCCGACGGCGGCATCCAGGGCGAAGAGTACGAATTCGGCCGCGGGCGCAACTTCGGCATGATCTCGCTGCTGCTCAACTGGCAGTTCTTCGACGGCGGCACGAATCGCGCACAGGTACGCGGCGCGCGCGCTGCGGCTCGCCAGGCCGAGACCCGGCGTGACGAAGTCGCGCGGCAGATTCAGCTCGAAGTGCAGCAGACGCTCGACCGGCTGACGACGACGGCCGACTCGCTCGCGACCGCCGAAGCGCGCGCGGAAGCCGCGCGCGCGGGGTTTCGCATCGCGAGCCGCAAGCGCGACGAGGGTGTCATCAACCAGGTGGAATTCATCGACTCGCGCAGCGCGCTCACGCGCGCGGAGCTGAATCTGAACGTGACCGTATTCAACCTGCTCGCGCGCCAGGCCGAGCTCGACTACGCGACGGCAGCCGGAACGCTGCCGCTCGGGGAGATGTGACCATGCGTGCCGTACTCTCCATCACCATTGCCGTGTTGCTGACGGCGTGCGGTTCACGTGCCGAGGAGACGACGCAGGCGCCGCCAACGCCCGTGCGCGTCAGACCCGCCGCGACGGGACCGGCCACGCCGACGATCGCGACGAACGGCGTGGTCGCCACCAAGGACGAGATGCGGCTGTCCTTCAAGACGGCCGGCGTAATTCGCGCGATTCACGTGCAGGAAGGCGAAGCGGTGACCGAAGGCCAGAAGCTCGCCGAGATCGAGCTGACCGAGGTGAACGCGACGCTCGAGCAGGCGCGGCAGCTCACCGAGAAGGCTCAGCGCGATCTCGATCGCGGCGAGCGACTACATGCGGATCAGGTCATCAGCCTCGAGCAGCTCCAGGATCTGCGCACGCAGGCGGCGCTGCAGCGGGCGCAGCTCGCGACCGCGCAGTTCAATCGCGGCTATGCGGTGATCACCGCGCCTGGCGCCGGTGTCGTGCTGCGCAAGCTCTCCGAGGAACGCGAGCTCGTTCCCGCAGGCCAGCCGGTGCTCGTGCTCGGCGCACGCGATCGCGGCTACGTCGTGCGAGCGGCGCTCGCGGATCGCGAGATCGTGCAGTTGAAGCTGGGCGATCCCGCCGAGATCCGCATGGACGCATATCCGGGACAGGCGATCCCCGGCTCCCTCGTGGAGATCGCGAGTGCTGCCGACGAACGGACCGGCATGTTCCCGATCGAGGTGCGGTTCGATTCCATGCCGGTGCAGCTCGTGAGCGGCCTCGTCGCGAAGCTCAATCTGTACCCCGCGAGCTCGCGCGCCAACCTGCTCACGTACGTGCCGATCGCAGCAGTGGTCGAAGGCGACGGCGATCGCGCGAGCGTGTTCGTCGTCGACGGGGAGATCGCCAGGCGCCGACCGGTGCGCGTTGCATTCATCGCGCCCGATGAGGTCGCGCTGGCCGAAGGCGTCGAGCCCGGCGAGCGGGTCGTGACCGACGGCGCGCTGTATCTCGAGGATGGGGAGCGCATCTCCGTCGTGCGCGACGCGAGCAAGGTGGTTGGCAGCCTCGAAATCGGCGCGGGCTGAGGCCGCGCGGGACACGCACGAGGAGTGATGTGATGTCGTTGCTGGAGTTTCCGATCAGACGCTACCAGTTCACCCTGGTCGCGTTCCTGTGCCTGGTCGTGATGGGCTGGTTCGCGACGACGAACGTGCCGCGCGAGGAAGACCCGTTCTTCAGGATCCCGGGCTTTTTCATCACGACCATCTATCCCGGAGCCGATCCGAAGGACCTCGAGCGGCTGGTGACGAAACCGATGGAGGATCGGCTCGCCGAGCTCGACGACGTCAAGGAGATCCAGACGACGATCACCGACGGCGTGTCGTTCATCATGATCGAGTTCGAGTCGCACACGGATGCGGAAAAGAAGTACGACGAGGTCACGCGCGAGGTGAACGCGCTGCGGCCCGAACTGCCCCAGGACATCGCCGAGATCGAGATCCGCAAGCTGAGCCCCGGTCTCGTCAACATCGTGCAACTGGCGCTCGTCTCCGAAGACGCACCCTATCGCGAGCTCGAGGATCACGCCCGGGAGCTCAAGGACACCCTGAAGACGATCGACGGCGTGCGTACCGCCGAAGCCTGGGCCTATCCCGAACGCGAGCTGCGCGTCCAGGTGGATCTCAAACGCATGGCAGAGCTCGGGCTTGCCCCGGCGCGCGTCATCACGGCGCTCGAAAGCGAGAACGCCAACGTTCCCGCAGGATTCGTCGATCTCGGCCCCCGCAGCTTCTCGCTCAAGACCTCGGGCAGCTACTCCTCGCTCGATGAGGTGCGCGACACGGTCGTTGCATCGGTGGACGGCCGCATCGTCCGGGTGCGAGACGTGGCGGAAGTGAGCTGGGAAACGCAGCCGTGGAGCTACGTCGGGCGATTCAACGGCAAGCGGGCGGTGTTCGTCACGGCGAACCAGAAGGAGGGCTACAACATCCTCGAGGTGCGCGAGCGGGTGAGCGACGCGATCGACCACTTCGAGGCCGGACTCCCCAAGCGCGTCAAACTCGAACGCGGCTTCGACCAGTCCCGCAACGTCGGTGAACGCCTCTCCCGCCTCTACACCGATCTTGGCGTCGCGATTGCGCTCGTGATGCTCACGCTGCTGCCGCTCGGCTGGCGCGCCGCGGGCATCGTGATGATCTCGATACCGCTCTCGCTCGCCTTCGGTATCGCGGTGCTGTATTTCCTCGGCTATTCGCTGAACCAGCTGTCGATCGCGGGCTTCGTGGTCGCGCTCGGCCTCCTCGTGGACGATTCGATCGTCGTGGTGGAAAACATTGCGCGGCACCTGCGCGAAGGCAGCTCGCGCACGCAGGCCGCACTTGCCGGCACGAAGCAGATCTTCGTGGCGATTCTGGGCTGCACCGCGACGCTCATCTTCGCGTTCCTGCCGCTGATGGCGCTGCCCGGAACGCCCGGCAAGTTCATCCGCGTTCTCCCGACGACCGTGGTCGCGACCATCGTCGGCTCGCTCCTCATCGCCCTCTTCATCATTCCGTTCCTCGCCAGTCGCGTGTTGAAAGAGAACGCCGATCCGCACGGCAATCGCATCCTGCAGCGGGTGATGGGCGCGATCGAACGTTACTACCGGCCTGCGCTGCACTACTGCCTCGCACGCCCGAAAGCCACGGCCTTCGTTGCGATCGGCGGCTCGCTGCTGCTGTCGGCGGCGCTCGTGCCGGTGATCGGTTCGAGCCTCTTCCCGAAGGCCGACACGCCCCAGTTTCTGATCTCCGTAGAGGCGCCGAACGGGACGAGTCTCGATGGGACCGACCGGGCGTTGCGTTTCGTCGAGGACAAGCTCGCGGCCATGCCGGAAGTGAAGAGTTGGTTCGCGAACCTGGGCCACGGCAATCCGCAGATCTACTACAACCACATCGTGCGCAACGACGCGGCCAATTACGCCGAAGTGTTCGTGCAGCTGCACGAATACGACACGCGCAAGACGCCGCGCCGCCTCGATGAGCTGCGCGGCGAGCTCGACGACTACCCGAACGCTCGAATCTACGTGAAGGAGTTCGTCAACGGTCCGCCGATCTCCGCGCCGATCGCGGTACGGATCATCGGCCGGGATCTCGATGCCATCGAGCAGCTGGCCGGCCGCGTCGAGCAGCTCATCGAGCGTGTGGAAGGCACGCGCGACGTCGACAACCCCCTCAAGGTGTCCCGCACCAACCTCAGGCTCAACGTCGATTCGCAGAAGGCGAGCCTGCTCGGTGTACCGACCGTCGAGTTCGACCGCGCCGTCCGCTTGTCAGTCGCCGGTATTCCGGTCGGCACGTACAAGGATCCGAGCGGAGAACAGTACGACATAATGGTGCGCACTCCGATCGGAGCGCGCGCCGATCTCGATGCGCTCGGCGAGGTTCGCGTACCGTCGCTGTCGGGCGGAAGCCTTCCGATCTCGCAGCTCGCGACGCTCGAGTTCGAGAAGGCGCCGACGCAGATCCAGCGGTACGACCGTGAGCGCGCGGTGACGATCGATGCCGACGTCGAACGCGGCTACAACACGGCCAAAGTGACCGCCGCCGTCGTCGAGCAGCTCGACGCGATGAAGTGGCCGCGAGGCTACCGCTACCTGCTCGGCGGCGAAGCCGAGTCGAGCGCCGAGTCGTTCGGGGGTATCGGCACCGCCATCATCGTCGCGCTCTTCGGCATGTTCGCGATCCTCGTGCTCGAGTTCGGCAACTTCAAGTCGACGCTGATCGTGCTCACCGTGGTGCCACTGGGCATTCTCGGCGGCCTCATCATGCTGCTCGTCACGGGAAACTCGATCTCGTTCACGGCCAGCATCGGCTTCATCGCCCTCATCGGCATCGAGATCAAGAACTCGATCCTGCTGGTCGATTTCACGAATCAGCTGCGCGAAGAAGGCATGGACCTCAACGCCGCGATCGAGCGCGCCGGCGAGATCCGCTTCCTGCCTATCCTGCTCACATCCGCGACCGCTATCGGAGGTCTGATGCCGCTCGCGGTGCAGAATGTCGGACTGTATTCGCCGATGGCCTGGGTGATCATCGGCGGACTCATCTCCTCCACCGTACTCGCGCGCCTCGTGACACCGGTCATGTACAAACTGATGCCACCGCCGGTGGACGAACCCCACGTCGCGGTTCTGGGCGCGCCGTCTGCGGTGCCGGTGTGAGCCGGGAAGGCTCAGACGGCTGACAGGCCGATCACGCCTGCAGCCCATTGGATCACGGGCTCGATGCGCGGCGAACCGAGCGTGAGCGCCTCGTCGAAATCTACCCAGCGAGCCTCGTGATGCTCCGGCCGGCCGAGCTCGGGGCGAACGGGCAACGTTATCGGCTCTGTGGAAGTTTCCGCGATGTAGTACCGTGCGATCTTGTTGCGGCTGTAAGGGCCTGTCTCAATGTGCGCATCGCCCCAGGCGAAGCGCAGGTCCTCGATGAGGGTTTCCTCGGTCACCTCGCGGCGCGCCGCGTCGAGCGGCTGCTCGCCCGTCTCGACGAGTCCTTTCGGGAAGTCCCAGTTTCGATAGGCGCGGAGCAGGAGAAAACACCAGCCCGACGGTGCGCGTCGTACGACGACGACCCCGGCCGAGAGATTCGGCGCGCGCGGACGTGTGGTCTTCACCAGCTGCCGTCGGTCACGGCACGCCCCCTTACGATGGAAGGGAAAGCATAGCCGCCTCAAGCGGCTTCGCGAAGCTCCAATGCCACGGCCACCGCATGGATGGTGGACGCGATGCGCACCGCGCTCTGGATGGTCTCGCGCGAAGTCCCGTTCTCGCGCAGTTTGCGCTCGTGGGCGATCACGCACGCGCCGCAGCCGTTGATCGCGGAGACGGCGAGCGACAGCAGCTCGAAATCGTTTTTGTCGATGCCTGGGCTGCCGATGACGTTCATGCGGAGCCGCGCCGGCATGCGCCCGTACTCCGCGTCCTCCACGAGGTGGAGGAAGCGATAGTAGATGTTGTTCATGCCCATGATCGCCGCGGCAGCGCGGGCGGCAGTCAGGTGCGCCTCGTCGAGCCGTGCCTTCGCGAGCTCCTCGACGTCGCGCGCGAACGGAACGTTCCGCGAAGCGATGGCGGTCGTGAGCGCGATCGCCCAGATCTGCCGCTCGTCGAGCCCGGGCGCGCCGGTCGGCGTGAGCACCGAACCGAGATTGAGCTTCAGGTCGCGCGCGTAGTCGGGCAGGGCGTCGCGAATCTCATCCAGTGTTCTGGCCATGGTGTATCTCCCGGTCATCAGGCCGCTTTCAGCGTCTCCTCGCCCTTTTGCCAGTTGCACGGGCACAGCTCGTCCGTCTGGAGCGCATCGAGCACTCGCAGCACTTCTTCGGGATTGCGGCCGACACTGAGGTCGGTCACGTACACGAACCGGATGACGCCTTGCGGATCGACGATGAACGTCGCCCGCTGCGCGACGCCGGCTTCCGCATCGAGGATGCCGAGCGCCGTCGTGAGCTCGCGCTTGATGTCCGAGAGCATCGGGAACGGCAGGTTCCTGAGGTCATCGTGCGATCGGCGCCAGGCCAGGTGCACGAATTCGCTGTCGGTGCTCACGCCCAGCACCTGCGCATCGCGCGCCCTGAACTCCTTCTCGAGCCGG
>JBQTHP010000226.1:0-2087 GCA_052389755.1 Gammaproteobacteria bacterium
GAAGCTGCAGGCTGCGATCGCCTTCGCCATCGCGCACGAGAATCCGGCGCCGCGCGATCTCGAGCTCACGCAGGCGCTCGAACGGGCGCACGAACCCTACGACGCGGTCATCGGCCCGATGCGCCCGCGCGGTGGACCGACAGGGCTCATCCTTCGTGGTGGCCGCATCGTCGCGCAGTGGGGTGAACCCGATCGCGTGGACATGACGTTCAGCCTCACGAAGAGCTTTCTTTCGGCCACCGTCGGGATCGCCCTCGATCGCAAGCTCATCAGGAATGTGGACGATCGCGTCGCGGCCACGCTGCCGGGGTACTTCGAGAGCGAGCACAACCGCACCATCACGTGGAACCACCTGTTGCGACAGACGAGCAACTGGCGCGGCACACTCTGGGACAAGCCCGACTGGGCGGATCGTCCGGTCGGCGACGAGGCGTTCAAGTGGCCCGCGATGCCCGTGCCCGTGCCCGGCGCGGGATGGAAGTACAACGACGTCCGCGTGAATCTGCTTGCGCTGGCCGCTTTGCACGTCTGGCGCGAACCCCTTCCAGCGGTGCTGAAGCGCGAGCTGATGGATCCGATCGGCGCGAGCGACACCTGGCGTTGGCACGGCTACGAGAATTCCTGGGTGGAGATCGACGACAAGCGCGTGCAGTCCGTGAGCGGTGGCGGTCACTGGGGCGGCGGGATGTTCATTCATGCGTGGGATCAGGCGCGCTTCGGCCTGTTGTGCCTCAGAGGCGGCGCATGGGGCGGGCGACGCATCTGGTCTGAGGAGTGGCATCGGTTCGCGAGCACTCCCACTCCGCACAATTCGGAGTACGGCGTAATGAACTGGTTTCTCAACACCGGACGCAAGCAGATGCCGAGCGCGCCCGCGAGCGCCGTCGCGCACCTCGGAAATGGAGTGAATGCCGTGTACGTCGATCCGGAGAACGACGTCGTGGTGGTCGCGCGCTGGCTGCAGAGCGATCAGCTCGACGCGTTCATCGGGCACGTGCTCGGCGCGATGACTGCTGCGACAGGCGGCCGCCGCTAGTCCGTACGCGCGACTTCCTGTCCGATGATCAGGCGGTCCCAGATATCGAAGCAGTGGTAGTGCATCACGAGCGCTGGCACGTCACCTTTGCCGAGACGCAACTCGTACACGACGTCGGATGCTCGCATGGAGAGGGTACACACTGCGCAGAGCGCGCCCTGACCGTAGCCAGCGAGCAGCTTCACGTCGGGCACTCGCGGAAGTCGTCCCTCCCGGATGAGCCGCTGCACCAGATGGCGTAACTCCGTGTCGTTCATGGCTACGCGATAAAAAAAGGCCCGGAGCCGCCGCTCCGGGCCAGGCGTGCGGGTTCGACCAATCCTCCTGGCGGATCAGTCGTCGATCGATTGCCGATAGACGTCGAAGTAGTGATTGGCAGAGCTCGCATACGCCGCACGTGTAACCGCCTCGCTCGGCCGGAAATGAGCCTTGATCCTCGGCTGAAGATCGAAGGGCCCCTGTTCCAGGCTGAAGAACGCGTTCATCACCGGGAGATCCAGCGCGACCTGCACGTAACCGCGCAGATCAACAGGCACCGCTGCCGCATCTTCGAGCGGGATGCGCGTGTCGTTGAAGCGCACTGTGAGCTCGCCCGTGAACGCGCGCGCCACGTCCTGAAGCCCCAGGCTCTGCACGAGCGAGTAGGCGAGCTCGGCGCGGTTCACCGTGGCGTCGGGTGAGAACGCGCTGCCGGACGTGCGAATGACGCCGTCAAACCGGTGGGCGCGATCCTTCAGCGCCGCACCGCGCACCGTCGTCGCTTCGACGAACGGGCTCAGGTCGTCGCCCACGTCACCGAAACCCACGCTGCCGTCGAGAGGCCGGAACTGGCGAATGCCCGCGCCCGCCGTCAGATAGTCGGCAAGCTGGCCGCGGGTGAGCGCATCGTCCGGCCGGAACGTGCCGTCGGCAAAGCCGTCCACCAGCCGCTCGCGCACCGCGAACTCGATCATGCCCTGAGCCGGATGTCCGGTAATGTCGCCGGGCCCGCCGGAACCGTCGACCTTCCACGTCTTGAGACGAACGTTGATGGTGGCGGGCGCGGCAGTGC
>JBQTHP010000227.1:0-31498 GCA_052389755.1 Gammaproteobacteria bacterium
TCGCTGCCGAACCCGAGCGGGAGCGACTGCTGGCGGGCCGCTTCATCGAGATCAACGTGTGGCGCGCGATTCGAGGTCCGCTGCAGTCATCGCCGCTCGCCGTGTGCAGCGCCGCGAGCATGCACGCCCGGGATTTCCTCGCCTGCGACCTCATCTACGCGGACCGCGTCGGCGAGATCTACGAGATCGCCCACAGCGCGGCCCACGAATGGTTCTACTTCCCGGACATGCAGCGGGACGAAGCGCTCCTCCTGCTCGGTTATGACTCGGATCGCGCGCTCGCGCGCGTCGGTGCGCATTCGGCATTCGAGCATCCGCACACACCGGCCGATGCGCTGCCGCGCGAGAGCATCGAGGCGCGCGCCTTTGCCTTCTTCGCACCGCGTGGGATCAGCTGAGCAGTTGCCGTAGCGTGCGCGCGTAGCGATCGGCAATCCGGCTTCTCGCGTGATGCCGGCCGCCCTCGACGAGCTTGCGGCCGTGACGCCAGACGCAATCCACCAGCCCCGGTCCTCCTGCGAAGATCCAGCTATCAAGCAGGGTATCCCCTCGTCGTTCGATCAGCGACGGGTGCGCAGCATCCAGGCTCACGATATCTGCCGGGGCACTTTCCGTGATTCCGGGCGCACTGCCATCCAGTGCCTGTGCGCCGCCTGAACACGCGGCCTCGAACAGACGGCGCCCGGTGGATCGCCCGGTCTCGAGCGCCAGGACGCTTCGCGCGCGGTGATTCAGCCGCTGGCCATACTCCAGCAGCCGCAGCTCCGCAGCCGCATCGATGAGAACGTTCGAATCCGATCCGATGCCGAACCGTCCGCCGGCGCGCATGAACGACTCGGCGGGAAACAGGCCGTCGCCCAGATTCGCTTCCGTCACGGGACAGAGTCCTGCGACGGCGTCGCTCGCTGCGAGCCGCGCTACCTCCTCGCCGCTGAGATGCGTCGCGTGCACGAGGCACCACCGTGCGTCGACATCTGCGTGATCGAGCAGCCATTCGACGGGGCGTCTGCCACACCACGCGATGCAGTCCTCGACTTCACCCGTCTGCTCTGCGACGTGAATGTGGATCGGCCCGTTCGCCGAGAGCCGTGCCACCGCATCCAGCTCGGCCGATGTGACTGCGCGAAGGCTATGCGGCGCAACCCCAACCCGGCCGTCCGGCAGCGACGTCGCAATACGCCGCGCACCTTCCATGAGCCGGGCGAAGCCATCGACGTCGTGGACGAAGCGCCTTTGCCCGTGCTTCGCTGCGGCTCCACCAAACCCGCTGTGCGCGTAGAAGACCGGCAACAACGTCAGTGCGATGCCGGCATCGGATGCGGCCGCGGCGATCCGGACGCAGAGCTCGGCAGGATCACTGTAGGGCGCGCCGTCCGGCGCATGGTGCAGATAGTGGAACTCGCCGACTCGCGTGAAGCCGCTCTCGAGCATTTCAACGTACGCATACGCGGCGATCGCTTCGATATCGTCTGCGCTGAGCGTGTCCACGAAGCGGTACATGAGATCGCGCCAGGTCCAGAAACTGTTTCCCGTGGCGTCACGAGTCTCCGCGAGGCCCGCCATGGCACGCTGGAACGCATGGCTGTGCAGGTTGGGCATGCCGGGGACGGCGATCGCGTGGCGCTCGTCGCCGGCACCCGGGGCTACACTCGCTTCGATCCGTGCGATGCGGCCTTCGGTGACGATCACGCGCACGTGGTCCATCCAGCCCTGCGGAAGCAGGGCGGATGCGAACCACAAGCGCGCATTCTGCGTGTGCATCGAAAGCGGAAGCTTATAGTGTTCCCTCCACGGAGCTGGAGTGAAATGTGACGTCGACGTGGCTGACGGTCAGAAGAGGGAACGCGCCGCTCATTCTGAGCATCCCGCACAGCGGCACGAAGCTCCTGCCCGAAATCGAGAGCAGGCTGAGCTCGTCGTGGCTGGCACGCAAGGATGCGGACTGGTGGGTGGATCAGCTCTATGACTTCGCGGCCGGACTCGACGCGACGGTCGTTCATACGGCGCTGTCGCGTACCGTGATCGACGTCAATCGCGATCCATCGGGTCGGTCGCTGTACCCAGGCCAGGCGACGACGGAGCTCTGTCCGACAACCACCTTCGATGGTGAGCCGCTGTACGGTGAGGGTCAGGCGCCCACCGCCGCCGAGATCGCCGATCGCCGCAGCCGATACTTCGACCCCTATCATCGAGCGCTCGAGCTCGAGATTGCCCGGTTGCAGCCCATGCATCCCGCGCTCGTGATCTACGAGGCGCACTCGATACGCTCGAAGGTGCCTCGTCTCTTCGACCGGGTGCTGCCGAACTTCAACATCGGTACGAACGCAGGACGCAGCTGCTCGGAGAAACTGACGGCCCAGGTCGAGTCTGTCTGTGCCGGAAAACCGTTCAGCAGCGTGACGAACGGACGCTTCAAAGGCGGCTACACGACGCGCCACTACGGACAGCCGGGTACGAAGCTCCATGCGATACAGATGGAGCTCGCATGCCGCGGCTATCTTCGCGAACCCGAAACGTCCTGTACGCCGGCGAATTGGCCGGTACCCTACGACGCAGATTACGCCGCGCCGATGCGCGGCGTGTTGGCCGAGATCCTCGAAACCTGCGTCGAATTTGCCACACGCCGGGGCGATTGATTTTCGGCACGAAGCAAATAGCATGAACGTTCATTCTCTTGGCGAGATCCCGCTGTGAAACGCCTGACTCTGCACGTTGTGCTCGCGGGCGCGTTCGGGCTGGCAGGGTGCGGAGGCAACGATCCTGCGCCGCAGAGCCCGCCGCCGCAGGTTGGTGTGATCACGGTGACGACGCAGCCGGTGACGCTCGAGCGGGAGCTGCCCGGGCGCACGAGTCCGTTTCTCGTCGCCGAAGTTCGCCCTCAGGTAAGCGGCATCGTGGCGAAGCAGCTCTTCACGGAAGGCGGGCTGGTGAGATCCGGGCAGCCGCTGTACCAGCTCGACGATGCAAGCTACCGCGCGAACTATCAGAGCGCCCAGGCTGGTCTGGCAAAGGCTGAAGCCGCGCTCGGCACGGCGCAGCTCACCGCGCGCCGTTTCGCGGAGCTGGTCAAGACCGGCGCAGTGAGCGCCCAGGATGCGGAGAACGCCGAAGCCGCGTTGCAGCAGGCGAATGCGGACGTTGCGGCGGCGAAGGCGGCTCTGGCGAGCGCCAGAGTTACGCTCGGATATGCCCGCATCACCGCGCCCATCTCGGGGCGAATCGGCAAGTCATCCGTCACGCGAGGGGCGCTCGTGACGGCCAATCAGGATGAGCCGCTCTCGACGGTGCAGCAGCTCGATCCAATATACGTCGACCTCACTCAATCGAGCCGCGAGCTGTTGCAGCTGCGCCGCCAGATGCAGGCAGGCACCGTGCGCGGTACGACCGACATGCCGGTGCAGATCCTTCTCGAGGATGGCAGTCGCTACTCTCACGATGGGCGGTTGCAGTTCGCCGATGTCACGGTGGACCAGGCAACCGGCAGTTTCTCGCTGCGCGTCGCCGTCCCGAATCCCGACAATGTGCTGTTGCCGGGGATGTACGTGCGCGCCGTGCTCGACACGGGAGTTCGCCCCGAAGGGCTGCTCGTCCCGCAGCAGGGAATCAACCGCGATCCCAAGGGCAACGCCACCGCGCTGGTCGTGGGCAAGGACGACAAAGTCGAGGAGCGAGTGGTCAAGGCCAGTCTCACCATCGGCGACAAGTGGCTCATCGACGACGGCCTGAAGCCAGGCGATCGCGTGATAGTGGAAGGCCTGCAGAAGGTGCAGCCGGGCGTGCGCGTGCAGGTCGTGGACGTGTCCGTGGCGGCGGCCAACGCCTCCGCCCCCGCGAAATCCGCGATGTAGCTGAAGAGCACGCGCACTTGGCACGTTTCTTCATCGATCGCCCGATCTTCGCCTGGGTGATTGCCATCATCATCATGGTGGCGGGTGCGTTGTCGATCACGCAGCTGCCGATCTCGCGCTATCCGACCATCGCACCGCCGTCGGTGACGATCAGTGCGGTCTATCCGGGCGCCTCCGCGCAGACCGTCGAGGAGTCGGTGACCCAGATCATCGAGCAGAACATGAAAGGGCTCGACGGACTGCTGTACATGTCCGCGGCGAGCGATTCGAACGGCAGGGTGAATCTCACGCTGACCTTCGGCACCGGCACCGACCCCGACATCGCACAGGTGCAGGTACAGAACAAGCTGCAGCTCGCGGTCCCCCTGTTGCCACAGATCGTTCAGCAGCAGGGCATCAGCGTCAACAAGGCCAATACCGGATTTCTGATGGTGATCGGCTTCGTCTCCAGAGACGGCCGCATGGATCGCAGCGATATCGCCGACTACATCTCGACCAATCTCGTCGATCCCCTGAGCCGTGTATCCGGCGTCGGCAATGTCCAGGTGTTCGGCACCCGGTACGCCATGCGGATCTGGCTGAATCCCGACAAGCTCGGTGTATACCGTTTGGCGCCGGGCGATGTCATCGCGGCCCTGCAGGCTCAGAACGCGCAGGTGGCGGTCGGCCAGCTAGGCGGCACGCCCGCGATAGACGGCCAGCAGATCAATGCGACGATCACGGCACAGGAACGCCTGCAGACGCCCGAACAGTTCCGCAACATCGTCCTGCGCAGCGGCACCGACGGCGGCATGTTGAAGCTCGGCGATGTCGCGCGCGTCGAGCTCGGCTCGGAAAACTATGGGTTCATCAGTCGCTTCAACGGTCAGCCTTCCTCAGGCATTGCCGTGTCGCTGGCCACGAACGCCAATGCGCTCTCCACGGCGCAAGCCGTCGAGGCGATGCTGGAGCAGTACGCGCCCTCGTTCCCCCAGGGCCTCGAGGCCGTAGTGCCGTTCGATACCACGCCCTTCGTGCGCATCTCGATCCGCGAGGTCGTGAAGACGCTCGTCGAAGCGATGGTGCTGGTGTTCCTCGTGATGTACCTGTTCCTGCAGAGCTTCAGGGCGACGCTCATCCCGACGATCGCGGTGCCCGTCGTGTTGCTGGGCACGATGGGCGTGCTGCTCGCGCTCGGCTTCTCGATCAACATGCTGACGATGTTCGCCACCGTGCTCGCGATCGGCCTGCTCGTGGACGATGCGATCGTCGTCGTCGAAAACGTGGAGCGCCTGATGACCGAGGAGGGCCTGTCACCGCTCGAGGCGACGCGCAAGTCCATGGATCAGATCACCGGTGCGCTCGTCGGAATCGCGATGGTCCTCGCGGCGGTGTTCGTCCCGATGGCGTTCCTCGGCGGTTCGACGGGCGTCATGTACCGGCAGTTCTCGGCGACGATCGTCTCGGCGATGGCGCTGTCGCTGCTCGTCGCCATCGTGCTGACCCCGGCACTGTGCGCGACGATGCTGAAGCCTACGAAGAAGGGCGAGCACGCCTCGGAAGCGCGATTCTTCCGCTGGTTCAACCGCAAGTTCGACGAGAGCAACGCCCGATATCGCGGGGTGGTCGGCAGGCTGCTCGCGCGCAGTGGGCGCGTGACGCTGATCTACGCGGCGATGGTCGTCGTCATGGGAGTGCTGTTCGCGCGACTGCCGTCCTCGTTCCTGCCGGACGAGGATCAGGGAGTGCTGTTTGCGCTCGTGCAGGCGCCGGTCGGCGCAACGCAGGAGCGCACGATGCAGGTGATCGAGAAAGTGGAGCAGCACTTTCTCGAGAACGAGAGGGCGACCGTCGAATCGCTCTTCACGGTGCAGGGTTTCAGCTTTGGCGGCAGCGGCCAGAACACCGGCATCGCATTCATCAATCTGAAGGAATGGGACGAACGCGAAGCGGCCGAGCTCGGCGTCCGCGCGGTTGCTCAGCGCGCGACAGCCGCGTTGAGTGAGATAAAAGACGCGATGGTGTTCGCATTCCCGCCTCCGGCGTTGCCGGAGCTCGGTACCTCTGCCGGCTTCGATTTCTATCTGAAAGACGAGGCTGGTGCCGGACATGCGGCGCTGATCGATGCCCGCAATCGCTTCCTCGGCATGGCGGCACAAAGCAAGCTTCTCGCCAACGTCCGCCCGAACGGCCAGGAGGACGCACCCCAGTTTCAGCTCGACATCGATACGGAAAAGGCGGCGGCGCAGCAGTTGTCGATTGCCGAGATCAACGCCACCCTGTCGGTGGCGTGGGGCGGGCGGTACATCGACGACTTCATCGATCGCGGACGAGTGAAGCGCGTGTACCTGCAGGCGGATGCGCCGTTCCGGATGGTGCCGGAGGATTTCAATCGCTGGTACGTGCGCAACGCCGATGGGGAGATGGTGCCGTTCTCGTCCTTTGCCACCTCCATCTGGACATACGGCTCGCCGCGCCTCGAGCGGTACAACGGCGCCTCAGCCGTTCAGCTCAACGGTGAGGCCGCGCCCGGCGTGAGCTCCGGGGCTGCGATGCAGGAGGTCGAAAATCTCGTCGCGCAGCTGCCGCAGGGATTCGGCATCGAATGGACAGGCCAGTCCTTCCAGGAGCGCGCCGCCGGCGAGCAGACTCCGCTGTTGTATGCATTGTCGGTGCTGATCGTCTTTCTCGCGCTGGCGGCGCTCTACGAGAGCTGGTCGATCCCCGCCTCCGTGCTGCTGGTCGTGCCCTTGGGCATCCTCGGCGCCGTGCTCGCAAACACACTGCGCGGCATGGAACGCGACGTGTATTTCCAGGTAGCGATGCTCACGACCGTGGGCTTGTCGAGCAAGAACGCAGTGCTGATCATCGAGTTCGCCAAGTCGAACGTCGAGGCGGGCATGGACCTGGTCGAAGGTACCTTGGCGGCAATCCGCGATCGGCTTCGGCCGATCCTGATGACCTCGCTCGCCTTCGGGCTCGGGGTGCTGCCGCTTGCGCTCGCAAGCGGCGCGGGTTCCGGCGCCCAACGGGCGATCGGCACGGGCGTCATCGGCGGCATGCTGGCCGGCACGTTCCTCGGGATCTTCTTCATTCCGCTCTTCTTCGTCGTCGTGCGGCGGGTGGGGGTACGCCGCCGCCCCGCGCGTGAGTCCGACGTCGGCACAGCTGGCGTCGTGGAGCACAGCCGATGAACGCATCCGCACGCGCGGTCTGCGAGGAGTCTGTGGTAGGAGGCGCATCTGTGTCGCGCCGCCAGGCTCTGCTTGGAGGGCTGTGCCTGTGCTGTTCGCCCGGCGTGATCCGCCGCGCGCGCGCCCAGGCGCCGACTTTCGCTACTACAGAGGTGGCGCCGGGAATCCACATTCGCCGCGGAGCGCATGAGGAGGCTACGCCGGCCAATGAAGACGCGATTGCCAACATCGGGTTCATCATCGGCCGCGACGCCGTAGTCGTCACGGAATCAGGCGGCAGCCTGAAAGACGGCGAACGGCTCCGCGCGAGAATCCGCGAGCTCACCCCCTTGCCGATTCGCTATGTGCTGATGTCGCACGTGCACCCGGACCATGTTTTTGGTGCCGGGGCCTTCCTGCCGGACAAGCCGGCATTCGTGGGGCATGCACAGTTGCCGCGCGCACTCGGGGAGCGTGGAGAGTATTACCGGCGGCGGCTCGAGCAGGTGTTGGGGCGGGGCAATGCCGGACCGATCGTGCAACCGACGATGCTGATCCAGGATGAGGCGCACATCGATCTGGGCGGACGGGTGCTGCGGCTGAAAGCTCACGGCATCGGCCACACGAACTGCGATCTCAGCGCACTCGATCCGCAGACGCGGACGCTGTTTCCCGCGGACCTGCTGTTCGTGGGGCGCGTTCCTTCACTGGACGGGAGTCTCAAGGGATGGCTGCAGGAGCTCGCGGGCTTGAGAGCGCTCGGGGTGCAACGCGCCGTGCCAGGCCATGGCCCTGCGAGCGTGAATTTCTCGTCAGCGGCGGTGAAGCTGGAGCATTATTTGAAGGTGTTGCTGAGCGAGACGCAGCAAGCCATCGCGAAGGGCATCGAAATCGACGCTGCGGCCGACAGCGTTGCGCGATCGGAGCGTGGCAAATGGACGCTGTTCGACGAGTATCACGGACACAACGTCATTCAGGCGTTCAAGGAGCTCGAGTGGGAGTAGGCCGAAGACTTCTGCTGGCGGCGGCGAGCTGCCTGATCGCGGTCTCGTCGACGGATCTCGCGCGTGCGCAAGCTGACGAAGAAGAGGCGGCCCGCAATGCGCGGTGGTCAGCGCTGCAGAGTGCGCTCTTCGGGGAGCGAAAGGTGGAGGAGGGCGCAGGCGTCATCGAGCTCGACGCTCCTGCACGAGCGGTCGATGCCGCACTCGTACCGCTCACGATTTCGATCGTTGGCAGCGGGTCGATCAGGACGGTGCACCTGGTCATCGACAACAATCCCGGGCCCCTCGCCGGCCGGTTTACGTTCGGACCGGCTGCGGACCCGCGTACCCTCAAGGTCCGCATGCGCGTCGATGAGTACACGGACATTCACGCGATCGCCGAAGGCGTGGACGGCAGACTCTACTCGGTCAAGAAGTTCGTGAAGGCATCCGGGGGTTGCTCGGCGCCGGTGAGTTCCCAGGACGCGAAGGCGCTGCAGGATCTGGGGCAGATGAGGCTGAAGCTGCTCAGTGACTTCGCGCCGGGCAAACCCGTGCAGACGCAGCTGATGATTCGACATCCCCAGTTCAATGGTCTGCAGATGGACCAGATCACGCGCAACTACACCCTGCCGCATTTCATCAAGACGATCGACGTGAGCCATGCAGGTCGGGAAGTGCTGCGCGTCGAATCCGATATCGCGCTCAGCACCGATCCGGTGATCACCTTCGGCTTCGTACCCCGCGCGAAAGGCCCGTTGAAAGTGGTCGTTCGTGACAGCGAAGGCCTGAAGTTCGAGCGCAGCTTCGAAGTGCCCTGAAACTGGATTCAGTGCGCGCGTTCGTCCGGTGTTGTCTTGCCCTGTTTCTGCTGGCGCCGTCCGTCGAGACGCTGGGCTCTACGGTACCGGAGCCTGACGGCTATTGGACGGGGGATATCAATTCAGACGTTCCTGCGACCATCGCCGGCGGCGAGGTCATTCACGCGCCCGAGCTCGCCGAGCTGCTGACGCGAGAGCGGGTGCTGCTCATCGACGTATCGAATGCTCCGAAGCGACCGGCGCAGATGGCGCCCGGCGCCCCGTGGCTGCCGCTGCCTCACGATGTGATCCCGGGAAGTCTCTGGATTCCGGGTGCCGGTCTCGGCCAGATTCCCGCCGTGATCGATCGATTCCTCCGCGAGCGACTCGTTCAGGCGAGCGCCGATAACCTGGATCACCCGATCGTGGTCTATTGCCACGAGCGCTGCTGGCTGAGCTGGAACGCCGCCAGGCGTGCGATCAACTACGGCTATCGCCGCGTGTACTGGCTCCCCGAAGGCATCGAAGGCTGGCGCGCTGCGGGTTTCGACACCTCAGTCGCAGAGGCGGAGGAGCCAGCTACGCGGCCAACGGCATCGCGATCTGCACGCGATTGCGGCCGGATCTCTTGGCGGCATAGACGGCTGCGTCGGCGCGCGCGATCAGATGCTCACCCCACACGCCGAGCGTATCGCTGGCGGCGACGCCGATACTGCAGGTC
Source organism: Gammaproteobacteria bacterium (assembly GCA_052389755.1). Taxonomy (GTDB): domain Bacteria; phylum Pseudomonadota; class Gammaproteobacteria; order Steroidobacterales; family Steroidobacteraceae; genus JBQTHP01. Next base: position 9,505 of record JBQTHP010000227.1, read on the forward strand.
AGGCGTATTGGCCTGCCGAAGCCTTCGACCTGCACATGGGCAACGCGCTCGAGGATTCTCTCTGCGATGGGACGCGCAGCCGCCGCATCGGCGCTGCTGAGCATCACCACGAACTCCTCGCCACCGTAGCGCCCGATCACATCCGATTGGCGCAGCTCCGCCTGGATCGGGCCGATGATCGCCCCGAGGCATGCATCGCCGGCCGCATGGCCGTACGTATCGTTGATCTCCTTGAAATGATCCAGGTCGATGAACAGCAGCGAAATCGGCAGGCCGCGCGCCCGGGCGCGCGAGCAGGCAGCCTCGAGACGTTCGACGATCGAACGCCGGTTCAATACGCCGGTGAGCGGATCGGTCTGTGCGCGACGTTCCGCGTCCGTGAGGGCGACACGCTGCTCGCGCAGCCGGTCGGCCACACCGAGCGCGATGAATACTGCTGCTGCGACCATCGACAGCGGCAGGCCGTAGTACAGCAGAAGCTCAGCGTTCTCGCCGTCCCTGAGCAGCAAACGGATGGCTGTCGCGATCGTGGATGCCTCGAGCAGTCCCCACGCGACCAGGAACCAGCCGGCCGCACGGCTGCCGCGTCGCCACGCCATGAAGGCGACGACCAGAGTGAATACCGCGGCGCCGACGAAGATCAGATTGCCGATGACGGCGACGAGCCTGCCCAGACCGATGAAGTCTGCGAGATTGGCGAACGCAAGCACTACGAATGCCACGGCGAGCCAGCCGAATACGGTGTACACGCGCGGCGAGAAACGTCTCAGATCCGCGATCTCGCGCACGAACAGGCAGGCGGCCGCGCCGCTCAGCGCTGCCGGCACGTTCCAGGCGTGCGAAGTCAGCGGCATGGCGTACGAAAGCACCGGCCAATCGAAACCCTGCCCCGAGAGATACGCCATGTACAGCGCCTGCAATGAAATCAGCGTTGCGTACAGGATGAACAGTTTGTCCGACAGCACGAACCAGATCAGCAGTGCCGCGAGCGCCATCGCCATCAGTGCGCCAAAGGCAAGGGCGATCATTCGCGCGTGTTCGGCGCCGCGTGCCAGTATCTGGTCGAGCGTAGACGTCGAGAAATGCAGTTCCTCGGCACCACGGCCGAGCGCATCGACGCGTGCGTACAGAGACTGCCCGGCCGCGAGCCCGCCTGGGAGGACGAACACGGCGTCGTGCACGCCGCGGAATCTTGGAAGCTCAGTGGCTCGGGGCAGGGGAATGCTCTCACCCGCGCCCGTCGCGAACAGCTGGACCTGCAGGTGCCGGCCCTTGTGCACGATGACCGAAGGCACACCCGCCGGCATGAAGCCGTCAACCGATTGAAGTTTCAGCCAGAACGCACCGCCGCGACGGCGCGTCTCACGGTAGTCGAACGGCCCGAATCGGGAGTCGAGTGAGCCGCTGGTGACCGCACCTGCTTCGGCATCCGACACCGAAGCCTCGAGCACCTGGATGTCGAGGGCAGACTCAGTGGCTGCGAGAACCGGCGACGACAGGCACGCGGCCAACCCCAGGAGCAGAACCGAGATCACGCCACGCACTGTTCGCCTCCGCTGCGACAATCGCCGGGCGGGTCATATCGTAGCGCGAGATTGCGTCGCCGTCTGGCGACGTGCGTCAGATCAAGCTTTCGCGTGGTAACTTTGTAGCAGGATTAAGGAGTTCAGCATGGAACTGAGCGGCGTCGCACCCGCACGGCGGGCCCTGGTCCTGACAGCTCTCCTGGCGCTCGTTGCCTGCAAATCGCCCCCGCCCCCCGATCCGGCGCAGCAGCTCATTGCGCGCGGGAGCGAGCTCTTCTTCAAAGAGACGTTCAATGGGAACGGCAGAACCTGCGGCAGCTGCCATCCGCGGGACAACAACTTCGTGCTCGATCCGGCTTTCATCGCCACCTTGCCTGCCGACGATCCACTGTTCGTTGCCGAATTCAATGCGGACCTGAAGAACAACTTCGAGAATCCACGACTCATGCGTGAGTTCGGACTGATACTCGAGAACCTGGACGGCTTCGACGATCTGGACGAACGTTTCGTCATGCGCGGTGTGCCCCATGTGCTTGCGCTTCGCAACTCGGTCGCAAGTCCCCAGGGACCCCGCACAGGATGGTCCGGCGACGGCGCGCCCGGAGACAACTCGCTTCGCTCGTTCGCTACGGGGGCTGTGATTCAGCACTTCACCAGAACGCTCAATCGCGTGCCCGACGTGGACTTCCGGCTGCCGACACCGGATGAGCTCGATGCGCTCGAGGCGTTCATGCTCTCGCTCGGCCGCCAGTCCGACCTCAGTCTCCCACTCCCGCTCAAAGGCACGGTGACGCGGCGCGGGCAGGAGATCTTTCTCGACAACGCGCTCGGCAAATGCAACATCTGCCACGCGAACGCGGGAGCCAACGCAAACTTCGGCGGCGGCAGCGCAGGCAACGCGAATTTCAACACCGGCGTGGAGAGCCTGCCCGATCAACCGGCCCGCCTCACGCCGCAGCTCGTTCCCGTAGACGACGGGCTCGGCATACCAGGCGATAACACGTTCAACACGCCGCCCATCGTGGAGGCGGCGGATACCGGGCCGTTCTTCCACAACAACGCCATCGAGACCATCGAAGGAGCGGTTGCCTTCTACAACGGAGAGGCGTTCAACAAGTCGCCCGCGGGCCAGTTCCTCGCAAGCAGCGACCCGCGGGGTGTCGGCATTCGACTCGATGCGACCCAGGTGGTCGCCGTCGCGGCTTTCCTGCGTGTGCTCAATGCGTTGGAGAACATCCGGGAGAGCGTCGCGCTTCTCGAGCGCGCGCTCGACAGGGGATTCTTCGAGCACCGGCGCGCGCGGGAACTCCTCGATCGCGCGGCGGCCGAAACCTCGCACAGCGTCCGCGTGTTGTCGCAAGCGGGTCTGCATCCGCACGCCGTGGTGCACCTCGAGTCGGCGCAGACGTACATCCAGAAGCTCAGGCGAAGCACGTTTCTGCGAAGCAGGCTCGTGAAGAGTGCGATCGACGCCCAGAAGAAGGCGCGCGATGAGTTGGTGGCGGCGCCCTGAGGCCGTTCAGTGACATCGAGGAAGCGACCATGATGCCAAGACTTGCGTTGGGACTCCTGATCGGCCTGCTCGGCAGCGTCTCCCTCGTTCACAGCCAGGAGGCTGCCGAGCGCTTCATTCCGATCGGACAATCGCCGGGGCTTTCCGGCACGCACACGATGATCGGGGAGATCCAGGCCGTCGAAGCACAGAGCCGGACGCTCACGGTCGCTGCGGAAGGACGTACCTATAGCGTCGGGATTACCGAACGCACGAGGATCTGGATCGACCGCAGCCACCTCGCTCTCCCCGCGCTCACCGGAGACTTCGCCGATTGCCGCCGGGGACTCAAAGTCGAGGTGAAGTTCGAAGATGAGAAGGAGCAGGCCGCAGCCGACTGGATCAAGATCCAGCAAGCCGCCAGCTGAATTCGATCATCCCGACTCGCGCACGCACTTGCCCCGAGGCCTCGCGGTGACACGTTGATAGACGGTCATGTTCTTGCCGCCGAGCTTGACGTCGAGCGTACCCCTCATCTGATGCTCGCCTGATACCCACGTCGCGCGGCCAGTCGTCGTATTTCCGCCCTCGCAGACCAGACGATACGAGACCGTGTCGTCCCGACGGCTCTCCTCGTTCAGCCTGCAGCCCTCGAGCGCGGCATGCCTGAGGAGGGAAAACGTCGAGGGGACATCTTTCTGGGTGAGGCAGCGCTCTTCTCGAATGATGCTGTACCGGAGGTTCGCCTCCAGATGCGGCATTCCGGTCTCAATGGTGAGCTGATACAGGCGCGATGGGATCGTGTCCGATGCCCAGACCAGCGAGCACATCAGCATCGTCGGAATGACGAAATCCCCGGAGCTACCCACCAGCTTGAAACTACGCCCGCGCAGTGCTCGCGACACTCCGGTTCTTGCGGCGCCTTCTCGCGGAGTATCGATCGGCGGCGAGGCATAATGGAAATCCATATTCCGCACTGGATCTCTCATGCGCCGAATCTTCGCCGCGTCGTGTTTCGCATTGGCGTCGGTCATGGCCCAGTCGGCAACGGTTTGCGCGGCCGAGAACGAGACTGCGCCCAAGGTGAAACCCGCGCCGCCTCGCAATGAAGGCGATGGCCCGTACGCGCAGCTGATCCTGCGAAACGTAACGGTGATCAACGGGGCGGGTGCTCCCGCATTCGGGCCGGCCGACGTCGTGATCGAGGCAAATCGCATCGTGCAGGTCATGTCGGTCGGCGCGCCGGGCGGCATCAAGGAGGAACCGAAACGACCGAAGCTGGCCCCCGGCGGGAAGGAGCTGGACCTGCGCGGTCACTACGTGATGCCCGGCATCGTCGACATGCACGGTCACATCGGCGGCGAGGATCAAGGCGTTCCGGCCGAGTACGTCTACAAGCTGTGGATGGGCCACGGCATTACTACGATCCGCGAGCCGGGTTGCGGCAGCGGTATCGAGTGGTGTGCCAGCGAAGGCAAGCGCAGCGCGCGCAATGAGATCACCGCGCCGCGCATTTTCCCTTACGTGTTCTTTCGGCACGACGTGCCGCTGACCCGACCGGAGGAAGCGCGGCGGTGGGTGCGGGACATGAAGGCGAAGGGCGCGCTCGGGATGAAGTGCTTCGGCTACCGCCCCGAGGTTCTGGAAGCAGCGTTCGATGAGCTGAAGAAACAGGGCATGAGGAGCGCGTGCCACCATGCCCAGCTCGACGTCGCGCGGGTCAACGTCTTGACCACGGCGCGCTGGGGGCTCACCACCATGGAGCATTGGTACGGGCTGCCGGAAGCATTGTTCGTCGAGCGTACCGTTCAGGACTACCCGCCCGCGTACAACTACAGCAACGAACAGGATCGCTTCGGCCAGGCGGGACGGCTGTGGAAGCAGGCAGCACCGAGGGGCAGCGAGAGGTACGAGGCCGTCATCCAGGAACTGCTCGCGCTCGATTTCACCCTCGATCCCACCTTCAACATCTACGTCGCTTCGCGTGATCTGATGCGCGCGCGACGCGCCGAGTGGCATGACGAGTACACCATGCCCTCACTGTGGGACTTCTTCACGCCCAACCGCGACAATCACGGCAGTTTCTTTTTCGATTGGGGCACGGAAGACGAAGTCGCCTGGCGCGAAAACTATCGCCTCTGGATGGCCTTCGTGAACGACTACAAGAATCGCGGCGGCCGGGTCACTGTGGGCAGCGATTCCGGTTTCATTTATCAACCGTACGGCTTTGGCACGATCCAGGAGCTGGAGATGCTGCGCGAGGCGGGATTTCACCCGCTGGAAGTGATCCGCGCCGCGACACTCGCCGGCGCGCAGGCGTTGGGCGCGGCCGATCGCATCGGCTCGGTCGAACCCGGCAAGCTCGCCGATCTCGTCGTGATCGAAGAAAATCCTCTGGCCAACCTCAAAGTGCTCTACGGCACCGGACACACTCGCCTGGGGAATGACGGCAAATCAAGCCGCGCAGGCGGCGTGCAGTACACGATCAAGGACGGCATCGTGTACGACGCCAGGCGACTGCTGGCCGACGTGCGCGCGATGGTAGCGGACGAGAAGCGACGTCGCGGTATCACGCCGTTGCGTCAGCCTTGATCGGCCGACGAGACCCACGAGTCGACCACGGCTTCGAGCAGCGACAGCGGCGTCGCGCCGTTGGTCAGCACGACATCGTGGAATGCCCGGATGTCGAACTCATCGCCGAGCCGCGATTTCGCGTCCGCCCGCAGGCGATTGATCGTCTCGCGTCCGACCATGTACGCGGTCGCCTGGCCCGGCCATACCGAGTAGCGTTCGACTTCCGTGGTAATCGACGAACGCTGATCGCCGGTCACGCCGACCATGTAGTCGATCGCCTGTTCGCGAGTCCATTTCTTGTGATGCAGGCCGGTGTCCACGACGAGGCGCGCGGCACGAAACGCCATGGACTGCAGATAGCCCAACCGGCCGACCGGATCGCTCCTGTAGAGGCCCATCTCGTCCGCGAGCTGCTCCGCGTACAGGCCCCAGCCTTCCTGATATCCCGAGAATACGAGCAGGGCGCTTCGCATCATGTGCAAGCCCTCGGACTCCTGCGCGATCGCGATCTGCCAGTGATGACCCGGGTTTCCCTCGTGGTAGGTGAGCGTGGGCAGCGTGAACTTCGGCCATTCGGCCGTGTCGCGCAGGTTGATGTAATAGGCGCCGGGGCGCGACCCGTCGAGCGCCGGGGATTGATAGTAGCCGCCCGGCGCGCCGGACTCGATGTAGGTGGGAACGCGACGAATGTCGAGTTTCGCCTGGGCCAACTGGCCGAAATACTCCGGCATGCGCGGTTGAAGATCCGCGATCTGCTGGTTGAGCGCCGACAGCAGCTGCGCTCTGCCTTCATCGGTGTTCGGATAAAGCTGCTGCGGATCCTTCGAGAGCTTCTGCACGCGCACCGCTACGGTGCCCGTGGTGAGGCCCTGCGCATCGAGGATCGCGTCCATTTCCTTGTCGAGCTGCTCGATCAGCCGAAGCCCCATCTCGTGGATCTGATCCGGGGTGAGGTCCGTCGTGTTCCAGTTCCTGAGAGCAATCGCGTAGTACTCGGCGCCGTTCGGTAATCGCCAGACGCCGGCATCATGGGTCGCATCCGGACGGATCGCCTGCAGTTCCGCGATCTGGCGCTGGTACGCTGGCAGCACCAGATCTTTCACCGCCGCTTCGGCGCCGGCGACGAGCTCTTTCTGCTTCGCGGCTTCGAGCTGTGCCGCGGCGACCTTCTTCTTCAGCGCTTGCACGAGCACCGTGTCGGCAGGCGCCGTTGCGGCGAAGCCCTTCAACTGCTTCACGGCGCCGTCGATCACGAAATCAGGCGGGACGATGCCCTTCGCAGCGTCCGCCCTGATCCGGGCGGTTTCCTGATCGAGCATGGTCGCGTATGCGCGCAACCGCGACACGTAGTCCGCCGCGTCCTGCGCGCTCTTCACCTGGTGCTGGCTGTCGAGGAAGTCGGGAATCCGGGCAAAGGCGCCGTCGATCTGCGTGACGACATAGGGCGACGGTGAAAACAGGCCATAGGAGCCGAAGCCGAATTTTTGTCCGGCGATTACGTGGTCCAGATAGGCGGCGACGACGTCGTAGGTCACCGCGTCGGCGCTCGAGAGTTTCGCCCGATCGATCCGGCCGAGCTCGGCGCGCATGTCTCGTGTCAGTTTCGACTTGCGATCGATGCCCTCGCGCGAAAGATCGGACAAGCGGTCGGAATATTTGCCCCCGGCGATCTCCTGGGACACCGCGAGCGATGTGGCGAACTCCGGCAATTCCTTGAAGACCGCCGTCACCATCCTGTCGAGCGCCGCAGTGAGCGTCTGCGCGGGGTCGGCCGCCGCCGGCTGTTCGCGCTCGCGCGGCGAACAAGCGGCGAGGGCCAATGCGAGCGCGACGCCCGCGACGAGAACAAGCTTCCTCATCGTCGTCCTATCCCTTCGATTCGCCGGAGCCATGCGGAGATGATAGCTACAATACGACGGATGGACCTGCCAGATCGTCAACGTCGCCGGGAGCGGCGTCGCGCACAGGGAGGCAGTCTCGCCGGCACCAATCTCGAGCGCGCCGGGGACTACAACCAGCGGGTGACTCTGCAGGCCATCCGCGTGAACGGCCCGATCACGCGCGTGGACCTCGCGCATCTGACGGGGTTGACGACGCCGGCGATCGCCAACATCACCAATCGGCTGCTGGATGAAAAGCTGATCACGCAAGTGGGCCGCCTGCACGGTCGCCGCGGCCAGCCCGCGATGCGGCTCGCGATCAATCCGAACGGCGCCTTTGCCATCGGCGTGAACATCGATCGCGATCACGTCACGGTGGTCGCGCTCGACTTTCTCGGCAATGTGCGGGCGCGTGCGACGAACGAGATCGATTTCGCGCTGCCCGAGGCGGTGGCCTCATTCTCCCGCAAGACCGTCGAAGCGATGCTGAAGGCGCGCAAGGTGCCGCGTGATCGCGTGATCGGTATCGGCGTCGCGTTGCCCGATGATCTCGGTCGGGTGAATCTGCCGCATCGCCCGGCGAGCTACAGCGTGTGGAATACGGTCGACGTGACTCGCCTGTTCGCGGACGTTCTGCCGCGGCCGGTGTACATCGAGAACGACGCCGCGGCCGCCGCGATCGGCGAGCTGCAATTCGGGCACGGACTTCGCAGTCCCAGCTTCTTCTACATTCTCATCAGCGCAGGCCTGGGCGGGGGCCTCGTGATCGACGGCAACTATTTCCGCGGCGCCGACGGAAGGAGCGGCGAGATCGGTTTCCTGCCGTTACGCTCGCGGCGCACGCAGGCCCGTTCCCTGCAGGAATCCGTTTCGCTTTCGGCTCTGTACGGAGAGCTCGCGGCGGCAGGCCACGCGGTGTCGCGTCCCGATCAGCTCATGCGGCTCGATGAGGCCGGCACGGCGATCGTCGATCAGTGGATCAACGACGCGGCCGATTTCCTGACGGATCCGCTCGTCGCGGTGAGCTGTCTCGTCAATCCCAAGGCCGTCTTCATCGGCGGTCGTCTGCCGGCGGAGCTGGTCGATCGGCTGGCCGAACGCCTGAATCTGCGCCTGCGTCGGCGAGGCGGGGACGTACCCGCGGTGGCGCCGGTGTTGCGTGCCGCGCTGGCCGAGCACGCTCCCGCGGTCGGAGCGGCGATTCTGCCGTTCAACGAGCAGCTCCTGCCGTCGCGCACCGCGCTCATGAAGGCCGCGAGAGAATAGATAAATTTACTTTTCTATTGGTTCGACGTAGCCTCGGGCTCATCATCAGATTCGAGGCACGTGAGGCTGCCGATGATCCGCATCGGCGTCGACTTCGGGGGCACCAAGATCGAGGCTGCAGCGCTCGATCCGGAAGGCAACTTCCGGGCGCGCGTGCGCGCGCCCAACCCCGGCAGTTACGAAGCGTCCATCGGCACCGTCTGCGATCTGGTTGCGGCGGCGGAAGCGCAGGCGGGCGGGCGCGGGACCGTGGGTGTCGGCACGCCTGGCTCGGTCTCGCCTCGCACCGGGGCGATGCGAAACGCGAATTCGGTGTGGCTCAACGGGCGCAGATTTCGCGAGGACCTCGCGAGCGCGCTCGGCCGTGACGTGCGCATCGCCAACGATGCCAACTGCCTCGCGTTGTCCGAAGTGGTAGACGGTGCGGCCAGAGGTTCGAAGACGGCATTCGCGGCCGTGCTCGGCACCGGCTGCGGAGGCGGGCTCGTGGTCAACGGGCATCTTCTCGAAGGTGCGCACGGATTCGGCGGGGAGTGGGGTCATATTCCGCTGCCCTGGCCCACGCACGAGGAAGTGGACGCAGCGGAGTGCTGGTGCGGTAAGCGCGGGTGCCTCGAGACCTGGATTTCCGGCAGCGGGCTCGAACGCGATTACGCCCGGTTGAACGGAGCGTCCCTGAACGGCGAGGCGATCATCGTCGCCGCGCGCTCCGGCGACTCCGTGGCACAGGCGGCACTCGAACGTTACGTGAGCCGCCTCTCGCGCGCGCTTGCCGTGATCTGCAACATCGTCGATCCGGACACGATCGTGCTCGGCGGCGGAATGTCCAACGTCCGCGAGCTCTACGAACGCCTGCCGGACGCCATCCGCGCGTGCGTATTCTCGGATACCTGGGATGCGCGAATCGTGCCCGCGAAATGGGGCGATTCCTCCGGCGTGCGTGGTGCCGCGCGGCTGTGGTCGCCGTAGATCCGTTCGCGGGCGCGCACGAGAGGCTCCAGAGGTGGCTTCTCGAACACGCATACGAGGTGTGGTGGAGCCGCGGCGCGGATCGTCTGCGCGGCGGATATCACGAAAGACTCCGGCTCGACGCGAGCCCGACGGATGAGCCGCGCCGGACGCGCGTGCAGGTGCGCCAGATCTTCGCGTACAGCCGTGCCTCCGGGCTCGGTTGGCGCGGACCTGCCGTGACCGCGGTGAACCACGGGCTCGAGTTCTTCCTCTCTCGCTACGCCCGCGCCGATCATCTGTTTCGCGCGCTGGTCGCGCCCGACGGTGCGCCGCTCGACGAGCGGGCCGTGCTCTACGATCAGGCGTTCGCGCTACTCGGGCTCGCATCGGCGTTCGAGGTGCTCGGCGAGGCACGGCTGCGTAAGACGGCACGCGGGCTTCACGATCACCTGCGTGCGCAGCTCGCGCACGCAGGCGGCGGCTTCGAAGAGTCGGCGCCCCGATCCGGACCGCTATCGGCGAACTCGCACATGCACCTGCTCGAAGCGAGCCTCGCGTGGATCGAGCTCGACGAGGACCCGCGCTGGATGACACTGGCAGCGGAGATCGTCGAGCTGGCGCTGACGCGCTGGATCGATCCGCGCAGCGGCGCCCTCCGTGAGTTCTTCGGCGCCGATTGGCAGCCGACATCCGGAAGCCTGGGCCGTATCGTCGAGCCCGGCCATCAGTTCGAGTGGGCGTGGCTGCTGCTGCGCTACGGTGCGCGCGCGAAGGACGCACGCCTCGCGGCAGCGGCGCTTCGTCTGATCGAAATCGGCGAGACGCACGGCGTGGATCCGGCGCGCGGCGTCGCGATGAACGCGTTGCTCGACGACATGAGCGTGCTCGACGGGGAGGCGAGGCTGTGGCCTCAAACCGAGCGGATCAAGGCCGCGTGCATCGCCGCGGAAGTCACAGGCGAGGCGCGCTACTCCCGCACCGCGTCGCAGGCGACGGAGACGCTGATGCGCTACCTCGACGTACCGGTGCTCGGCCTGTGGCGCGATCGCATGAACCTCGTGGGTCACTTCATCGAGGAGCCCGTCCGGGCGAGCTCGTTCTATCACATCGTCGGCGCCGTGGCGGAGCTCGGGCGCCTGGCACGCCTGTCGTATAAAACAAACAAATAGAAGAATTCATTGACACCGCCGACGCGGCGGTCGCAAGATCAAATGGGGAGGGGAAACCGATGCCGAACAAGACATGCGCCGCTTCCGCGCACATCACCTGGAAGCTTCTCTCGATCGCCGCTGCGAGCCTCGCCACGACGTGGGCGCTGGCGCAGCAGACACCGGATGAGGAGGCTCCCGTCGAGGAAGTCCTCGTCACGGGAACGAGCCTGGCGCGCGCGGCACACGACACGCCGCTCGCCGCGACGACGTTCGACGATGAAAAACTGGCGAAGCTCACGTCCAACAGCCAGGCGGACATCCTGAATTCCGTGCCGACGATCAAGGCGGAAGGCGGGGGCGGCGAAGTCGCCACGAACGTCTTCATCAAGGGCCTGCCGTCGGGCGGCCAGTATCAGTTCACGCCGCTCGAATACGACGGCATGCCGGTGTTCAGCTCGTTCGGCCTGAACTCCTCCGCCTACGACGTCTACTACCGCAACGATCTCGGCATCGAGCGGCTCGAGTTCGTCCGTGGCGGCGTCTCGAACCTCTTCGGCCCCGGCTCGGTCGCGGGCCGCATCAACTACATCTCGAAGACCGGCTCGGATCGGCCCGAGAAGACCGTGCAGCTCGAAGTGGCGGAAGACAACCGCGCGCGCGCCGACTTCGCGATGAGCGGTCCCTTCGCCACCGACGGCCTGTACTACGCGCTGTCGGGTTTCTACCGCATGGACGAGGGGCCCATCGACACCGGCAACGACACCGAGGGCTTCCAGCTGCGCGGCAACATCAAGCGCGAGTTCGCCGACGGCTCGGGCTCGATCACTTTCTATGCTCAGTTCATCGATGATCAGGCGCAGTTCTATCTGCCTTTCCCGCTCGACGGCACGACGCGCGAGCGCGTGCCGGGCAACGACGGTGAGACGGTTTACTCGGTGCAGACGAGCCAGGTGCACGGCATGAGCTATCAGCTGCCGACGGGGCTCTTCACCACGTCGATCGGCGATGGCGTCACGACCAGGAACGGCTCGTTCGCCGTCGCCTTCGAGAAGGACGTCGGCAACGGCTGGGGCGTGAATGGACGTGCGAGATACGCCGACTACGATCACGTGTTCGATTTCTTCCTCGATGGCGATGGTGTCGTCAACGTGCCGGAGACGCAGGCGGCGTTCCTGGCGAACGGTATGAACCCGACGCGCGGTATGCCGGTTGGTGCGACCGGGACCTTCACGTACGCCGATACGGGTCAGCCGCTGCCCGCCAACGCGCTGCTCTTCCCGAACCGCTTCATCGATCGCGATCGCCCGGCCACGGACATGTCGGCGGAGGTGAATATCACCAAGGGGATGACGATCGGTGCATACGAGCACCGTTTCACGGTGGGAGCGTTCTACGGTAACGCCGAAGCGAAGGACTTCAACGTCACCACCGCCTACCTCGCCGACTTCAACAATGAGGCGCGCCTCGTCAACTTAGTGCTCACCAACGGGACGATCGTCTCGAACGGCGGTCTGTTCAATGCGGGCGCCGGCTACGTCAATAACGACCACGAGGCGACGCGCTACGCCGTGTTCGTTGCCGATCAGATGGAAAGCGATCGGTTCATCTTCGACGTCGGCGCGCGTTTCGAGCAGATGGACGGCGACATCCGCCGCGAGATCAATCTGCCGGCGCCCGTGGTCACCGATGCCACGACGCCGAACCTCAACCAGGCGCTGCGAGACGTGATCTTCGGCAGCGGCAACTTCCTCACGGCCAACGTCGACACGAACGAATGGGCGGCGGCGACCGGCGCCCTCTACAAGATGACGGACGATCTCAATCTCTACGCGAACTTGACCCGCGGCTACTTCTTCCCGGAGCTGCGGGCGGTGACGTTCAACGCCTTGGGTCAGCCGCAAAGCTACAGCGGAGAGATCATCGAACAGGCGGAGGTGGGCCTTAAGTTTGCAAGTGGCCGCTTCGCGGGCTCGATTGCCGCGCTCTATACGGAACTGACCGATCGACGTCAGGTACTGTTCGTCAACGACGGCATGGGCGGCCTCACGGAACTCGTGAACATCGTTTCGACCGAATCCTCCGGGGTGGAGGCGACGTTCAACTTCGAGCTCACCGACAACCTCGTGCTGGATGGCAACGTAACGTGGCAAGAGCATGAGTTCACCGAGTTCGATACGAATGCGGCGCTCATCGGTAACGAGCTCCAGCGTCAACCGAACTTCCTCTATAACCTCGGACTCTTCTACGACGACGGTCGGTTCGACGCATCGCTGTTCAACACGCACACCGGCAGCAACTTCACGACCGACGCCAACACCGTCGAGCTCGACTCGTTCGACATCCTGCGGCTGGATGCCGGCTACACGTTCAGCTTCGGCGACAGCACCGCACGCGTCGGCGTGGACGTGTACAACCTGCTGGACGACGACGGCATCACCGAGGGCTCGCCGCGACAGGACGCCTCGCAGGCGGTCGGCGGAGCGTTCTTCGTCGGCCGGCCAGTGCTGCCGCGGCGATACACGGTGCGGTTCACGGTGAACCTCTGAAGGGGTGCAGCACGGGTGGTGGAGGGAAGTCTCGACCAGCGCGCGCGGCAGCTCCTCGAGGGCAACGATCGGGGCGGATACACGGTGCCCAACGGGCGCGTGTATCCGTTCCAGTGGAACTGGGATTCTGCGTTCGTCGCGATGGGATTCGCTGCGTTCGATCTCGACCGCGCGTGGCGGGAAATCGAGACGCTGTTCAAGGCGCAGTGGGAAGACGGCTTCCTGCCGCACATCGTGTTCTGGAAGGAAGACGAAGGGTACTTCCCCGGCCCTGGCGTCTGGGCCACCGGACGGACGCCTCCCACCTCCGGCATAACCCAGCCACCCGTCGCCGCGAGCGCGGTGCATATCCTCTGGACGCGGGCGAACGATAAGAACGCGTTCAGGCCGCGCCTCGAGAGGCTGTTCCCGAAGCTGCTCGCATGGCACCGTTGGTTCGCGCGCGTCCGCGATCCGCTCGGCAGGGGGCTGGTCGTGGCTACGCATCCCTGGGAAACCGGGCGCGACAACTGCCCGGAATGGGACGTGCCCTCACAGGCGATCGATATCTCGAACGTCGGCACGTACCAGCGCCGCGACACCACCCATCTCGATCAGAGCATCCGGCCGACGAAGATCGAGTACGACCGGTATCTGGCGCTGGTGCAGTTCGGCCGCAAGGCCGGTTGGGATCAGAACCGCATCGCGCGGGAAAACCCGTTTCGCGTCGTCGACGTCGGCATGACCATGATCCTGCTGCGCGCAAACCGCGATCTGCTCGCGCTCGCGGAGGCGCTGGGTCGCACGCAGGAAGCGCAGGAGCTGCGGCAGCTGATCGCCCGCGCGGAGAACGGCGTCTCCTGGCTCTGGGACGAGCGGGTCGGAAGCTACGGCTCGCGCGATGTGATCACGGGACGGTCGTCGGGTTTCGTCACCAACGCGTCGTTTCTCTCTTTCTATGCCGGCGTGAGGCACGAGACGCGCGACCGCCGGCTGCTCGCTCATCTCGAACGCATCGCGGGTCGCGCCAGATATCTCGTGCCGAGCCTCGATCCGGACGATCCGGGCTTCGATTCGATCCGCTACTGGCGCGGCCCGGTCTGGGCCATCATGAACTATATGATCGCTGCGGGGCTCGCGGACGCGGGACACACGAACTGGGCGAACCGCATCCGCGCCGATACTCGCGCGCTGATGGAAACGGCAGGTATCTACGAGTACTACTGCCCGATGACCGGCCGGGGCATCGGCGGGGATGATTTCTCCTGGACCGCCGCGATGTGGTTGCACTGGGCGCGGCACTGACCGGCAGGGATGAACATGAGCACTGCATTGTCTCGCGAGCAGAAGGAGCTCTACCGGGAGAACGGCTACCTCCACATCAGGGGATTGATCAGCCGCGAGGAGGCAACGTTCTATCGGGATGAGCTGCACGCGCTCGCCGAGCGCGTTGGAAACAGCGATGCCACGTGGAGCAGCGTGCGCGCCGCCGATCCCGGCAAGCAGATGCGCATCACGCATTGCCACGACGTGCAATTCTATTCCGCTGCGTTCACCCGGCTGCTCGTCGACCCGCGATTCACGCGCATCGCACAGGGCATCATCGGGCCCAACGTACAGCTGCATCACACGAAGATGTTCATCAAGCCGCCGGAGCGCGGCTCGCCGTTTCCGATGCACCAGGACTACCCGTACTTTCCGCACGAGAATCACTCGATGATCGCGGTGATCATTCATTTCGACGACGCACCCGTGGAGAAAGGCTGCGTGCGGGTCGTGCCGGGTACGCACAAGCTCGGACCGCTCGAAGCGGTCGGCCAGGACCATCATCTGCCGGAGGACCGCTTCCCCATCGAGAAGGCGACGCCGCTTCCCGCGCAGGCCGGCGATGCGATCTTCATGTCGTACCTGCTGGTCCACGGCTCCGGAGTGAACACGTCGAACGAGGCGCGTACGACGTTGCTCGTGCAGATGCGCGACCCGACGGACCCGCCGCTCGTCGAAAAACACGCATCGCGCGGCCAGGGGATGATGCTCGCCGGCATCGATCCGCGAAAGTCGGTGTTCGAGTTCGCGTGGGCGGCGAAGAACACGGGCTGAAAGGCCGCCGTTCGGCATTCCTCGCCGCTGCGCTGCTGACTCTCGCGCCGCCGGCGCAGGCAGAGATCGCGCGCGCCAGGCGCACGGCCGACTGTGGGGCGCTCGCGGCGCTACGACTTCCCGACGTCACGATTACCCTCGCGGATGCGATCGAGCCCGGAACGTTCACCTCACCCGACGGTGAAACTCACGCCGTTCCGGCGTTCTGCCGCATTCACGGCGTGGCGCGCCCCACCAGTGATTCGCTGATCAGCTTCGAGCTGTGGCTGCCGGCCGGCGGCTGGAACGGACGCTACTACCAGATCGGCAACGGCGGTTTCGCAGGCCGAATCTACTATCCGTCGCTCGCGTCCGAGCTGCGCCTGCTCAACGCCGTCGCAGCGACGGATACCGGACATCTCGCCACAGCGTTCGATGCAGCGTGGGCGCAGGGACATCCCGAGAAGATCGTCGACTACGGTTATCGCTCGCTGAAAGCGACCTTCGACGCTGCGAAAACGCTCGTTCACGCGTACTACTCGGCTCCGGCGAGACACAGCTATTTCGTCGGCTGCTCGAACGGCGGGCGACAGGCGCTCATGGTGGCGCAGCGTTTCCCCGAAGACTGGGACGGCGTTCTGGCCGGAGCACCGGCGCACGACTGGACGCGGCAACTGACGGCCATCGCGTGGATCCAGAAAGCCCTGCGAAGCGACGCAGCAAGCTGGATCCCGGCCACGAAGCTGCCGGCCATTCAGCGCGCGGCGCTCGAATCGTGCACGCTGGCCGCGCGCGTGGTGAACGGTGTGCCGACCGATCCACGCTCCTGCGCCTTCGATGCTGCCGTGCTCGCATGCCGGGGCGAGGAGACCGACGAGTGCCTCACCGCCAAACAGGCGGCCGTGCTTACCCGGATCCAGAATGGGCTGCGCGATCCTGCCACGGGCGAGCGCATGCTCTTCGGGTTCGAGGCGACCGCAGCATCAGCGGAGGGCCAGTGGGCGAACTGGATGCTCAACGCCGAACCGGGCGAGGATTCTCATCTCGCATTCGCCGAGCAGTTCTTTCGGCACATGGTGTTCGAAGATCCGGACTGGAAGATCGACGAGCTCGATGCGACGCGCGACCTCGCCTTCGCGAAGGAAAAGCGGGTGGCCGGCGAACTGCTCGGGCTCGTGCTCGATGCAACCAGCACGGATCTGCCGCGGTTCGAAAAACTCGGCGCGAAGCTTCTGATGTACTTCGGATGGGCAGACGCGTTGATTTCGCCTCAGGCAGGGCTCGACTACTACGAACGCGTCTGTTCATGGGTCCCCGGAATGACGCATTGTCAGGGCGGCCCGGCACCGCACGCCTTCGGGCAGGCCCGGGTCGCGCCGGCTCTGCACGACGACGCGCGTCATGACATCCGCCGCGCGCTGGAAGCCTGGGTCGAACGTGGCGTCGCGCCGGAGAGCATCATCGCTGCGAAATACGTAGCCGACGATCCGGCGCGAGGCGTCGCGATAACGGCAACGCTGTATCCGCTGGCGGGATCGCATGGTCGCTGAAACGCGCGCGCTGCCGGAACGCAGCCTTGCCATTCGAAACTATCCGTGGGTGCTCATCGGTCTGCTGTGGATGGTGGCGTTCCTCAATGCGGCCGATCGGTCGATTCTGGTCGCCGTCATGCCGCAGCTGCGCGAGGAGTTCGGGCTCACGCCGGAACAGCTCGCACTCATCAACTCGTGGTTCTTCTGGGTGTATGCGGTCGCGGCGTTCGTTTTCGGACGACTCGGCGATGGTACGCGGCGATCGTGGGTGATCATCGGCGGGCTCGCGTTCTGGAGCGTCGCCACCGGTCTGGTCTCGCTCTCGACCGGCTTCGCAATGCTCGTCGCATTCCGCTGTACCGTCGCGCTCGGCGAAGCGACCTATTACCCGACCGGCACGGCCCTGATCAGCGCCTGGCACCGCCCGCTGATGCGCAGCCGCGCGCTCTCGATCCACCAGACCGCGGTGCTCGGCGGCACGGGATTCGGCGCGCTCGCCGCGGGCTTCATCGCGGACCGCCTGGGGTGGCGGGCGCCGTTCGTGATCTTTGGCGCAATCGGGCTCGTGTGGTGTCTGGTATTGCTGAAATGGCTGCGAGATTCCCCGGTCCGCAGCACGCCCGACGCCGTGGCGACCAGGCATTCGCTCCTCGGGCCGTTGCGCATCGTGGTCAAACGGCCGCCCGCGCTCTTTCTCTGCGCCGTTTTCTTCCTGGCCAACGGTGCCTCGACCGGCGTCGCGGTGTGGGCGCCTACCTATGTGCACGATACGCTCGGTCTCAATCTTGCCGGCTCGGCGCTCTATGGAGCGGCGACGATCAGCATCGCGGGCTTTCTCGCCGTGCCGCTCGGCGGGCTGCTCGCCGACTTCCTGGCAGCGCGCACGCTGGTCGGTCGTTTCTACACGCTTGCCATAGGCCTTGCGCTCGCGGGCGTGTTGCTGATGCCGCTGATCTCCGCCGGCTCCGCGATCACGATCGGTCTCGTGCTGCTCGCATCGAGCTTCGGCAAGGGTCTCTTCGACGGCGTGATCTATGCCGCGATGCACGACGTGATCCCGAACGAGGCGCGCGCCAGCGCGGTGGGCCTCATGACCATGTGCGGCTTCATCGGCGGCGGTCTCACGCCCCTGTTCGTCGCGAAGGCATCGAAGGTGTTCGGCATGGCGGCCGGCATCACCTCGCTATGCGTGCTGTACTTCGTGGCCGTGGCCATCCTGCTGGCGATCAGGAGCATGACTCACCGCGTCGTGTCCGAGACGCGCGCGCTGGAAGAGGGCGCAGCCGCATGAGCGTGCTGCAGCCCGCCGCGCTGGTGTTGAACGCGCCGCGCAGTCGCGGCCTGAGGGGGTTCCCTCCTTATAGATGAGGGAATCACCGGATCGATTCTTCTCCACCGCCACGGGACGATCGCCTCATGGAGGGTCGTCTCATGCTTACCCGGCTTCTCGTCATGGGCGTCGTTCTCGCCCTCGGTATTGCTTCGACCAACGCCCAAACGCTCGCGGATTCGCAGGCGGGTCTGGCGCGACTGCTAGCGGCGTACGACGGCGTTGCGCTCACGCGCGGAATCGCCACGTTCGATGCGATTCCCACGGCCACGCAGGTCGCCGCCCTCCAGGGCCTCGGACTCGCGGTGCAGCCGATGCGCCGCGTGCCTCTCGCGCTCGTCTACGGCACGGCCGCCGCGATGCAGAATGCCGTCGCTGCCGGGTTTGCCACGGACGTTTATCCGGACGAGCCGATCGAGCTCTTCGATACCGCCTCGTCGGACGCGATGGGTGCGGCCGCACCTCGGGCCGCTGGCCTGACCGGCAAGGGCGTGACCGTGGGCATCGTCGACAGTGGGTGCGATGCGAGCCATCCCGATCTCGCCGATCACGTCGTCCACAACGTGAAGCTCTACAGCGGCGAGTATGTGAACGTCCGGCCGGACGGCTCGAACACCATCGTCGTTCCCTTCGAGATGGGCCCGTACCAGAACAGCGATCTTGCGGGAGGCCACGGCACGCATGTGGCGGGCATCGTCGCCGCCGACAGCACGACCGATCCGAGCGGCGGTCGCCTCGGCGTCGCGCCCGACGCGCAACTCGTCTGCTACTCCATCGGCGAGGTGCTCTTCACCACTGCCGTCGTCACCGCGTACGACCACCTGCTCGACCAGCCCGACCTGTGGGGCGTGGACGTCGTCAACAACTCCTGGGGCAATTCGTTCCGCCAGTTCGATCCGCGCGACCCCGTCGCGGTAGTCACCAAGGCAGTCGCGGACCTCGGCGTGGTCGTGGTGTTCGCCGCCGGCAACAGCGGCGATACGGAGGCCGAGATGGGCCTGAATCCGTTCAGCCAGTCGCCGTGGGCAATCTCGGTGGCCGCCGGAACCCTCGCTCACACGCGCGCCGTCTTCAGCTCGAACGGATTGATCTTCGACAACTCGCAGGGCGTGCAGCCGGGCGCGGGCGGACACACCGTCTTCACCGGTGATCGCATCGGCATCTACCACCCGGACTTCACCGCGCCGGGCGCCAGGATTTCCTCGACGTGCAGCACGGCCGGAGTGGCCGTGGCGGCGTGCCCGCCGTACGGCAACCGCTCGGCTTCGGGTACCAGCATGGCTTCGCCGCATATCGCCGGCGCCGCTGCGGTGCTGCTGCAGGCGAATCCGAAGCTCACTTCCGCGCAGGTGCGTTCGGCGTTGCAGGCCACGGCAACGCCTGTCGCAGCCGCCGACGGCAGCGCGCTGCCGTTCTGGCAGATCGGCTACGGCTACGTAGATCTGGGAGCAGCGGTGAATCTCGTGCGCGCCGGCAGTTGGTCGAAGGAGCTGACCAAGGCGCAGTCGCGCGCCGACACGCGCGTGCTCGCCGCCGATGGTTTCGCGGTGAAGCGCTCGGACTTCTGGACGTACGACGCTCCGCGAGTGGCAGTGGCCGGCAGCGATCAGCGCACCTTCGCGACCAGCGTGCCGAGCACCGTGACGCATCTGAAGGTGACATTGTCACATCCCTCGGGCGCCGTCCTCGGCGAGAACCTGATGAATTACACCGTGACGGTGCGCGACGCCGCCGGTCAGTTGCTCGGTACGACCACCGAGGCGGCGGCCGGGGCGGGAACGGCCAGCGTGTTCATCGACCTCCGTTCGTTCCAGCTCCCGCCGGTGACGTTCGGTGCGTTCACGTTCGAGGTGAGCGGCGAGCTCGCTGCCTCCGACCCGGATACGATCGACAGCGAGTCGCTGCTCGGACGCATGGTCACACTGCAGGTCGCTCAGGTAGCGCGCAACGCGAGATAAAGGGCCCAGACGGCTGACGGCTCAGACGGCTGACGGCCGGAAAGAGGAGCGCCTCTTCGCCGTCTGAGCCGTCAGCCGTCTGAGCCCTTTCCCCGGCCGTCAGATCGCCGCCGTACTACGCGTGAAAATCCGTTCGGTTGATGAAGCGCGGTTCGATGAATGGGTCGCAACGCAGCGTGACTGTCGACGAGCGAGAGCGTAGTTTCGCCTGCCCCTCAGGCGAGCGGAATCTCTTAACGCTGTGGGCCGCCAGATCACACGCAAGCCATCGCAGCTTTTCAGGCGTTGGCCGTCGGCAGCATCGTTGCGGCCGTGCAAGGACACAGTGATTTGGCAGCCGGATTCGTCGCTGTCCGCACCTATACAAGCGAAACGGTTGCTCGCAGCGACCAGAAGCCAATGACGAATGGAGCACAGCCAGCGCCCCTGCCGCACATTACGAAATGAAGTCGTAGTGTCCGTATCTGGACACGGGAGGATTCACAGTCGCCCATATGTCGCCAGATTTAGGTTATCGCCTCAATCGCCATCGACTCTTGGGAGGAAAGTACTTATGAATACCAGGCACTGGTTGCTCACGGTCACGTCGCTCCTTGTTACGTCTGGCGTATGGAGCGTCGCTTACGGTGAGGACAGCAGGGGAGGTTACCTGGGGCGCTACGTCTGTATCACAAGTTGCCCCGGAGGACCGCCAACGTATTTGAATAACAAAACTGCATACCTGGCAGGCGGTTATGGACTCGGAGTAAAGGTCTACGCGGAGCTGGACATTTGGATAGATCGGTGCAGGGGGTTCCGCTACGAGTACTATGGCGTGATATATCAGCACACGATTCAAGACCGTCGGGCCCGCTTTACCAGTGACGACCGAACGCTCATTTGCGAGCTTTACGGAACCCATCCTGATTGCAACCAGTGGGCGTGAGGGCTCATGTAGATCTGAGGTGGCAATCGCATTGCTGCATGAGGTCCGGAGGATCTACCTATGAAAAGGCTACAGAGGCTTTATGTTCTGACAACGATGCTGTTGTTTGCATTGGCGGCTGGCCAAACATCACTGGCCAGCCAGTCAAGCGCTTGCATCGAGGCAGGATCCGCGTTGGCCGGTAGGCCGGTCACCGCAAACGGGCAAGGGCCCTCGGCAGGACCAATAGCACAGGGGGCAATCAAAAAGCAGATCGCGCTAGCGCTTGATGGATACGAGGAAGCGGCGAACGCGGCAACAATCTATCTCGTGAACGAGGGTTGTGTCAGCGAGGCCGAATCGTTGAGCAAATTCGTCGCGGGCAAGTACGGATTGGCTGCAGCGGCTCGCGCGCTGGCCGACTACTACAGCTCTCTTTCACTGCGACCGCGCGAACACTTCCTTGCTGCAAGGGCGCCCGCTGGTACTTGGGAAATATCTCGCGAGAAAGCCTACATCTGGTACGGCGTCGCGTCCCACTTCGGTGACACATACGCGACTAGTCAGTCGGTAGCTGAGACGGCGCCGCGTGATGTCGCGCAGAAGGAAAAGCTCGATACGCGCATCGCTGCACTTTTACAGGAGATCTCCGCGATATCGGCGAAACTGAAGTAGCGAACCTGTTGGTGGGCGCGGTCTCTAGTACAGCAACACGTTAATTAGGAAACATAGTGCCGACCGAGTGTTCGATCAGCGTCGCGGCGCGTGAAGGTCCAATCGATTCCGCATCGAGCGGCATTGCGCCGCCGCTGCCAGGCCGAGACTT
>JBQTHP010000228.1:0-15630 GCA_052389755.1 Gammaproteobacteria bacterium
AGCTCGAGCGGCTCGCGTACGGAGAAACCCCGCGCGGCTGGTTCTATGCCGCCAATCGGTTCTGCACGCCCGAGCATGGCGGAACGCACCTCGATGCGCCCATCCACTTCTATCGTCCCGGGCAGACAGCCGAGCAGCTGCCGCTGGAGAAGCTGCTGGCGCCCGGCGTGCGCATCGATGTGCGGGCTCAGACACAGAAGGATCGTAACTATCGGTGATCTGTCCGCGCTCGTTCGCTCTTCTCATCATCATCACCAGCTGGTCATTTCCAGAGTGTCGAGATGGGTGCAGCAAACAATCGCTCGCCGAAAGGCACCACGGTGTCGTGATCGTATAGCACCAGACCCAAAGTGAAGCGCTTGCCACAGGCCTCCGCGAGCTTGCGCATGCTGGAAAAGTCGGCTCCCGTGACAGTTGCCGCCGCTTTGACTTCGATGCCGACCACGTGACCGCGCGGATCCTCGATGAGGATATCGACTTCGTTGTCATAGCGGTCACGGAAGTGAAAGAACTCGAGCCGTTCACTGCTCCAGCTCGCGAGCTTGAGAAGCTCAGCCAGCACGAATGTCTCCAGCATTGCCCCGAAAGCCATGCGATCGGATTCCAGTCGAGCTGCGGACAGATTTCGCAGGGCCGTTAGCAGTCCGGAGTCTAGAAAGTGCAGCTTCGGTGTCTTGACGAGTCGCTTCAACTCGTTCGTGTACCAGGGCTGCAGCGTCTTGATCAGGAACAGTTGTTCGAGGACGCCAGTGTATTTCTGCGTCGTCACGTGCCCGATGCCGAGTGGCGCGCCGATGCTCGAGTAGTTGACCAGTCGTCCGGAGTGCTGGGCGAGGATGCGTAGGAGCCTGGGCATCTGCCTCGTGTGCTCGATCTGAGCGATGTCACGTACGTCACGTTCGATGACTGCCCTGGCGTAGTCGAGAAACCACTTCTGCCGGCGCGGCCACGAAGTGCGCTGAAGCGCTTCAGGATAACCGCCGGACACCACGCGCCGGACGAGCTCAGCTCCGACGACAGGCTCGCCGACGGTCGGTGATTTCCCCTGCAGGACGCGCTCGAGGAAGTCACACGGCCTCCGGCGTAGCTCGCTTTGGGAAAGAGGCAGCAGCTCGGCGATCTCCATGCGTCCCGCCAGCGAGTCCGCCACCTGCGGCAGGGTCATGAGATTGGCCGACCCAGTCAGAAGAAAGCGGCCGGGGCGCTTGTCGGTATCGACGCTGCGCTTGATCGCCAGCAGGACCTGTGGAGCGCGCTGGATTTCATCGATGACCGCGCGATCGAGTCCCCGAATGAACCCGACCGGATCGCCGCGTACCGTCTCGAGGGTGGTCTGATCGTCGAGCGTCAGAAAGGGCATGCGGGCGTCAGCCAGCTTTTCAGCCAGTGTCGTCTTGCCGGATTGCCGAGGGCCCGAGATCATCACCACGCGGGTATCCGATAGGGCTTCCCGTACGCGGTGCTCGATGAAGCGGGGATACACGAAAGGAGCCTCAGCGATGTAATCTCTCGGCGGCTGATTGTAATTTAAGATACGGCTAATTGATACCTGGCAGGCGGCTGATTGATATTTAGCTGCCGGCCAAAGGGCAGCCCGTCAAGGAGCTCGACGCAGTGAACGGATTAGATCGACGAATCAGCGTGGCCCCCATGATGGACTGGACCGACGGAGGCCGTTCGGCTTTTTGAATTAGGTACTTGTCGGCGCCAAGAATGCCTTGTCTCCTTTTTGTCCCCTCGCCGAATGTGCAAATCCGGCTCGCGTGCCGCCGGGGCCTTCGTTGCAGAGTGGTAGTGCAACGTCGCGGACCCGGTCCATTACGGGCTTTGCGTTTGCTCAGCATATTGAGCAAAAATACTCAAGACATTGAGTAAATCGCGGAGTGGCCATGTGACGTTCATCCGCGCGCAAGCGACGGTCTTGGCCCGCCGTCTGCGCGAGACCCGCCGTTTCATCCAGGCAGTTCTCGGTCCGCGGCAGGTGGGCAAGACGACTCTCGTTCAGCAGGTCGTCGAGGCTTCGCACTTTCGCGCGCGCTTCGCGAGCGCGGACGAGCCGACGCTGCGCGGCCGGGACTGGATCGAGCAGCAGTGGGAGGTGGCGCGCTTGGAGGCCGGTGCAGGAGGCAAGCGCGCAGCCGTACTCGTGCTCGATGAAATCCAGAAGATTCCGAGCTGGTCCGAAACCGTCAAACGTCTCTGGGACGAGGATACGCGTGCGCGCATGCCCTTGAAGGTGGTCCTGCTCGGATCCGCACCGCTTCTGATCTCGCGCGGACTCACGGAAAGCTTGGCGGGTCGTTTCGAGCTCCTGCACCTACCTCATTGGTCTTATACCGAAATGCAGGCGGCCTTCGACTGGTCCTTGGAGCAGTATCTCTTTCACGGCGGCTACCCCGGGTCGGCTCCGTTGATCCGCGACAGCCAACGCTGGAGGCGATACGTTCTCGATTCACTGATCGAAACGACTATCGCCCGTGACGTGCTACTGCTTTCACGCGTCGACAAGCCCGCCGTCCTGCGCCGGCTGTTCGAGCTGGGCTGCAGATATTCCGGGCAGATTCTCTCCTACACCAAGATGCTCGGACAGTTACAGGATGCAGGCAATGCGACGACGCTGGCGCACTACCTCGAGCTATTGGCTGGCGCGGGCATGGTCGGTGGCTTGCAGAAATTCGCGGGCCAGGTCGTGCGGCAACGAGGCTCGAGCCCAAAGCTGCAGGTATTCAATACAGCGCTGATGAGCGCGCAGTCGGGCTACACGCTCAGGGAGGCAAAGGACGACCGAGAGTATTGGGGACGCCTGGTCGAGTCCGCTGTGGGCGCACATTTGACGAACGCGGCGGCGGCCGGCGGATGCGAGGTTTTCTATTGGCGAGATCGAAGCATGGAGGTCGATTTCATCGTGCGCGCGGGTCGAACCGTGACGGCCATGGAAGTGAAGAGCGGGCGGGCACAGGATGCCCGTTCAGGCCTTGCGGCGTTTGGCGAGACATTCAAGCCCCAGCGCAAGCTGCTCATCGGTGGCGATGGGATCGCGCTCGAAGCGTTTCTCTCTCGGCCGATGGAATTTTGGGTCAAGCGTCAATGAGTGGTCTGGATCGCAGGCTCGGCGTGGCCCCGATGATGACTGGACGGACATAGCCGGCTTGATTCGCAGCAATCCAATGTGAGCCTGAGTCTCCGGATGTAACCCCAGCGGTCGCCTCACCTCGGTACCATCCACGAATCCTCACTTCGGCGATGCCTTCGGAACGACCACGATGTCGCCCTTGGTGCTGTTCACGATGGTCACGAGCTCGCCTTGCTCGGCCGCAGGAACGCCGAACTTAGCGAGCGTAGTGCGGAAGTCCGCCAACATTTCCTGCCATTCCCTCTCGGAAATATTGAGGTGCAGATGGGACGCTTTCATGTCGCGGCCGGTGTACGTGCAGGGACCGCCTGTCACCTGGCACACGAGTGTCGTCACGTGGAACTTCAGTCCCTGCTTCGGCACACGCTGACGTGCCTCGTTGATGGCCGGATTCGCATTGAGCGTGTCGTTGACGAGCAGCCGCTCGATGAAATCATCGACCACGACGGAGATCGGGTACGCGCCGCCGAGTCGATCGTAAAGGCTCTTCTGGGGGCTTGCGGTCGCGGCCAGGGCGACGGGACGGGCCGCAGAACCGGGCCTGCCCTGATCCTGCGCCAGCGCGAGGGCGACCGGAACCGCGAGCAGCAACGCAAAGGAGAATACGCGGGCATTCATTCGAGCACCTCCTTGGACTGGCAACCACCGCACCATGCACGTCGATGTCCGCCGGATTTTTTCTCGCCTTCCGGATGTGCGGGTACAGTATCGAGCGGGTGACCCTATGTCCCGGGAGCGCACCGGGATTTCGTCGGAATTTCACCGGGAATCGACCGGAGCGCGTTAGATCGAATGTGACCATGCGGCAGAGCGTCAGCTTTGGCGGATACCGTTTCGAACCACCGACCGGGCGGCTCTGGTCCGGTACGCGGGAGATTCGACTCACGCCGAAGGCAGCGGCGGTTCTGGGTGTGCTCGTCGCACACGCGGGAGACCCGGTCTCGAAGGAGGTCCTGTTCGCCTCGGTGTGGCGTGACACGATCGTCGGCGATGACGCGCTCACCTCGTGCATCCAGGAATTGCGCAAGGCGCTCGACGATGACCCCAAGCAGCCACACTTCATCGAGACACGCCATCGCCGGGGCTATCGGTTCGTTGCCAGCCTGATTCCGGCAGCCGACGAGAACGCAGCCACCGATTCGCGCTCGAACGTTTCAGGATCCAGTGGCAAACCGACACTAGCGGTGCTGCCGTTCGAGAACATCGGCGGCGATCCGGAGCAGGAATACTTCTCCGACGGCATTACCGAAGACATCATCACCGCGCTGTCCAAGCATCGCTCGCTGCTCGTGATCGCGCGCGGCTCGACGTTTGCGTTCAGGTGGCACGGTGCCGACGTGTGCCGCGTCGGCAGGGAGCTCGGTGCCGACTACGTCGTGGAAGGTAGCGTCGGCAGGATGGGCCGATTCCTACGCATCAGGACGCGGCTCGTCGAAACGGGAGGCGGCCGGTGCGTGTGGGCGGATCAGTATGACCGGGACGTCAACGGAATCTTCGAAGTCCAGGACGAGATCATCGCGAGCATCGCGGCGCGGATCGAGCCGGAGGTCGGCGGCGCCGAGCGCATTCGCGTGCAGAGGATGTCCGAGCACGCCTTGCGTGCTTGGGACTTCTTTCATCTTGGAATGAGGAGTTTCTACAAGTTCACTTCCGAGGACAACGTGGAGGCACAGCGACTCTTTCGCCGCGCGATCGACGTCGACCCTGCGTTGGCGCAGGCCTATGCATGGCTGTCGTACGCGATGGTTCTCGGCATGGTGTATTTCGACGCGGACCCGGAAGAGGCGCGACTCAACGAGGCCGTCGCGATCGCACGGAAAGGACTCGAGCTCGATGACCAGGATGCGCTGACGCACTTCACGTGCGGTCGCGTGCTGTTGGCGCGCAAGTCCTATCAGGATGCGCTCGCGGAGCTGGAGTCGGCCGTCGAGCTCA
This sequence comes from Gammaproteobacteria bacterium, assembly GCA_052389755.1. Taxonomy (GTDB): domain Bacteria; phylum Pseudomonadota; class Gammaproteobacteria; order Steroidobacterales; family Steroidobacteraceae; genus JBQTHP01. The sequence goes on from JBQTHP010000228.1 coordinate 5,069, forward strand.
ATCCCAATCTGGCCGTCGTCTACTGCGGGCTGGGCGATTCACTCGCGTATGAAGGTCGATTCACCGAGGCGATCCCGTACTTCGAGAAGGCGATCAATCTCAGTCCACACGACCCGCAGCGCTGGGCGTTCTGTTCGTATCGAGCGCTCGCACACCTGTTGGCAGGCGAATACGCACACGCCGTCGAATGGGCGCAAAAGGCGACCCGGATCCCGAATTGCCACTACTGGCCCTTCGCACATCGAGTTTCGGCACTGGGACACTTGCAGCGTGCAGGGGACCTGCCGAGCGCGGTCGCGGAACTGTTGCAGCGGAAGCCCGAGTTCTCGTGCACTTTCGCGGGCGAGCGTCTCTTCTACATCAAGGATCCTGCGCACCTGGAGCGCTACGTCGAAGGCCTGCGAAGAGCAGGGCTCAGAGAGTGAAATCCGGTGCAGGTAGTTTGGCTGCTTAGGGCCTAAACCTGGCGCGTGGCTGCGATGAATGACTTAGATCGCCGTTTCAGCGTAATCGCTTGTCGCCTTTATGTCGCCTCCCTACTGCGCACCGGCATTGTGTCATCGTTCATTCAGGCAGAGCTGTAGCCGTACCCTGTTATCAGCCGCGCTGGCCCTGACTCCTCATCGAAGGCGGGTCGAGGCAAGCGTGCAAGGGATCGCGATCGTACGTGGCAGGGCGGTTCAGCGATTAATCGATCACGCTGTTCAGTCGCGACACGGCAGGTGTTCGCCATAGAGCCTTGCTAGCAAGCTCGGCGCCTTCCACCATTGAGCGCAGCTTGAGATACGCAATGTCGGGATCGACTGGCCCGAAGCCGGCAAATGTGCCAAAGCCGCAATCGCTGCCTGCGATCACTCGCTCGCGACCTACGAGGTCGGCGTAGCGACAGATTCGCTCCGCGACCAGCGCGGGATGCTCCACATAGTTCGTCGTGGAGCTGATCACGCCCGGGATGAGCACAACGTCGTCCGGTATTTTGCGCTCCCGGAACACCGTCCACTCGTGCGCATGCCGCGGATTTGCGGCCTCGAACAGGAAGCCTCGTACCTTTGCCTTGACGATGACCGGCCACAACCGCTCCATCGGCACGTCGTGATGATGCGGGCCTTCGTAGTTGCCCCAGCAGACGTGCATACGCACCTGCTCCGTCGGCACATTGCGGAGCGCCTCGTTCAGCACTTCGACGTGCAACGCTGCAACACTGAGGAATTCGTCGAGACTCCGGTTGCGATACATCGTGTGACGCCCCATCGCAAGATCGGGAGCATCAATCTGCAGCAGGATTCCCGCCCCGGCGATCGCCTCATATTCCTCTCGCATGGCGGCGGCAATGGCCGCGAGATATGCATCCTGCGTCGGGTAATGGTCGTTCGGCTGAAAGAGTGCAATGACGCCCGGCGACGCAGCGTTCATGAAGGCCGCCATCGGCCTGGCCGCAGCCACGGCGGCCTGAAGGTTGTCGATATCCGTCTTAACCGGCTCCAGGCTCTTGACGTGTATCTCGCCGACGCAGCGCGGCCGCCGGTACTTGGCCGTGGCGCCGGTTTCCGCGAGCTTCTTCAGTAGTCGCGGGAACTCGACGAGGTCCTGCCCAGGTTCACGCGGCGTGTCCCCGTCGAAGCCCGTGACGCGGTCCTTGATGTAGGTCGCGTAGCTGATCTTGCTCATCTCGCCGTCGCTGACGACGTCGATGCCGGTATCGACCTGCCGTCGCACGACGTCGGTGACCGCGTCGCGAATCGTGCGGGCTGCGGATCCGTCGCTCTGCCATGCGTTCTCCTCGCGCGCAAACAGCACGTCGGTTACGGCCTGCGAGCGCGGCAGGCTGCCGACGTGCGTCGTCAGGATTCGATCGACGCTGTGAAGCAACGGACGTGTCTCAGCGGTAAGTGTTGTTGGACGTGTGGTCTCCGGCGAGCCAGCGCTTGAGCTCCGCGTGCGCCTTCTTGCGTTGTGCCGCGTTGATCTTCTCGACGTCGGGGTGATCGAGCGTAAATTCGACGATCATGCCGTTCGGATCCGTCACGTACACGGAACGGCAGTAGCCGTGCTCGAGCACGAAGGATTGCGGCTCCTTGTACCCGGCCGCCTTCAGCCGCCGCTCGATGCCGTTCTGAGTGTCCTTATCGACGTTCAGAGCGATGTGGTGAAAGGGTGTGAACGGTATCTTCGGTCCGAACTGCTCCTGATCTTCGGGCTTCGCGAACTGGAAGAAGGCGAGGGCGCCGCCGTCGCCGAGGCCGAAGAAGAGGTGGCAGTACACGCGCTCGGCACCGAATAGCTCGTCCTTCTCGCACCAGGTGGCGAGGAGCGGGAGGCCGATCACCTCTTCGTAGAACTTGCGGGTCGCCTCGAGATCTCGCGAGACGTATGCCGTGTGATGCAGCCGCGAGGGCAATCTTGCTGAAGTCGCCATGCTCTCTGACTCCGTGTGTGCGCCGCTAGAAACGGTACGTGAAGTCGACGCCCCAGATCCGTGGCAGCGCCTTGAAGACGAAATTGTTCGTATAGCCCGGGTTCGGAAAGAATTGCGGGCCGGGTGACCACTCTGCGTTGTACTCCTCGTCCGTCAGGTTCTTCGACCACGCGACGAGCGACCAGGTGTCCGTTTCGAGGCCGGCGCGCAGATTCAGAATCTCGATCGGATCGCGTACGGTGAAATTGTCCGGGTACCAGTAGGTATCCCCGATAATCTGGAAGTCAGGGCGCAGGAAGAAGCTGAGCGAACCGGCCGAAGCAAGTGGGCGCCGCAGCTGCGCGCCGACATTGACGGTGTACTCCGAGACGAGCGGCGCCTCGTTACCGACGTCGGTCGCCGCGCGTCGCGATTCCTTGATCTCGCTGTCGGTGAAACCTCCGCGAACGTACAGGTCGAACCCATCAGCTACCAACGCCTGCAGTTCGATCTCCAGGCCCTGATACTCGACCTCGTCGAGATTGCCGAGGTTCTGCGTGCTCGTGTTCGGATCGAATACGAAGTAGTACGAGCCCTTCGTCGTCGTATGGTAGAGGCTCGCGTTGGTGCTCAGGCGGCGGTCGAGGAACTGCGCCTTGACGCCCGCTTCGATCGTGTCCGCGGTCTCCTGGTCGAAAAGATCGCCGACACCGGCAATGCCGGCAGTGCCCACACCCGTCTGGTTGAAACCGCCGCTGCGGAAGCCGCGGCTGTAGCCGACGTATGTCGTCACGTTTTCTGACGGCTTGAAGCGCAGGGTCGCTTTCGGTTGCAGATCGTCCCAGCTTTCCTTGCGCACCTGGCCGGGAAAGGCGATGCCGACCAGTGGCGCAGGAATGAATTGCGCCGGCGTTTCCGTCGTGTTCTCGCGCTCGTCGCGATCGTAGCGAAGGGCTACCGAAGCTTCGAGCCGGTCGCTGACGTCGTAGCTCAGCTCGCCGAAGACCGCCCATGCGGAGTTGTTCTGCGAATCGGCGAGGAACGTAAACTGGGGTGCGAACAGCGGCAGTGGCGTGCGCTTCACCTCGGGTACGACGCCCATTCCGAGATCGAACACATTCCCCGTCGAGATGAATCGATCCGTGGCGATGAAATAGCCGCCCAGAATCCAGCGCAGCCGATCCTCCGCCGGCGAGGTGTAGCGCAGCTCCTGGCTGACCGCGTCGACGTCCAGAAACTGATGCTGGGCCTGATCGGCGCCGAAGAACTGGAACAACACGGATTGGGGGATCGGCAGAAAGTTGAACTGATCGCCGGTGAGCAGCTCCTCGAGTTGATCGTACGCCGTGATCGAGGTAAACGTGCCGCCGCCCACGTCGAAGTCCAGCTTCAAAGAGGCGCTGTACATGTCGCGCTCGTTGACGCCTGCATTGTTTACCGTGACCGGCAGGCTCGTATCGTTGACGCTCTCGGTAATGTTGAAGTAGAGCGCCTGTGTATCCACCTGCGAGATCGAGAACCGCAGGTCCGCCGTCATGCCCTCGCTTGGCTGCCACAGGAGCTTCAGCCTGCCCGATGCGTCCTTGAACGGGTCGGCTTCCTCGCCGAGAAATGCATTGTCGATGTAGCCGTCGGTGTGGAGATAGGAGGCCGACGCCTGGAACTTCCACGTCTGAGAGCCGGCGATCGGACCCCCCACGCCGCCGCGCACCGTAAAGCCAGGCCCGGAGTCGTAGCCGGCCATGACCCTGCCCGCGATCTCATCGCCGGGCTCTTTCGTACGGATGATCACCGCACCGCCGATGGCGTTGCGGCCGTAGAGCGCGCCCTGCGGTCCCTTCAGCACCTCGATGCTCGAGACGTCGAACAGCTCCTGGTTGAACTGGGAGGGATTCGCCATCAACACGCCGTCGATGAGCACTGCCACGGAAGGTTCACTATTGCGCGCCTGGGAGATGCCGCGAACGACGATGAACGAGGTGCCCTGATTCTGCGTCTGCACCATCGTCATATTCGGGGTCAGGGCGATGAAGTCCTGCGGCCGCACGATCCCGGCGGCCTCGATGTCCTCTTCGCTGAAAGCGCTCACGGCGACCGGTACGTCGAGCAACGCCTCATTGCGCTTGCGCGCGGTCACGACGATCTCTTCCAGCTGATCGGCCCCAGGTGCCTGGGCCTGTGCGTCGATCGACCCGAACGGCACCAGAGCCACTGTGACCGCACCGATCACCCATGATGTCTTGTTGGTACGCATGGAGAACCCCTCAAGCTTCGAGTTGTGCACGTGCGATGCGGGCGCCTGCGACCATGGCCTGCATCTTTCCGAACGCCACGTCGCGCGGCAGGTACTTCATGCCGCAGTCGGGCGCAACGACGATGTCTTCGGCAGCGACGAATGGCAGTGCGCGGCGAATGCGCGCGGCCACGGTTTCCGGCGTCTCGACCTGCATGTCCGAGAGGTCGATGACACCGAGGATGATCCTCTTGCCGCGCAGGCGTGCCAGCACGGCGCAGTCGAGATTCGACTGCGCAGTCTCGATGGAAACCTGCGCACAGCCGCAGCCGGCCAGCTCCGGCAGAAACGAGTATCCGGGCGGACGCTGGTGAATGATGGCGGCGTAGCCGAAGCAGATGTGCACGGCCGTCGTGCCGCTCACACCATCCAGAGCCCGGTTCAGCGCCTGCAGCCCATATGCGCGCGCCTCGTCCGGACGCGCTTGCATGTAGGGTTCGTCGATCTGCACGATGTCCGCGCCCGCGGCGAACAGATCCTTGATCTCCTCGTTCACCGCCGCCGCGTAGTCCATGGCGGCGAGCTCCCGGCTGCCGCTGTAGTGCTCGATCTGCGCCTGCTGCGACATGGTGAAGGGGCCCGGAACCGTCATCTTGACCATCCGGTCCGTATGTCGGCGCAGGAATTTGAGGTCATCGACCTCCACCGGGTACCGGCGCCGGATTCTGCCCACGACTCGCGGCACCGGATTCGGATGCCCGCTGCGATCGAGTGCCGCGCCGGGATTGTCGACATCGACGCCCTCGAGCGCGGTCGCGAACCGGTTCGAGTAGCTCTCCCGGCGGATCTCGCCGTCGGTGATGACGTCGAGCCCGGCGAGCTCCTGCGCCCGTATGGCGAGCAGCGTCGCATCGTTCTGCGCGTCGGCGAGCCACGGTTCCGGAATTCGCCACAGCTCGCGTGCTCGCACTCTCGGTGGAAAGCGCTCGGCCAGCCGCTTCCGATCGATGAGCCACTCGGGTTGCGGATAACTGCCGACCAGTGCCGTGGGAAACAGCATCTAGCGCGCTTCCGGCCACGGTTGGTCGCCTGCGAGCGCAGCGCGAATGGCGGGGCCGTGCTCATCCAGCAGTGGCGCGGTCCGCACGGCTGTGGCTCGTTCGCCATCGAATTGAATCGGCGGGCGCACTGCCGAATTGCCATCGTGGGCAGCCTGCACGGGAACGATGATCCCCAGATGGCGCACCTGCGGGTCCTCGACCACCCTATCTATCGGATTGATGGGCGCAAATGGCACATCGTTTGCGCCCAGCCGCTCCGCCCAGTACGACAACGGCCGTTCGGAGAAGAGCGCGTCGAGCTCTGTGCCGAGCGCCTCGTAGTTATCGATGCGCTCCTGGCGAGTGCGGAAGCGGGGATCGCTGCCCAGTCGCTCGGATGCGATGGCTGTCGTGAGGCTCTGCCAGAATTTTTCGAGCGACGACAGGTGAATGGCGATCAGGCGTGCATCCGCGGTCCGGAGGATATAGGCCTGCGCGAGGCGCGGACGATCGTTAGATGTCGGCGTCTCGCCCAGCGCGAAGAATGCTGCGAACGGCTCGACTGCGAAGTGAGTCATCGCTTCGAGCATCGAGACTTCGACGAGCCGCCCGGCGCCCGTTCTGCCTCGCTCGAGCAATGCGCCGAGGACGCCGTAGGCGGCGTAGATGCCGGTGATCGCGTCGGCAAGCGCTGGGCCGAGAAAGCGCGGGCGCTGGGTATCGACCACGACGCTCAGAAAGCCACTCAGAGCCTGCGCCACGGAATCGTAGCTCGGGCGATCCGCGTACGGGCCGCTGGACCCAAAGCCGCTGATGGAGCAGTAAACAAGTGCGGGATTGAGCGATCGCAGGCGATCTGCGCCGGCACCCAGCCGATCCGCGGTGCCTGGTCGGAAGTTCTGGATGTAAACGTCCGCTCCGCGAATCAGTCGCTCGAAGACGGCGCGGTCGTCTGCGCGCTTCATATCCAGAACCAGGCTGCGCTTGTTGCGGTTGTAAGCCTGAAAGTGTGGCGAGAATCGGCCGCCCTGATAGCTGCGGTACGGATCGCCCTCCGGGCTTTCGACCTTGATGACATCCGCCCCGAGGTCCGCGAGCATCATCCCGGCGCAGGGGCCCGTGATGAATGTGCCCTGCTCGACGATGCGGATACCGCGAAGAACCGGTGTCATGCGTGACCGCTGCGTTACTGATCGCTGCTGACGAAGCCGTCCGGAACCTTGCCGTCGTACTCGACGGCGGCGGCGCCGGCGTGCGACAAGATGAAGCCGATCGGACGTTGCTGCTCCTCGAGCAGATGCGCGATGAGACTTGCCGTACGCGCAAGCAGCGGGACTCCCTTGAGCGCAAGGAGCGGGTAGCCGGCATCGAGCAGGACGGCGGGGATAGCGCCGGATACGTTCATGGCGAGCGGCTTGCCCGTAAGCTCGGGCAGCAGGCGCTCGATGAGGCGAGCTATCTCGACATGCCGTCCCGCAACGCCCGACTCGCCTGCGATATCCATGAGCCGGCGCGCTCGGGGGTCGTAACCCTTGTGAAGGGGATGTCCATACCCCGGAACCGGGCGTCGGGAAGCGACGTGCTCCTGCAGGATGACCGTTGCAGCCGCCTCGATATTGCCGCCCGCTGCCCGCGCGAGCACCTCGGTCAGTAGCCGACCCGCCGCTTCGGCGGAACCGAGTATCACAGAGCCGCAGCCGAGGATGCCGGCCGCGACTGCGCCCTGCAGAGCCTCCGGCGCCGCGGCCAAAGTCATGCGGCTCGCCTGCACGCTCGGCACGAGACCGTGCTCGGCGATCGCGACGAGCGTCGCGTCGAGAACGCGCCTCTGTGCGACGGAAGGTATCTCGCCCGTCACGAGCAGCCACATATGTTCGGTGAAGCTGACCCGGCCGATCAGCTCGGTGCACAGGTCGCGTCCGCGCACCACGATCGTTTCGGCGTTCGAAGTGCTGATCGCCGTGCTGCGCGTCTTCTGTCGCCCGATCTTCATTTTTCGTATATCGAAATTAACTTCGGCATGCGAACATGCTGCTGCCGGCCGCATAGGGCTGTCAAGAACACGCGGGCAGCGTTCCCGTTTTTCGGATACCGAAATACACTCGCGACATGTCACCGAGGAAACCGGCGGCGCTTCGCCGCGAAGTCATGGGCGGGCTCGCAAAGGGGCTCGAGGTCATTCGTGCGTTCACGCGCGAACGCGCGACACTCACGCTGACCGAGGTGGCTGGCGCGGCGCGGCTGCCGGCTGCAACCGCGCGTCGGTGCCTGCACACCCTGGAGGACCTCGGTTACGTGATGCGGGCTGGACGGAGCTTCGTGCTGCGCCCGAAAGTGCTCGAGCTCGGCGCGGCGTACCTCGAGTCGATGAACATCGAGGCGCTGACGAAGACCTATCTCGAAGATCTGGCGAGCCAGACCGGCGACTCTGCAGCGCTGACCGTGCTCGACGACACCGAGATCGTGTACGTGGCGCGCGCATCTGTGCGTACCTTGCTGCGGCTCGAAGCGCACGTCGGGAGCCGATTTCCTGCCTATCCCACATCCATGGGAAGAGTCCTGCTCGCTGGCTTGGCACCGGAGCACTTGGCGCGCTACTTTGAACGGGCGAAGTTCACGCCGCTCACGGATCGCACCGTGACGGATCCCGCCAGGTTGAAGCGCCTCATCGAGGATTGTCGGGCCGACGGCTACGCGGCGGTGGAGGACGAGCTCGCCTACGGCGTAGTGGCCGTGGCGGTGCCCGTAGTCGACCACACCGGGACTGTGGTGGCCGCTCTGAATAGTTCCGGACACTCGAAGCGCATAACCAGGGCGAAACTGGTCCGCGAGCGTTTGAAGATGTTGCAGGACGTGAGCCGCCGGATTACCGCCGAGCTCAAAGGATTCTCGGGCCTGTCGCTCAGCGTGCAGCGCTGAACCATCCGCCGTCCCATGCGGACAGTCGTCCTGCTTGACGCAGCGGCGGGCGCTCCGTAGCCTCTATGCGAAAAATATTTCGCTATGCGAAACGCAACGATCATGCAGACCTCGCCCGTCCCGCCGGCAGAGGAGTTCATCGAACTCGACGGTGCGCGCTTGCGCTATCGCGACGAGGGGAAGGGTTTTCCGCTCATCCTCATCCACGGGTGGGCACTCGACCTTGACATGTGGCAGCCGCAGGTCCCGGCGTGGTTTCCGCGCCTACGCGTCATCCGCTTCGATCGACGAGGCTTTGGCGGCTCGGTCGGGCAGCCTTCACTCCTTGCAGACGCACGTGACGTCGAATCGCTGTTACGGCGCCTGAATCTCCCCCGCGCGGCCCTGCTCGGCATGTCGCAGGGTGCACGCGTCGCGATGCGCGTCGCCGCAGGACCGCAGCGAAAACAAGTGGTATGCGTAATCCTCGATGGCGCGCCTTTCGACGTCGGCGACGCCGGCGAGCCCGAGATACCGCTCGCGCGCTATCGAGCGCTCGTACGGGAGCAAGGCATGGATGCATTCCGCAAGGAGTGGAGCGGCCATCCATTCGTGCAGCTTCATTCGAACGATCGCGTCGCGAGCGAGCTGCTGCAAGTGATGACGTGCCGCTATCCAGGCACAGACCTGCTCGCACCGGCGGGAACGTCCGATGGCGAGCTGCCGGCTGCCGGCACGATCGCTGTGCCGACACTGGTGCTCAATGGCGCGCTTGATACACCGCGGCGGCGTTCGATGGGAGATGAGCTCTGTCGTGCGCTGCCGAATGCCGAGCGAGTGCTCGTCCCAAGCGCAGGACATCTGTCGAACCTGGACAACCCGACTGACTACAGCAGACTGGTTCTGGCCTTCATCGAGCGGCATATCACTGTCTCGTGAGGACGCGAGGAGGTTCCATGCGCCGCATCCTGATCCTCTACTACAGCAGCTACGGACACATCGAGGAGATGGCATATGCGCAGGCGGAGGGCGCCTCGAGCGTGCCCGAAACGCAGGTTACGGTGAAGCGCGTGCCGGAGCTCGTGCCGGCGGATGTCGCAAAGGCCTCGGGCTTCCGCCTGGATCAACGGGCGCCGACAGCCGCGGTGGAAGAACTGGAGCAATACGACGCCGTCATCTTTGGCACGCCGACTAGGTTCGGAAACATGGCTGCGCAGATGCGCAATTTCCTGGACCAAACCGGAGCGTTGTGGACGCGGGGCGCGCTCGTCGGCAAGGTCGGCAGCGTTTTCTGCAGCACGGCAAGCCAGCACGGTGGGCAGGAGACGACGATCACGTCGTTTCATACGACGCTCCTGCACCACGGGATGATCATCGTCGGATTGCCGTACACGTATCGGGAGCTCTCGACCATGCGGGAGATCACCGGAGGCACGCCATACGGAGCGAGTTGCGTCACCGGCGCTGGCGACGAGTTGCGCATGCCCACGCGGCTCGAGCTCACCCTGTGCCGATATCAGGGCGAGCACGTGGCGAAGATCACCTTGCGTCTGCAGCGGCAGGCGTGACAGGAGCCGCGATGTACACATTGACGGCCGAAGCATTCGAGCACTGGCTGCAAGGCTACAAGGCGGCGTGGGAGGCGCGGGACTCGGCCGCTGCAGCCGCGCTCTTCACGGCCGACGCCGAGTACTACTGGACGCCGTTCGACCCGCCGCAGAGGGGGCGCATCGAGATTGCTGCAGCGTGGGAAGGCGCCGTCCTCAAGCAGAAGGACGTCACGTTCGACTACCTAGTGGTTGCGGTCGCGGCCGCTAGCGGCGTGGCCCACTGGCACACGCGCCTTGCGTCGGTGCCGCAAGGTGAAAAGGTCGAGTTGGACGGCATCGTGATCGCCGAATTCGCGCGTGCGGGACAATGCCTGACATTCCGCGAATGGTGGCATGTAAAAAGCGGCACCGATGATGGCTGATCTTTTCAAAGATCCGTCTCTCTC
>JBQTHP010000229.1:0-12615 GCA_052389755.1 Gammaproteobacteria bacterium
GCGTTCAGTTCCTCGAAGAAGCGTCGCATTCTGAAATCGTCTCCGAGCTGTCCGGAGCGCTCCTTCATCAGCTCTTCGAGCAGGTACTTGCCGGTGACGTAGCTCGTGCCGTAGCCCGGCTGGCGCAAATACAGCTGCTGCTCGAAACCCAGCAGATCGAGATCCGGGCGCATCCATCCGCGCGGCGTCCATTCGACGTGGAAGTCCGCCGCCTGTTTCATCGTGAACTCGTTCGCGTGCGCGTAGAGCGAAGCGAGGCCGCGAGCCGCGCGCTGCGCAAGCATGATCCACACGATCTCGCGGGCGCGCGGTTGGTCATCGTAGAGACCGGCGTGCATCATCATCTCTTCCGCCGCGGTCGCCATGCCCTCGGCCCGGCTGTCCCAGATGTTGAACAGCAGAGGGCCGCGCCGGATCGGGCTTGCGTGCGGCTCCTCGCGCATCTGCGCGAGATCCCACCAGTGATAGAAATGCGTGTACAGCGTCAGCGGCTCGCGATGAGTCGCCACGGCGAAGAAGTTGCGCGTGGCGTCGGGCACGTACTCGCCGATGCGCTCGCGCATGGCCGGGTCCATGTAGTCGCGGAACGGCAGAATGTCCTGTTTCCGTATGAAGGCGATGTACTTCGTGACGGCCTCGTTGCCGCGCCGCTGATACTCCTGCGGACTCGAGATCACCGGCATCGGCGGCAGAGCGCGGTTTCGCTGCTCTTCGAGCCGCAGCGAAGCATGCGCGCGGGCGAGCTCGCGTTTGAGGAGGCTGACCTCCTCTTCCCACGACAATGGCACCAGATGCACGTTGCGCAGGCTCCACGTGTAGTTCTCCTTGCCGATACCGGACGGGCCGTCCTTGGACGAAGCCTCCTCCTGCAGCCACGCGACGAAGTCCGCGGTCGCTTTGCCCGCCGCTCGAATCGCGCGTTTGAGCTCGGAGCCGGCTTTCGAGGTTTTCTGCTCGAGGTCGGCGAGATCCCGCACCTGCTGCCTGATCGTGCCGATGCCGGACATCCACAGATCGCGCGCATTGCCGACCAGATTGATGCGGGCCTGGGCGAGCAGCGGCGGGATCACTCCGAGCTCTTCAGCGAGTTTGTGCTCGGCCGCGGGCGTGAGCGGGAAGGAATACGTCCAGAGCTCGACCAGCCCGTGATGCGTGGGTCCTTCGTGCGCCGGCGTGTCGCTCTGAGCGGTCCAGACGGACGTATAAAACGCCGGATCGCGCGCCCAGGGCTTCAGGACGCGAATGTTGAAGTCGAGCCCGTTCATCTCGGCGCGCAGGAGGTGATGGTCCACCTGCTGCTCGACGGGCCAGCCGTTCGTGCTGATCGCGCCGAGCCGTGTCTGGTACCGCTTCAACTCGTCGTGCTTACGCACGAGGGTCTCGGCGGTGTAGTCCGGCGCGCGCTCTCGCATCGGCGGCCGCTCGAACGCGCGCCAGTCGGTGAACAGCGCAACCAGGTCCTGATGTGTGCCGCGCGCTGCGCCTTCCTGCGCCGCACCCGCACCCGCAACACCGGCAGCGATCGTGAACATGCAAGCCTCCGTCAGCAAACACCAGACTCTCTCCTCCAAGCGCATGGTATTCCTCCTGCGTATCGGCCGGCACGGATTGCCCATTCGGGGTAATTCCTTAGTAAACTATTGAATTGTGAACAGGGCGAAATACGGGCGACTGCTCGCGACGACCATCGTCGGAAGCTACCCTCAGCCGGACTGGCTGCTCGACAGGGGCAATCTTCGCGGCAGGCTCCCGCCGCGCGTGCGGGCTCGGGAGCTCTGGCGCGTTCCCGAGGCTCTGCTCAGCCAGGCACAGGACGAGGCGACGCTGCTCGCCATTCGCGCGCAGGAACGAGCCGGTGTGGACATCGTCGGCGACGGCGAGATGCGCCGGGAGAGCTACTCGAACTTCCTCGCTACCTCGCTCGCGGGGGTGAGCGATGAGATCTGCGGAACGGCCATCGACAGAACCGGCAAGCCCAATCCGGTTCCGCGGGTCGTGGGCCCGATCCGCAGGTCCGGGTCGATCGAGCTCGCCAATGCACGCTTTCTGCGCCGGAGCACGCAGCACATGACGAAGATCACGCTGCCCGGCCCGTTCACGATGACGCAGCAGGCGCAGAACGATTTCTATGCGGACGAGCAGTCCGTGGCGCTCGAGTACGCGACCGTCGTCAACGAGGAGATCCGCGAGCTGTTCGCGGCGGGCATCGACGTCGTCCAGCTCGACGAGCCCTACATGCAGGCGCGCCCCGATCACGCGCGCAAGTATGCAGTAAAGGCGATCAATCGCGCCTTCGAGGGCACCTCGGGACTCAAGGCCGTGCACATCTGCTTCGGGTATGCACACGTACATGCGGGTGCGGCGAAACCTGCGGGGTACTCGTTTCTGCGGGAGCTCGAGGACTGCGCCGCCGATCTGATCTCGATCGAGGCTGCGCAGCCCGACCTCGACCTGTCGATTCTCGCGCAGCTGAACTCGAAGGACATCATGCTCGGTGTAATCGACCTGAACGACCCGATCGCCGAGACGCCCGCGCTCGTCGCGCGACGCATTCGGGCGGCGCTCGAACACGTGGCGCCCGAGCGTCTCGTGGTTGCTCCGGATTGCGGCATGAAGTACCTGAGCAGCGACCTCGCCTTCTCCAAACTCCAGGCCATGGCCCGCGGCGCCGACATCGTGCGCAAAGAGCTGGGCGGCTAGCCTGTCCGACCGAGCCACTGCCGCAACAGCTCGGTGGTTCGTGTGGGTTGCTCGAGCGGCACCAGGTGCCCGCAGTCCTCGACGATGACGAGTTGCGCGCCCGGCACGCCTGCAGCGATCGCTTCCGCATCGCTCACGGCTGTGATCCGATCCTGGTCTCCCACGACGACGAGGGTGGGACGGGTGATCGTTGCCAGGGTGGGGCGACTGTCGGGCCGCCCGATGATCGCGTTCTGCTGACGCAGAAAGGCTTCCGCACCGGTTTCCAGCGCCATCGCACGGGCGAGCGCGAGAAACCGTTCATCGGTTCGACCGCGCGTTCCAAACAGGATCGGCAAGCGCTCCTCGATCACCTGCGAGAACTGGCCGCGTCGCACGAGCTTCGCGTATCCCTCGCGGCGCGCGATCTGCTGGGGCGTATCCGGCGTCGCAAGGGTGCCGAACAGCGCGAGGCGTTCGATGCGATCGGCCGCCTGCCGCCACATTTCGAACGCGATGAAGCCTCCCATTCCGTGCGCGGCGACCGCAAACCGGCGCGGCGCGGCCCGCAGGATGTCGCGCGCCAGGGCTGACATGGAGTCCGAACCGCGCTGGTCGGCGACCGAGACTGCGACCTCGTCTGACAGCTCCTTTGTCTGGTGTTCCCATACCGCCGCGGTACACAATTGGCTCGGTATCAGCACCAGGGAACGCGGGGACATCAGCTTGCTCCGTTCGGTAGCGAAACCCAGATCGTACGCACGCTTTCGCGATCCTTCGAACAGCCTCGGCTTCCTCTGCCGCATCGGCTTTCGCCGATTCGCGAAGGCCCTCGAGAATCGGATCCTGCGACACGGTGTCTCGAGTGGTCAGTGGCGATTTCTGCGCATGCTCTGGCGCGAAGAGGGCATTACGCAAAGTGAGCTCAGCCGCCGCGTGGACATGCGCGAGCCGACGACGGTCGTGGCGATTCAGGGGCTCGAGCGAAGAGGCCTGGTATTCCGGCGTCCTGACACCGCCGACCAGCGCAAGGTCCGGGTGTTTCTCACGCCAAAAGCGAAAGCGCTGGAGAACATGCTCATTCCGTACGTCGCGGAAGTTAATGCGATCGCAACGCGGGGGATCAGCGCTCGAGACGTTCGCACCGCGCGAAAAGTCCTGATCGCCGTGGCGGAGAATCTGGCGCACGACGCTTCCGCCCGCAGGAAACCGGGCAAGACCTGAGAACCAGCGCGGAAAGCTGCGATCCGAGTCGTCAGAAGCTATACGACAGCGTCGCGCCGTATGTGCGCGGAGCCTGATAGGTGTTGAGCTCCTGGCGGAACGGAGCGAACGCCACGATGTGCGTCTTGACGCGTGCATCGTCGAGATTCTTGCCCCACAGCGCGAGCTCCCACTTCTCATCGTGGGCTCGTAGCGCAACGCGCGCGTCGATCAGATCGTAACTGCTCTGTATCTCGAACGGCGTGTTCGACGCTTCGAAGAAGATCTCCGACTGCCACGTCCAATCGACTCGAACGAATGCGTCTGCCCAGCTCGCGACACTCCAGCCGTACTGGACTCCGACGTTGTACTTGTCCTCCGGTGCCCGGGGAAGCGTCCTTCCGGTATTGTTGGCAGTCGCGCCCGTCGCAAAATCGGTGAATTTCGCGTCGAGCCGTGTGTAGCTGCCGTTCACGTCCAGACCGGGAATCGGCCGCGCCACGAGCTCGAGCTCCGCGCCTTCGATCTCGGCCTCGGCCGCGTTGCCGATCACGACACAGCACAACGGGACGAGCTGCGAGACCTGCAGGTCCTTGTGCTCGATCTGGAAGGCGGCGAGATTGAGCCGTAACCGGTTGCCGAGCCACTCGGTCTTCGCACCGATCTCGTAGGCCACCGCGAACTCCGGGTCGTAGGGGATCACCGCACTCGCGCCGTTTCCGGCCGTTCCCTGGAAGCCGCCGCTCTTGAATCCGCGCGCCGCGCTCGCGTAGATCATCGCCTGCTCCGCGGCAGTCCACTCGAGGATCGCGCGAGGCGTGAACGCGTCCCAGCTCTCGCTCGCGGTCACGTCGTATTCCGCCGCGAGTGGCGGTGGAAAGCCGGGTCCCGCGACCCGGATGCCTCGCAGATGAGCGTCCTTCGACTCCCACGTCATCCGGCCACCGAGTTGTCCCCTCAGCGTGCTCGTGAAATCGAAGCCGATCTCGCCGAACACGGCGGTGCTGTCGGAATCCACTTGTTGCGGAAATGATCCCCGCCCCTGCTGTGCAGGGGCGGGGAAGCGCTGGTCGAGCATCTCGTCGCGATCGATGCTCTCGCTGAGAAAATACGCGCCCACGATGCCGTCGAGTCGCTCGCCGAGCGCGGAAAAGGAGAGCCGCAGCTCCTGGCTGAGCTGATCCGAATCCTCGACATTGCGGTAGATCGACTCGATCTGGGTCGGCGGGTTGACCGGGTTGCTGAAGAAAGGATCCTCGAAATCGAACTCCGCCTGTCGATAGGCGGTGATCGACGTCACCGTGCCGATGCCGGTATTCCAGTTGACTTCACCAGAGATGCCCTCGACGTCACGGCGCAAGTGCCCATCGGTAATGGCGTTCATGACGCGCGGATCCGGATCGACGCCTACACAATGCACGCCGCCGTTGAAGGTCGCGTTGCAGACGTTGTCGCGCGGCTTGCCCCTCTGGCGCTGTCGGGTCGCGTCGATGGCCAGCACGACATCGAGATTGGCGTTCGCGGCGAAGCGCAGCGCGGCGCGCGCCCCGGTAATCTTCTCGTCGTCCACGCCGTTGCCCGTCGTGGCGTTGAAGCTGTAACCGTCGCGCTTTCGGTAGACTATCGCGCCGGATGCGAACACGGTGCTGCTCAGTGCCTTGTTGAACCGGCCGCGCGCCTCGATCCGGCTGAAATTTCCGAACGTGGCCGCGATATCCCCGAAGTCGTCGGCAGAAGGTTTGCGAGTGACGAGGTGAACGAGTCCGCCGACCACGTTCTTCCCGAAGAGAGTGCCCTGCGGGCCGCGCAGCACCTCGACACGCTCCAGATCGAGCAGATCGAGATTCGCACCGCCGCCGCGGCCGATATAGACGCCGTCGACGAACGTGACGACGGATGCGTCCCCGCCTGCGTTCGAGTCGATGCCTTCCGTCCCGATTCCGCGGATGATGAGGTTCGGCTCGGCCGGGTTGACTTCGGTGGCGGTGAAGCCGGGCGTGCGCTGCGCAATGTCGACCAGCGCCTCGATCCTGTTGACCCTGAGCTGCTCGTCGGTGAAAGCGGTGACGGCGATCGGAACCGACTGCAGGTTCTGTTCGATCTTTTGCGCGGTCACCAGAATCTCGTCGATTCGGACCGCCTCTTCCTGGGCGAGAGTGGATGAGGCGGCGCAGACCGCCACGCACGCCACCAGGAACCTGATACGCCCGCGGAGTTGCATCGTCATGCGCTTGCTCCCCCAAAAATACGTAGAGTTCTAATCTTTGGGAGATAGTATCCCAATGGAGACTGTGTGCAAACGACCGACCTCGGATGACGTGCCGTGGCCGCGCCCGGTTCATGCCTGGTGGGTGGTCGGGGTTCTGCTCATCGCCTACACCGTCTCGTTCGTCGATCGGATGATCCTCACCCTTCTCATACCCTCGATAAAGGCAGCGTTCCAGGTTTCCGACACCCAGGTGAGCCTGCTGGTCGGATTTTCCTTTGCGGTGTTCTATACGTTCATGGGTCTGCCGCTCGGCGCGCTGGCCGACCGCGGAAATCGCAAACTGCTCATCACGTGGGGGATCACGGTCTGGAGCCTGATGACCGCACTGTGCGGGCTGGCTGCGGGGTACCGGAGCCTCTTTCTGGCGCGCATCGGCGTCGGAGTAGGTGAGGCGACGCTCTCGCCCGCGGCTTACTCGCTCCTCAGCGACTACTTTCCGAAACACAAGCTGGGACGCGCGATTGCGGTGTATTCGATCGGCGTTCCGCTCGGCTCGGGCGTCGCCCTCGTGATCGGCGGGCTCGTGGTGAGATTCGTCAGCGAGCTTCCGGCTGTCGCGCTGCCCGCGCTCGGATCGGTCGAGCCCTGGCGACTGACTTTTCTTCTCGTGGGTCTGCCGGGCCTGCTGGTGGCGCTCCTCATGCTGACCGTCCGTGAACCGGTGCGGCGCGGCGAGGTCGACGCGTCGCGTCCACGCTGGACCGATCTCGCGCGCTTCATCGAGAGCCGGCTCCACGCCGTCGGTGCACACTTCGTCGGCCTCTCGCTGCTCACGTTCGTCATCTACGGCTACATGGCCTGGATTCCGACGTTCTTTGCCCGTACGTACGGACTCGTGCCGGCCGATGTCGGTCTGTTTTACGGCGCCATCACCGCCATCGGCGGAGCGCTCGGCCTCATCATCGGGGGAGCGCTCGCGGATCGTCGGTTCCGCATCGGACAGAAGGATGGACACCTGCGCGTCGTTCGCTGGTCGGCGCTGGGCGCTGCGCCGTTTCTCATCGCAATGCCATTCGCGCCCACGGCCGGGCTCGCCGCGGCGCTGCTCACGCCCGGAATCCTGATCGCGTCGATGCACGGCGGTGTCGCCGGCGCAGCACTGCAACTGATCGCGCCCAATCGGCTTCGCGGACAGATCACCGCAGCCTACTTCTTCGTCGCCAATCTGATCGGTCTCGGCCTCGGTCCAACCGCCATCGCCGTGACGACCGACTACGTTTTTGGCGATGATGCGGCCTTGCGTTACTCGCTCGCCGTGGTGGCGACGGTTGCCCTTCCGCTCTCGGCGATCGTGCTGACGCTCGGCTTCGGCGCCTTTCGATCGGCCGTGGACGCGAACCCCGTAAGATAGTGTGCCGCAGGCACTGGAAAGCACATGCACGAGCCGCCCCGAGTCAGCTTCCTGTGCGAAGTGACGATCGAGCTGCGCACCGGCGCTCCTGTCGCGCTCGGCCAGTCTCCGTGGAGCAACCGACGGATCAGCGACATCGCCAGCGGGCGCTTCGAAGGACCGCGCTTGCGCGGACGCATCGCTCCGAGCGGTGCGGACTGGTCGCAGCGCGGGGGCGGCGGCGCGGGCGAGCCGGTCAGGACACTCATCGACGTCCGCTCGCTCTGGGAGACCAACGACGGAGCGCTGATCTACGTGACGTACGGCGGCCGGCTCGTCATTCCGCCCGAAGTGCTGGCGGAGTTCGCCGATCCGGCGAAGGTCGAAGCGCTGGACGAGGCGCGGTACTACTTCCGCATCAATCCGCTGTTCGAGACGAGTGCGCCACAGTACGGCTGGTTGAACGATATCGTCGCGATCGGGGCCGGCCGGCGAACGCGCACGGGGGTGGCCTACCGCATCTTCGAGGTTTTTTAGAGCACAATGACGCCCGCCGCGGGTGGCGTCGCGTACAGCGCGCGGACGAGATCGGCGCGACGTTCGAGCGTCAGGCGCTGATTGACGTAGCCCTTGTCGTTGATCTCGCCTGCGCTCTGTGAAGGCGGCTCGCGCAGGATGAGGAACCGGCCGATGAGGCTCGAAGCGCCGCGTTGCCCCGCGTTGTAGGCCCGCAGCCGCTCGGTGAGGTGCGCAAGCAGCCGAGGATCGCCGCTTCCAGTCTCACCGGTGAGATGTGCATCGCCCGTGATGACACGGCACGCCTCCACGTTGAGCCACACCATGAGCCCGAGGTATTCGCGCTCTTCGCCCGCAATCACCAGGTCCTGCACGATTGAGCCGCAGGCATCGAGGAGCTTGAGGCGCAGCGTCGTGCCATGGACCCAGGTGCCCGTTTGCAGCTTGAAATCCTCCGCGAGACGCCCGGCGAATTTGAGGCCACGATCGGGGTCCGCCGGCTCGATGAAACGCACGGCATCGCCGATACGGTAGAAACCTTCCTCGTCGAACACCGATCGGGTCAGATCCGGCCGGCGGTAGTAGCCGGAGAACACGATGTCTCCGTGCACGCGCGCTTCGAGCTTGTCGCCGATCGGTACGAGCTTGAGTGTCACACCCGGCATCGGCGTGCCGATATTGCCGGTGCCCTCGAAGAACTCGTGCAGCGTCGTCACGGTCGCCGACGTCTCGGTGGCGCCCCAGCCGGAATAGAAGAGAATGCGCTCGCCGACCGTGCGCGCCGCGAGTTGCTGGTACTGTTCCCACAGTTGCACCGGCATGCCCGCCCCGCCATAGCCGATCCGTTGCACCCGGTCGAAGAACCGCCGTCGCAGCACCTCGTCGCGCTGCAGCTCGATCGCGAGCATCGCAAACCCCGCCGGCACGTTGAGATAACTCGTGAGCGTCATCTCCCGAAGGTTACGAACCGTCTCCGCAAACAATCCTTCCACCGGGCGGCCCTCGTCGATGAAGTGGGCACCGCCGGTACGCAGGTAAGCGTAGAAGTTGTAGTTCCCGCCGTAGCAGTGATGCCAGGGCAACCAGTCGAGATAAACCGGCGGCTCCGCCGGTGCGTCGAGAAAAGTCAGCGCGGCACTCTTCTGATTGGCGCAGAGCATCCGATGGGTATTGGCGACGCCCTTCGGCAGACCGGTCGAGGCCGACGTAAAGAGAATCTTCGCCACGGTCTCCGGTGTGACCGCAGCCCTGGCGGCATCGACCTGCGGCGTGGCGCGCGTGGCCATCAGCGAGGCGAAGGGCGTGCAGCTGAACCCGGGCGCCGGGTCGGCCACGCAGACGAGCTCGCGCCCAACGGTGTCCAGTGCGTCGAGCGCCCCCGCAAACTGCCGGCCGCTTTGCACGAAGAGCAGTCCGGGGGGCGCGAGCTCATATACGTGGCGCAGACGTGCGAGGTCTCCACCGGCGAGCGAATAGGCCGGCGAGACCGGCACGACGGGAATGCCAACCTGCACTGCCGCGAGCGACAGCAGGGCGTGCTCGATGGAATTGGCGGAGAGGATCATCACGGGTCGGTCCGGCCCGAGACCGCGATCGATGAGCGCCTGCGAGATCGCCCGGGTCGCCGCGGCGGCCTCGCCGTAGGCAATGCGGCGCCAGTCGCCGCCGTTCTCGCGTTGAGCGAAACAGACGCGGTCAGGCGCCTCGGCGGCCCAACGATGCAGGTATTCGCCTATATTGCGCTCGTATCCCCCGAGCGGCGTGGCCGAACTCATTAGAATGCTATCGTCTGCACGGACGGTGGTGCGTGTGCAGACCGGGGCGATCGAAACGGAGCGAATGGGCGTATCCATCGGTCGCTTCCGATCGTGGTCGGGCGCTGTCCATCTTGTCAAACCGCGGGCGCTGAGGAACGAGCATGCCGGTTCGAAGAGGGGTGCGTTTGCGGCTCACGGAGCGTGATGAATACCCGCACGCGATCGAGCCGTTCCAAAACTTCAACGAGAGCATGTATTTCAACGTCTACGACCGCGCGACGCACGTGGGCGGCTGGTTCCGGCTGGGCAACAGGCCGAACGAAGGACACGCGGAGATGTCCTGCTGCGTGTATCTGCCCGATCGCAGCGTCGCCTGGATGTATCGCCGGCCCGAGATCTCCGGAAACGACGCGCTCGACGCCGGAGGCATGCGCTTCGAGGTGCTCGAGCCCTTTCGACGGCTTCGCGTGCGCTACAGCGGCGATGTCGTGCTGCTCGCCGATCCGGGCGAGATGGTCGATCCCGGGCGAGCGTTCCGCGACAACCCGCACGTTCGCTGCGAGATCGATCTCGACTACCGCGGTCTCTCGCCGATCTACGGCGGGGAGATGGTCAAGGATGACGGCACACCGATCGACCAGAACGAACATGACTCCTTCAATCGGGCGCACTACGAACAGCACGTGGCTGCCGCAGGGACGATCGCGGTCGGCGCTCAGCGCTGGGCGATCGACGGGCTCGGGCTTCGCGACAAATCATGGGGTCCGCGCTACTGGCAGGCCATCCACTGGTATCGCTGGCTGCCCATCTCCTTCAGCCGCGACTTCGGCATCATGATTTCGATAGTCGCCCATGCGGACGGCTCGCGGCTCGTCACGGGAACCGTGTTTCGCGACGGGCAGTACGTGCTCGTCGATGATGCGCAAGTCGAAACCGAGTGGGACGAGCGCTTCTATCAGACCGCCCTGCGAGCGTCGTGTATTACGCCGCAGCGTCGCTACGAGATCGAGGGGCGTGTGATGTCGCTCATCCCGTTGCGCAATCGCCGGCAGGGCGCGGGCGGAACGGTGCTGCACACGCGCATCACCGAGGGGATGACCGAGTTTCACTGCGACGGGCACACCGGCTACGGCCTCTCCGAATACCTCGACCAGATGATCGACGGGGTTCCAGCGGGTGTCATCGAACAGCGCTGAAGGTTCGGGCGAGCTTCACGAAGCCTTGATGCGCGCACTGACATCGAGGCTCGAAGGACTGCGCTCGCTCGAGCGTCTCGTGCAACTGTCCGGCGGCGTCTCACGCGAGACCTGGTCGCTCGATGCGGTGACGGCAACCGGAACGATCCCGCTGATCCTGCGGCGCAAGCCCGCGGGCGTAGCCGCCGACCAGGATCTCAATCTTCCGCAGGCCCTGGAAGCGGAGGTCGTGCGCTGCGCCGCCTCCCGGGGAATCCCGGCGCCGCGCGTTCTCGCGGTACTGGACCCGTCCGCAGGTGTGGGCGAAGGCTATGTGATGGAGCGCGTAGCCGGCGAGACTCTCGCCCCGCGCATATTGAGCGACGAGCGCTTCGCATCGGCACGGGCCTGCATGCTCGGCGATTGCGCGAAAGTGCTGGCCGACGTGCATCGCATCCGCTCAGAAGCGCTGCCCGCGATACCGACCTTTTTCGCCACCGATCTTCTGATCGCGTACGAGCGAATGTACCGCTCGCTCCCCGCAACGCGCGCGGCGGTCGAGTACGGCTTCCGTTGGCTCGAGGCGCACCTTCCCAAAGCATCCGAAGCGGCTCTCGTACACGGCGACTTTCGGCTGGGCAACTTCGTCGTCACCGAACGAGGCCTGGCATCGGTGCTCGACTGGGAGCTGGCCCATTTCGGCGATCCGATGGAGGATCTGGGCTGGTTCTGCACGAACGCCTGGCGGTTCGGCCGCCCGGATCACGCCGCCGGCGGCTTCGGTTCGCGCGAGGAGCTGTATGCCGCGTACGAGACCGCGGGCGGCCGGCGAGTCGACCGGGAACGGGTGCGCTACTGGGAGGTCTTCGGCTGCCTCAAGTGGGCGGTGATCACGATGCGCTTTGCGCAGCGGCACCTCTCGCGCGCACAGCAGTCGGTGGAGCTGCTCGCGATCGGGCGTCGGACGGCCGAAGCCGAAATGGATCTGCTCAACCTGGTACTGGCCTGAGTCGCATGGCAGAGCATCATCCACGTACCGACGAGCTCGCCGCGGGCGCGATCGCCCTTCTCGAGTCACGAACGTCGTCGGATGACTCGACGCGCATTGCCTATCTCACGCGCGTTGCGCTCGGTTGCCTGCGGATCATCGAACGGGAACTGCGGCTGGGTCCCGCGAACGATGCGCGCCAGCTCGCGCGGCTGCGGCAGCTCCTCGGCACCGAAGGTGCGCTGCCGGAGCTCGAGGCCGAGCTTTGCCGCCGCATTCGCGACCGTCAGATCGATCTCGACGATCCGCCTTTGAAGCGCCACCTGGATCACACCGCCGCCGAGTACCTCGCGATCGACAACCCGAAATACTCCGGGCTGCAGCAGGCGCTCGCCCGGCGTGATCGCGCGGGTTGATTGCCGCCCGCCCGCGCGGTGCCGTAGAGTCATTGGCGGCGCAATCGAGTAAGGAGCACACGGCCATGTCGAGCGCAGCGAAACGAGAGTTTGAATACCGGGGGATCCATCACCTCGCGCTCGTCACGAGCGACATGCAGCGCACCGTGGACTTCTACACCAACGTGCTCGGGATGCGCGTCGTCAAGGGTTTCGACATGGCCAAAGGCTATGGACAGCATTTCTTCTTCGACATCGGCAACGGCAACCTGCTCGCGTTTTTCTGGTTTCGCGACGCCCGCA
>JBQTHP010000230.1:0-4329 GCA_052389755.1 Gammaproteobacteria bacterium
TTCTTCGACACCGGCGACATGGCCACGATCGACGAAAGCGGCTTCATCCAGATCACCGACCGCACGAAGGACGTCATCAAGTCGGGCGGGGAGTGGATCAGCTCCATCGAGCTCGAGAACGTCGCCATCGCTCATCCCAGCGCGGCCATCGCAGCCGTGATCGCCGTGCCTCATCCGGAATGGGGCGAGCGGCCGCTTCTGATCATCCAGCTGAAAAGCGGCACGACCGCGACGAAAGAAGAGTTCCTGCGCCTCTTCGAGGGCAAAGTCCCGAAGTGGTGGATGCCGAACGACGTGCTGTTCGTCGATGAGATCCCGCTCGGCGCCACCGGCAAGATCGACAAGAAGGTTCTGCGCCAGCGCCACGGCAAGCACATGCTGCGCTGAGCGACGGGCGCGGCGATGTCACTGACGACCCGCGTTCTGATCGCGCTGGCCGCCGGGCTCGGCATCGGCACCATGCTCGCCGCGACAGCGATGCCTGCTGAAGGCGTCGTCACCGCCGCCGACCTGGTCGGTACGCTCTGGCTCGATGCGCTGCGCATGACGATCATCCCGCTCGTTTTTTCACTGCTCGTCACCGGCACGGCCGCAGCCGCAAGCACCGCTGCACTCGGCGGCGTCGCAGCGCGCGCCGTGATGTGGTTCGCCGTGCTTCTGTTCGCGGCCGCGGTGTTCAGCGCGCTCGTGACGCCGCTGCTGCTCGTCGTGAGCCCGGCAGACGTCGCAAATGCCGCGGCGCTGCGCGCCGGCGCGGATCCGACTGCTGCAATCCCGTCGAGCCCGCCGATGAGCGAATGGGTGAAAAGCATCATCCCGACCAACCCGGTTGCGGCGGCGGCCGAAGGCGCGATGTTGCCGCTCGTCGTCTTTGCGCTCATCTTCGGACTGGCCGTCACGCGCATCGCGCCGGAGCTGCGCGACCGCGTCACTGGATTCTTTCACGCCGTCGGCGATGCGATGCTCGTTGTGGTCCGGTGGGTGCTGTGGGTCGCCCCGCTCGGCGTATTCGCCCTCGCGCTCGTCGTGGGAACGCGGGTCGGCATCGCCGCCGCGGGCGCGCTCGTCCATTACGTGGTGATCGTCTCCGCGATCTGCATCCTGCTTACCGCAGCGATCTACGTGCTGGTGTTCCTGAGCCGCATTCCGCTCGGACGATTCGCGCGCGCGGCGGTGCCGCCGCAAGTGGTCGGCATCAGCACGCAGTCCTCGCTCGCCTCGCTGCCCGCGATGATCGAGAGCGCGCAGGACAACCTCGGCATCCCCGCGCGCGTGACGGGACTCGTGCTGCCGCTCGCAGTCGCCGTCTTCCGCATCACGAGCCCGGCGGCAAACCTCGCCGTTGTGTTGTACGTCGCCTCCCTCTACGGCATCGATCCCGCGCTGCCGCAGCTCGCGACCGGCGTCATGCTCGCGGCGGTTCTGAGCCTCGCTGTGGTGTCGCTGCCGAGCCAGATCACATTCTTCACGGCACTGGTGCCGATCTCCATCGCAATGGGCGTTCCGCTCGAGGTGTTGCCGCTCCTGCTCGCGGTCGAAATGCTGCCCGACATCTTCAGGACGGTCGGCAACGTCACCGCGGACCTGGCAGTCACGGCGATCGTTGCGCGGCGATCTGCGCCCTGAGCTCCGTCAGTTTCTGTTTGATGATCCCCGCGTTTTCCGGCCCCATGCGGATGAGCAGCTTCTGCCCGGCCGAAAGCGCCTCGAGCTGCGGGTCCGCGAACTGATAGAAGACGCGCGGCTGGACGAGCGCGATCGGCCCTTGCACGTCGGGCGTGGCGAGCAGGTGATCGATCACCTCGACGACGCGGTCGTTGAAATACGCGCCTTCGCGTCCGAGGTCCGCGTAGGCTTCCTGGAAGAGTGGATAGAAGCGCAGATACAGCCGAGCAAGCTGGGCGGTCTCGGCTCGTTGCACGAGCGTTACCACCGGTGTGTAACGCGCGTAATTCTGGGGGTCGAGCGTCGGACTATCTTCCGTTCCTGCGACCCGGAACGTTCCCGGCGTCGCCGCCACGGGACGCGATTGCACCGACGCCTTCTTGCGCGCCAGGTCGTCCACGGTGACGACGAATTTGCGCACGAGACCATCCGGCACGACCAGCTTCTCGACCGCTTCACCGCCGAAGAGGCGCGTGAGCGAATCGCGCACGTCCGGATCGCTCTGCGCGAGCGGCGGCAAGGGCGCAGCCGCTTCATCCGGCGGCGGAGGGGGAAGTGGATTGAGGATCTCCGGAGGTGCAACGCTGGCGCTCGCGGTCGGTGCCGGCGCACGCACCGGCGCCGGAGGCGGTGGGGCATCCTCGCGGATATAGAAGTAATACACGGCAGCGCCCAGGGCGATCGTCGCGAGCGCCGCGCCCACCCACACGCCTCTTTCCTCTTCCATGCTGCCTCGCTTTCAGGGATCGTCCCTATCTTCGCATGACTCGCATCCGACACCTTCGGTTCCTTCTCATCGCCGCCTCGATCGCTTCTTCCGTTGCGGCGGCTGAACGCAATGCGCGCGACGCGCGCGCCTTCGCCGCCCTCGACCGTGCGTTCGAAGCGGGAAGCGCGATCGAAGAGCCGCATCGCCGGGCACAGGCGCTCGCCGAGATTGCTGCGACGAGCGCGGCTGCCGGCGCGCCCACGCGCGACGCGATCGCGTTGGCGCT
Source organism: Gammaproteobacteria bacterium (assembly GCA_052389755.1). Classification (GTDB taxonomy): domain Bacteria; phylum Pseudomonadota; class Gammaproteobacteria; order Steroidobacterales; family Steroidobacteraceae; genus JBQTHP01. The sequence goes on from JBQTHP010000230.1 coordinate 2,661, forward strand.
CGCGGCCGCTGAACGCGTGCCGGTCGAAGCGCTTCGAAGCTGGGCGCTCCACGACATCGCCCTCGCGCAGAGTCGCGCCCGCGATCTCGTCGCGGCGCTTGCCACTGCCGAGCGGATCACCGATGTCGCGGTGCGCGACGCCGCGCTCGCAGCGGTTGCCGACGCGCAGGCACGGAGCTCCGAGTTCAACGCTGCCATCGCGACGGCTTTCCGCATCCGCGGCAATGCGGCGCAAGGAACGACGCTTCGCCATATCGCAGCGATGCAGGCGGACCGTGGCGATCTGGCGGGAGCACTGGTCACGGGGCGGCGCATCGTCGATTCAACCGTGAACGCGCTGGCGCTGACCGACATTGCCGTGGCACACGCGAAGGACCGGGACGTCGCCGAGGCACGCTCGCTGGCCGCGCGCATCCGGAACGGGGAAGTGCGCGCGCGCGCGTTCGGGTCGATCGCGATTGCGCAGATGGAGGCGGGCGATGTCGCCGGCGCGCACGCCACGGCGGATCGCATCGAGCAGGGTCGGGACCGCGCGCGAGCTTTCGCACGCATGGCCAAGGCGCAGGCGGGCTTCGGCGACGTCGAGGGCGCGCGACGGCTGATGGCGCGTGCTGCGACGGCGATCGGAGGCGTTCGCGCCTCCGCGGCGTGGAGAAGCGCCGTTCTGTGCGAAATTGCGGACGCTGCGATCGTAGCCGGAGAAGCCGAGGCGGCCCGCGCGAGCCTGCGGCAGGCGATCGATGCCGCGAATCGCGTCCGGCAGGCAACATCGCAGGGCACGCTACGCGGTGCCATCGCGCGGTTGCAGGCTCGAGCGGGCGATGTGGCCGGCGCGCTGCAGACGGCCGCGAGTGTCCCGGAACCTGACTCGCGAGTACTCATCCTGCGCGACATCGCCGCCGCACGGGCCGAAGCGGGCGATGACGCGGAGGCCCTGCGCACGGCGCGCGAGCTCGAGGATCCCCAGGCAGAGGCGACGGTACTCCTGGGCGTTCTCGGTGCTCAGTCGCGAGGAGGTCGCATCGCGGCGATGCGAACGACGATCGAGTCGGCGCTGTCGGCGGTGAGACGCGTCGGGGACCCGGAATTCAAGGCTGGCGCCCTGGCGGCCCTCGCAATGGCAAAGGAAAAGTCCGGCGATGAGACCGCGGCCCGCGCACTGCTCGACGATGCGATGGCGATTGCAGCCGCGGCGCGCGAGCCTCAGCGGCGCGCAGCCGCTTACATGAGGATCGCTGATGCGCTTCGCGACTAAGACGGCTCAGACGTCTAAGACGGCTTAGACGGCTGGAGGGTCGCCGCGAGATCGAACGAAGCGTTCTTATCCGGCCGTCTAAGACGTCGTAGTCGTCTGGGTCGTCTGAGCCCGCTGATAGATCCCGCTGCCGCTCACCTTGCGAAGAGGCTTCTCGAAGTTGCGATTGGTGCAGAGGGGAACGATCACCGTCTCGCCGGGCAGACGGCATTCCCCGCTGATGCGCTCGACGAGCGCGCCCTCGGATCGAACGGTCGCGAGCCGCCACCAGGGAACATCCGAGGCGATGCCGAGCACGAAGAGCGGAGTCTGGGGGTCGTGACGGACGTGCTTGCGCACGAGGTACGCGCGACGCACGCCGCCGATGCGCGCGAGCTCATCGCGCACGGCCGCGACGTCGCCCGGGTCGAGCCC
>JBQTHP010000231.1:0-1719 GCA_052389755.1 Gammaproteobacteria bacterium
GGTTAGAGCAGTGGATTCATAACCCACAGGTCGGGAGTTCGAGTCTCCCCCTCACCACCATCACTACGCGCAATTGAGCCGCTTCTCGGTCACCGGATCGAAGAAGTGGAGGTTCCCGGGAGTGAACGAGAGAGTGACCGCAGCGCCGGCCTCGGGAAGCCGCGTAGGATGGATTCTGGCGACGACGTCGACATCGCCCAAGCGGGCGGTGATGAACGCATCGCTCCCCAGCGGCTCCACGGCATCGACCATTGCCGTGAAGACGGGCGCCGTCCGAACCTGCGACGAGTCAGCCGCGAGATGCAGATCCTCCGGACGGAGCCCGACGATGAGCTCGCGTCCGTCTCGCGCGCTGATCTCGGGCGGCAGGGTGCCGAGCGGTAGCGTGGCTTTGCCGAGATCGAGGCGCGGCCCGTCGCCTCGCTGCAGATTTCCGCGAAAGAGGTTCATCGCCGGGCTGCCGAGAAAACCGGCGACGAAAACGTTCGCCGGCTGCCCGTAGAGGCGCAGCGGCGTGTCGATCTGCTGAATCTCTCCGTGATTGAAAACCACGATGCGTTGTCCGAGCGTCATGGCCTCGATCTGATCGTGCGTGACGTAGATCATCGTCGTCCCGAGACGTCGGTGGAGACGCGCGATTTCGGTGCGCATGGTCGATCGCAGCTTCGCATCGAGATTGGACAGGGGCTCATCGAGCAGGAACGCTTTCGGTTCGCGCACGAGCGCACGCCCCAACGCGACGCGCTGGCGCTGGCCGCCGGAGAGCTGCCGGGGCTTGCGCTCGAGCATCTGCTCGAGCCCGAGTACGCCCGCGGCCTCGTGCACGCGGCGGTCGACCTCGCTTCGCGAGTAACGTCGCAGCACGAGGCCGAACGCAAGATTCTCGAACACCGTCATGTGGGGGTAGAGGGCGTAGCTCTGGAAGACCATCGCTATGTCACGGTCCTTGGGTGCCACTTCGTTGACGAGGCGGTCGCCGATGGAGATGGTTCCCGAGGAGGCGGTCTCGAGCCCGGCGATCATGCGCAGCGTCGTCGATTTGCCACAGCCCGACGGGCCGACGAGCACGAGCAGCTCCGACTCGCCGGCAGCGAACGTGGCATCGGCGACCGCGACGTGCCCGTTGTCGTAGACCTTGCGTACGTGATCGAGAGCGACGCTTGCCATGTGATTCCGCGCAGGAAACCAGTATAGACTTGCGTATACTGCCGATGTAACCGGTTTCATCGCCGCATGGCCAGCACGATCGCGTTTCCGCAGGAATTCCTCTGGGGCGGCGCCACGTCCGCATATCAGGTGGAGGGCTCGCCGCTCGCCGACGGTGCGGGGGCCAGCATCTGGCAGCGATTCGCACACACGCCGGGTCTCGTACACAACGGGGACACGGGCGACGTGGCGTGCGATCACTATCGCCGCTACGCGAGCGATGTGGCGTTGATGGCCGATCTCGGGCTGAACGCCTACCGGTTCAGCATCGCGTGGGCGCGCGTGCTTCCGCACGGCAAGGGCGCGGTCAATGCCGCGGGCCTCGGTTTCTACGAGCGTCTGGTCGATACGTTGCTTGCGAACGGTATCGAACCGGTGGTCACCCTGTATCACTGGGATCTGCCCGCCGCGCTGGACGATCGTGGCGGCTGGCTCAATCCGGACATCGCAAAGTGGTTCGCGGACTATGCGGCGGCCGTGTTCCGCAAGCTCGACGATCGCGTGAAGATGTGG
>JBQTHP010000232.1:0-2032 GCA_052389755.1 Gammaproteobacteria bacterium
CTCATCGCTTCTGCATGGCGTAGAACAGGCAATCGCTCTGCGCGATCGCAGCAGACACGGTCATCATCACCGGCACCATCGCGCGCCGGATGCGCACGAGCCCATCCGCGCTCGTGAACAGCTCGGCGCTCACCTCAACACCGTCGCCGCCGCGGGCATCGAACGGCCACGTGCCCGGAGGCCCGAGCCATCCGAGCACCATGCCGGGCTCGACCGGGTCGAAGTTGTGGCGGTCGAAGTCGCTGCGCACCGTGAGGTCCGCTCCCTCGACCGGAGCGTCGCCGAACGCGAGGCGCAGGTCGGGGTGGACCCTCACGCGAACGGGGCGATGCAGGATCTCCATGGGGTTAAATTTGATGGGCTCGGCGCGCACGCTCAGGTCTTCCACCGACAGATAGCGCTCGAGGCCGGCGAGTGCGACCGCGTCGGCGACCGGGTCCTGGGCTCGCCCGCATTCGACCACGATGCTCGCCGTGAAGCGCTCGGTCGCTTCGATCAACGTGCCGAGCCGCAGATCGCTCAGCATATAGCGATCTGCGAACAGGCTCGTGAAGCCGAGGTGGGCCGCATCCGCGACCGTGCCGACGCCGTACGCGGGGCTGCGCCCGGTGTTGTTGTGCAGATCCACGAGGGCCTCCGGTCTCGCCGCCTCGAGCCGTTCGATCAGCTCCCGCGCGCGCTCGCCTTCGAGCCCGTCGAACGGCGGCGCGAAGCAGCGGTTCGCATCACGGGCGTGCGGCAATGTCCGGTGCGACCATGGAGGCGCGGCGAGCGCGGCCTCGACCGAGCCGATGTAGAAGACCGCGTCGGTGGCGGGCACGACGCCGGAGCGGAGCCAGGCGTGAACCGCGCGGATGCCGCTCGGTTCGTTTCCATGGAGCAAGGTCGTGACGATCCGAGCTCGCAACCGATCGCGCCCGGGAACGCGCAGCAATGTGGCCCGATCGAGCTCGCGCAACCAGTGTTCGACCTTGCCCGGCAGGTGCGCGAGGCGCGCCTCGTCCAATAACTGGATCCGCTGCGTCATAGGATCGGCCAGGTATGCACGGGCGCGCCGAGCTCGGAGCAGTCCAGGTACTCGCCAAGCATGCGCGCGAGCGCCTCCTTGCGCCCGAGCGTGTCCTCGAGCGCGGCGAGTCGGCTGCGCTGCCATTGCGCGCCGGTCTGTCCGGTGGTGGCGCGGCGCTCGATGATCGCAAGCCACCGCTCGCACTCGCCGGCGTCGATTTCTGCGTGCAGGAGCCCGCGCTGGGCGACGGGCAGGAGCTCGTGCACGAGCTCGCGCGCGCCGATCGCGAAGAGCCCTTTGCCCTGCGGCCAGAAGAGCTCGGCGGCGAGGCCGTGTTGCGCGGCGCGGTAGAAGTTGCCCTCTGCAACCTCGAAGGGGACGGAGTCGAGCAGCGCGGGGCTTCGCGACAGATCGAGCGCGAGGCCCACGAGGAACGCCGCGCTCGCCATCATGTCGGCGACGGTCGGCCCCGAGGGCAGCGCGCGCATCTCGATGCGCAGATGGCCGCCTTCCGCCGGGTCGTAGACCGCTCGGTTCCAGCGCCACACCGTGCCTTGGTGAAGCCGCAGCTCGGCGAGCAGCGGAATGCCGCCCGCGTGCGTTACGGCGACCGGGTCCTCGTCGCTCATGACCGGCAAGAGCGGCTCGTGCAGCTCGACGCTCTCCTCGAACAGCTCGAGCGCGCCGCGCTTCAGCCAACCGAGACCGAAGCACACGCGCGGCACGCCGCGCCGCGGCTCGGGCGGACGATCGTCGACGGCCTGCTTGAACAGCGCGACGCGCGTCTCCTGCCACAGCCGATGGCCGAGGAAAATCGGCGAGTTGACCGACACGGCGAGCGCCGGTGCGGTGGCGAGCTGCACGGCGTTGTACATCACGGCGAACTTGGAAGGGTTCACCCGCAGGTGGATCTGCAGCGAGGTGTTCGCGCCTTCGTAGGTGACGTCGTCACAGTGGATGTCGAGCGGGTCCTCGCCGTCGATGCGCACGTGGAAGGGCTCACCGCGCAGGCGGCGGATGCCG
>JBQTHP010000233.1:0-1806 GCA_052389755.1 Gammaproteobacteria bacterium
CTGAATTCACCGAGCAAATGTAGTTCTCGTCGACGAGCACCCTTTGCCTCGCGTGCACCCACTCTCCCTGTGCGTTCCTGTAAGGGCCGCTTCCGATAATGATCGCCTCTCCGTCCCAGGTTGGATACTGCGACTCCCGTTCGCCAATGTAGTTATGGTCGATGCGGTGATAGCGCTCTTGGCCGGCTTCGGTTTCCACGAAAAGGACGGCATGCGCCATGACCCCGCCGATGAAGTAGTTATGATCGACGCGGTTGTAGGACCCGAACATGCTTACAAACGGGCGACGTTGCGTGGACGCAGGCGTGGCGTCCATGATCACGGAGTTCGTGAGGCGGCAGTTCGTGCAGACCCCGGTCGGACCCCTGAACTTGACCGGAATGGCGTCACCCGCCTCGATCATGAAGCCGTCAAGGACGATGGCGCGTCCGCTTATTTCAATTCGCGGACGCACTAGTCTTACATGCCCCGGTGTTTGCGCCCTGATGATGTACGGACGCTCAAGCGAGCCAGCGTATCCGAAGCTTATGACGAGGTTCTCCCATGTGCCGTCTGCATGAGCTGCTGCCGGTCTCGTGGACGCCTTCCTAAGCTAACGCCTCCTGTTCTTCGAACGCAATTGGGCTGAGGTAGCCGAGCGTCGAATGGCGTCGCCGTGGATTGTACCATCGCTCGACATAATCGAACACATCAGCCTTGGCTTCGTCGCGTGTGCGATAGATCTTGCGCGCTGTTCGCTCGGTTTTGAGCGAAGAGAAGAAGCTCTCAGTTGCGGCGTTGTCCCAGCAATTGCCAGCGCGGCTCATCGAGCAGGCGACGCCGTGCTCGCTCATCAGGCGCTGAAATTGGTCGCTCGTGTATTGGCTGCCGCGATCTGAATGGTGCATCAGCGCCTCGGGTTTGCCGCGCCGCCACAGCGCCATCGTGAGCGCCTCAGCGACCAGATCAGCGGTCATCGAAGCGCGCATCGACCAGCCGACCACGCGGCGTGAGAAGAGATCGATCACCACCGCGACATACGTCCAACCCTCGCCGCTCCAGATGTAAGTGAAGTCCGCCGCCCATTTCTGATTGGGCGCGCTCGCTTGGAAGCGGCGGTCGAGAACATTTGGAGCGATGGCGCCGGCGATGCGATCGCCTGTGTCGGGCGGCAATCGCCGGCGGCGTGGCCGCGCCTTTAAGGCCTGAACGCGCATCAGCCGCTCGATGCGATGCAGGCCGCAGGCGATCCCGTCTTCCAGCACGTCACGCCAAACGCGGCGGGCGCCATAGGTGCGGTCACTTTGCAAAAAGCTCTGACGCACCTTGATGCGGACCACTTCATCGCTTCTGGCGCGCGCGCTCGGCCCCCGCGTCAGCCAGGCGAAGAAGCCACTCCGCGACACACCGAGCGCGTCGCACATCCAACTCACCGGCCAAATCCCTCGGTGCTTCGCAATGAAACCAAACATCACGCTTGGTCCTTCGCGAAGTAGGCCGCGGCTTTTTTTAGAATGTCGCGCTCGGCCTTGAGCTTGGTCACTTCGCGGCGCAGCCGCTCGATCTCTAGCTGCTCGGGCTTCATCTGGCCCTGGCCAGGAAACGCTTGGCCCGGATCGGCCTCGTAGTCGGCCACCCATTTGCGAAGCACATTGGGATGGACGCTCAGATCGCGGGACGCCTGGGCGAACGACACGCCTCGATCCCGGATCAGCTTCACCGCCTCTAGTTTGAACTCACGCGTGTATGCCTTGCGCCGACCCATGATCACTCTCCGATCTCACTAAAACACCTAAACTTGGTGTCCGTGAAACCGGCAGCAGCTCA
>JBQTHP010000234.1:0-11022 GCA_052389755.1 Gammaproteobacteria bacterium
ATCGCAATCGTCGATCTCGGTCTGCCGAAGGTGCCCGGGCTCGACCTGATTCGTCGCGTGCGCGCCGCGAACAGGAAGTATCCGATCCTCGTGCTGACCGCGCGCGACCGCTGGCAGGACAAGGTCGAGGGACTGCAGGCCGGCGCCGACGACTATGTCTCGAAGCCGTTTCACACCGAGGAGCTGCTGGCGCGGCTGCAGGCGCTGCTGCGACGCGCGGGAGGCTGGGCCACCCCCGAGCTCACCTGCGGTCCGGTCACGCTCGACACGCGTGCGCAGACGGTAACGGTGGGTGGCACACCGGTGGAGCTCACGACGTTCGAGTACCGCATTCTCGAGCACATGATGCTGCGAGCCGGGGAAGTCATCTCGAAGGCCGAGCTGACCGAGCGGCTCTACGAACAGGATTTCGAGCGCGACAGCAACGTCATCGAGGTGTTCATCGGTCGGCTGCGGCGCAAGCTCGATCCGAACGATGCGCTGCGTCCCATCGAGACTCTGCGCGGGCGCGGCTATCGATTCGCTCTGGCCCGCGCGACGACATGATGGCGCGCCGCGCGCCGTCGCTCAGCAGACGGCTGCTCGCATCCGTCTCCCTGCCGCTGGTGCTCTTTTTCGGGCTCACCATCCTGGTGCTCGACGTGAACTTCCGCGAGCTCTCCGAGCGCGCGTTGCGCGATCTCCTCGATGCGCAGATGGTCGCCCTGATCGCGGCAGCCGAGCCGCAGCCGGACGGCGCCATCGCTCCCCTCGCGCGCGGCCTGGAGACGAGATTGACGACTCCGGGATCGGGGCTCTACGCGGAGATCCGCACGCCCGGGCAGGCACCGCTGTGGCGCTCGCCGTCAACGGCGGGCGCATTCATCGACTTCGGCCCCCTCGAAAGCCCCGGCGGGCGCAGCTTCCGCTACGCCGTGCTGCCGGATCGCACGCGCGTCGCCATCGCGCGCCGGGGAATCTCGTTCGAGGAGGAGGGTCGGGCTTTCGAGCTGACGTTCGGCGTCGCGACGAGCATGGCGCCGTACGATCAGCAGCTCTGGAGCTTTCGCAGCCAGCTCTTCGGCTGGTTCCTCGGCCTGACGCTGCTGCTGCTCGGAACGCTCGGCGTGCTGCTGCGCTGGGTGCTCGCACCCGTCCGCCGGCTCGAGCGCGAGATCACGCACGTCGAGGATGGCCGCCGCGACATGCTCGGGGAAGCGTATCCGCGCGAGCTCTCGGGCGTCGCGACCAATCTGAATGCCTTGCTCGTGGGCGAGCGCAAGCGCGTCTCGCGCTATCGCGACACGCTCGGCAACCTCGCGCATAGCCTGAAAACCCCGCTCGCCGTGATGCGCTCGGCGCTCGGCGCGAGCCCCGGTGGTTCGCGCGATCCGGCGGCGTTGAACGCGCAGATCGACCGGATGACGGGAATCATCGAGCATCAGTTGAAGCGCGCTGCCTGCTCGGGCGGTGCGCTGCTCGGGCAGGCGCCGGTGCACGTTGCACCGATCGCAGCAGAGCTCCGCAGCACACTGCTGAGGGTGTACGGTGCCAAAGACCTCGGCCTCGAGCTTGCGGTTCCGGCAGACGTTCAGTTCGTGGGGGATCGCGGCGATCTCGTCGAGCTGCTCGGCAACCTGCTCGACAACGCCTGCAAGTGGTGCCGCTCGCGCGTCACGCTCACCGCAAGGGTGGAGCCCTCCGTGCACGCGCGCATGCGGCTCACGCTGCTCGTCGAGGACGATGGTCCCGGCATCGCGGACGATGATCGAGCGCGGGTCCTCGAACGCGGCGTGCGCGCGGACGAGAGCGCGCCGGGCCACGGGCTTGGGCTCGCGATGGTCCGCGACACCGTCGAGCTCTACGGCGGGGCGCTGACGATCTCCCGGTCAGCGCTCGGAGGTGCGTGCGTGGAGCTACGGTTGCCGGGACGCTGAAGATGAAGAGAAGAGAGGAACGAAGACGCTTGCGCGACCGGTGCGCGTCGAAGGCCGTGCGCGATCGCTGATCGGGCGTGTCCCTCGCGGGACATGCCCTCGCGCGGGCCGGCGCGTTTTAGGCCCGATACGCGCCAGCGGCCCGCGCTCGGCACCCGATCTAATGCGAATCGCGCACGGCCTTCGACGCACACCGGCCGCACGAACGTCTACGCTCGACTCACCGCTCCTGCTGTGCACTTTTGTCGTTCGCGGTCTGCGCCTTCATGGTCGACGCAGTCGCCCGCTGACCGTTGCGAGGGTCGCGTCGCAGTTCTCGAGCGGGCGTGAGCGAAAGTGATTGCCGGCAGTATCATCCCTAGCCGGAGAGCTCGCGTAAGTGTATGGAAAGGGAGGTCGTTCGGGCTATGTCCAAGAATTACCGTCTGCTAACTCCCGACCGCTATTTTCCGTCCAATAATTCCTGTCCCCTAATAATCGCCTAATAAGTAGTTAGGCGTCACAGAGGCGTTGTGCCGCGCCACGTCCCTCGCACGCCGGAAGTGATCATCAAGGTCATCAGTCCCGGCAGCAACACGCTCGATGCGATACGGCTACACCTCAAGGACATTCAGAACGGGAAGAGACGGACGCTCGAGACGGATTTCTTCGAGACGCCGGTCGTGGGCAAGAAGGCGGTGAGACAGCTCATGGAAGACTGGGATCTCGATGTGGACGACCTTGAGTGGCGTCATCCCTATCTGGCACCTGCACGCCGGACGGCCCCGAAGCTGGTGCACAAACTCCTCGTCTCGATGCCTGCCGGAACACGACCCGACAAACTCTTGGCGGCCGTGCGCAACTTCGCGCAGCAGCAATTTGCGGATAAGCACCGTTACGCCCTGGCGCTGCATACCGATGAACCGCATCCGCATGTCCATGTGGTCGTCAGAGCGATGGGCCTTGGGTGCGTGCGCCTGAATATCCGCAAGCCGATGCTGCGGGCTTGGCGCAAGGCATTCGCCCGTCATCTGCGCGGGCAAGGCGTCGCGGCCAAGGCCACGCAGCGGGCGATCCGCCGCCCGGTGAGAATCAGTCAGATCAAGCGTATGTACCGGCCGGTAAACGGGCGGCAGAGAGTCGTCCCCAGTTCGGTATCTAGCGGTGCTGCAGCGCGCGGCGCATCGTGCCGAAGCGTTTGCGGTACTGCGCGGGCGTGAGGCTCACGTTGCGCTGGAACAGCCGGCCGAAGAAGCCAGCGTCCTCGTAGCCGACTTCGTTGGCGATCGCCTCGACCGGCTCATCGCCGGATTCCAGCATCTGCTTGGCTTCCTCGATCCGCAGCGTGTGCACGTACTGCAGCGGTGACAGTCCGGTCGCCTGCTGAAATCGGCGGCTGAAGGATCGCTCGGCCAGGCCACTCAGATCGACCATCGCGCTCACGGGCGAGGGATGGCGGTAGTGCTGCGCGATCCATTCTTGACAACGGGCGATGATGAGGTCTTGCGACTGTCGGGAGCGGGCGAGCTGCGCGTAGGGCTGCGGGCCCACGTCGTGCCAGTTGATCAGATTGATGCGGGCAACCTGCATGGCCGCGTCCACGCCGACGGTACGCGCGACCAGATAGATCGCGAGGTCGAGCCAGGTGGTGCCGCCGCCCGCCATGACCAGGCGCTGTCCTTCGCCGGTGATCACGAGCGCTCGGCGCGGGCATACCCGGACGCGCGGAAAGCGGCGCTCGAGGTCGTCGCAGTAGGCCCAGTGGGTGGTCGCTTCGAAGCCATCCAGAAGGCCGGCCTCCGCCAGCAACAGCGTGCCCGAGCAGGCGGCTGCGATCACGGCTCCCGCCTCATGGCACCGGCGCAGCCATGCGATCTCCGACCCGAAGCGCCCCGCCAGCTCTTCGCCGGGCCTCACGTTCACGTCGGGCACGCAGATCAGATTCGGCGCCGGGCAATCCGCCATCCTCGCCTGCGGAACGATCTGGACGCCGTTGGTCGCGGCGAACGCTCCTGCCTGCGCTGACACGATCAGAGGCTGCATCAGTTGCGGGCCGGGATCGCCGCCAGTGAAGAAGCCCCAGTCGCGGCCGACGGCCATGAAGACGTCGTACATGCCGTGCACGACGGAAGCCGAGCTCTCCGGGAAAGCAAGGAGCGCGATCGCAATGGGTCGCTCTGAGTTGGTCATGGCCGATCCGTCCGGTTTCTTGCCAAAACGACTTTAGTCGTCTGCCAACACCCCTCGTACGCTCTCCGCATCCTCCGCGGAAGAAGCGTCATGCCCACGCCACTCGAAATCCTGCTCGATCCCGTCTCCCTCACGGTGCTGGCCCTGTACGGTGCGCTGATCAGCCTTGAAGCGCTCTTTCCGGCACGGCAGCTCGAGCGAGTCAAGGGTTGGCGCACGCGCGGGCTGATCGCTTTCGGGGTCTACTTCTTCCTGTCGTCCTATCTGCCGCTATTCTGGAACGAGCACCTCGCGCGCTTCCAGTTGCTCGATCTGAGCGCACTCGAAACCTGGAGTGGGGCGCTCGTCGGTCTCTTGTCATACGAGGCAGCCGTCTACTTGTGGCACCGGAGCATGCACACGTCGGATCGCCTGTGGCGCGCGTTTCACCAGATGCACCACAGCGCCGAGCGACTGGATACGTTTGGCGCGTTCTGGTTCAGCCCCCAGGACATGATCGGGTTTACTGCCTTGTTCAGCCTGTGCCTGACGCTGATCGTGGGGCTCAGCCCCGAGGCCACCACGCTGGTCATCTACGCGACCACGTTCTTCAACGTGTTTCAGCATGCCAACATTCGCACGCCGCGCTGGTTGGGTTACGTCGTTCAGCGGCCGGAGAGCCACTCCTGTCACCATCAGCGCGGAGTGCATGCGAACAACTACTCCGACCTGCCGTTGTTCGATCTGCTGTTCGGCACGTTCAGGAACCCGAAGGATTTCGCCACCGAACAGGGCTTCTACGAGGGCGCCTCGGCACGAGTCTTCGATATGGTGCGGCTGCGTGACGTCGCAAACGCTCCGCTCGGACGCACCGAGCCGCTTCCGCATGGCGGCTGAAACGCACCGCACGTCCATGAGAAAGCCAACGGAGTTTCATATGCCTGCCGTTCATCGACTTGGCTTCAGGCACACAAGTCTCTGGCTTGTCATCGCGGGTCTTTTACTCACCGCGCCGACCTGGATTGCGCCTGCTTCTGCGCAGAACGCCATCGAGCTGGCCGCCGAACATCCGCCAGAGAAGGAACGATTGAGGTTCACGGTCGACGTGGCGGAGGATTTCGCGCTATTTAATCCGACGCTCGTCAAGCCGGCCGATACTCAGCCTGAGCGCGGTGCGTTCTTTGTTACCGAGGGCAACATCTATCCTGCCGGCACCATCAAGGGTGACGGTGCGGCGTTCGATCCCAACAGTGCCGGCTCCATCGGCCGATGGTTCTGCCGCGGGACGCACCTTGTGGCGGCGTCCGCGATTCCGGCCGCAGCGTTCTGGGTGGACACGGCACAACTCTACTTCCTGCCCGATGACACGCGGTCGATTGCGACCGATGGGCTCGAAGGCGTCGGCACTATCGTGCGCGCGGTGACGGGCGGCACGGGTTTCTTCCGTGGCTATCTCGGAGAACAGCGACAAGAGTTTCTCGGGTTCAACGCAACCGGCGGCGTGAACCTCCGCGTGACGTTTGTGCTGAGCAAGGCTACGCGTTGAGGCGCCGCGCGGACCTGCGGACCGGCGATTACCACGCGGGCACTCTCAGCGCATACACGTCCGGGCGCGGCTGCCCAGCCCGATCCGCAGCGGGACAACTACGGCTAAGTACGGTATCTCGGAACCCAGTTCGGGTATCTCGGAACACCGACACCGGTGTCTACTGGCGCGCCGATCCCGAGGACTTGAGCACCATGGACGAACGTGACGATCGGAAACGCGCGGAGCTGATCGCAGAGCGGCTGAGGCATTGGAAGCCGATCAAGAACGCCTGAGATCAGCGCATGGAATTATTGTCACCCACGCGCTTGGACCGTGCATCCGCGGGGGCCTAACCCGTCGTTGCAGCGGACTCGCTTCGCTCGCCGCTCTTGAGTATCTCAGCAACGACTATTCCAAGCGCACCCATCCCTCCACCACCGGACTGGCTTCAAGGAAGTGGCGCGTCGCAAGCCCCAGCGGCCTATCGTCCGCATCAAACCTGCCTGACTCGCCAATGTCGCAGGCCTCACGGCCCGACCTTGAACTCGATCCCCTGCGCCAGCGGCAGCTCGCGGCTCCAGTTGATCGTGTTCGTCTGCCGGCGCATGTAGGCCTTCCACGCATCCGAGCCGGACTCGCGGCCGCCGCCAGTGTCTTTCTCGCCGCCGAATGCGCCGCCGATCTCCGCGCCCGACGTGCCGATGTTGACGTTGGCGATGCCGCAGTCGCTGCCGGATGCCGCAAGGAACGCCTCCGCGTGCTGCAGACGGTCGGTGAAGATCGCGGACGACAGGCCATGCGCCGAGGCGTTCTGCGTTTCGATAGCCTCCTGCAGCGATGCGACCGGGATCAGGTACAGGACCGGCGCGAAGGTCTCGGTCTGCACGATCGGCCAGTCGTTGCGCGCACGCACGATCGTCGGCTCGACGAAGTTGCCGGGCCGTTCGAGCACGCGTCCTCCGGTGAGCACTTCCGCACCCGCCGCGCGCGCGGCCGCGACCGCCGCCTTGAAGCGCTCGACCGCGGCGTGATCGATCAGCGGTCCCATCAGCGTGCCGCCTTCGAGCGGGTCGCCGATGCGCACCTGCTCGTAGGCGTGCACGAGCCGCTTCTCGAGCTCTGCAAGCCGCGCGGCATGAACGAGCACGCGCCGTGTCGTCGTGCAGCGCTGACCGGCGGTGCCGACTGCGCCGAACACGATCGCGGGCACGGCGAGATCGAGGTCCGCCGTCTCATCGACGACGATCGCATTGTTGCCGCCCAGCTCGAGGAGGCTCTTGCCGAGGCGCGCGGCGACGCGCTCGCCGACTTTGCGTCCGACCGCAGTCGAGCCCGTGAACGACACGAGCGCGACGCGCGGATCGTCGACCAAGCGCGTGGCGAGCTCGGTGCCGGCGTCGATGAAGAGCTGAAAGATCGGCGGCAGCTTGTTCGCCTGCAGCACCTCGTTGCAGAGGCGTTGCACGGCGAGCGCGGTGAGCGGTGTCTTCGGCGAGGGCTTCCACACCGAAGCGTTGCCGCATACGGCCGCGAGGAAGGCGTTCCACGCCCACACCGCGACGGGAAAATTGAAAGCAGAGATGACTCCGACCACGCCGAGCGGATGCCACTGCTCGTACATGCGATGCTGCGGGCGCTCGGAGTGCATCGAGAGGCCATAGAGCATGCGCGACTGACCGACGGCAAAATCGGCGATGTCGATCATCTCCTGCACTTCGCCGAGTCCCTCGGCGAGGATCTTGCCGTTCTCGAGCGAGACGAGCGTACCGAGATCCTGCTTGCGGCGACGAAGCGCCTCGCCCATCAGCCGCACGGCCTCGCCGCGCTTCGGTGCCGGAACGAGGCGCCATTGCGCGGCCGCGGCGGTGGCGGATTGCAGCACGTTCTCATAATCCTCGCGGTTCGCGCCGCGCACCTGCGCGAGCTGCGTGCCGCTCGCGGGGTTGCGAACCTCGATGACGGTCCCCGTGGTGTCGCTCGACCAGCCGCGAGAGCCGGACCACGCGCCCGGGTTCACCGCGGCGAGGCCGAGGCGGCCGAGGAGGGCGGGAACCTCGACACGGCTCATCGTGCGACTCCATGCAGACGGCGCTGGCGTCCGGCCTTTCCGGACACCACGACTTCCGACGATACGTCCTTCGATCCGCCCGGCGCGTAGTAGCGGCCGAAGCGATTCTTCAGGATCTCCGGCAACCGGAACTGCTCCTGCGGAACGAAACCGCGATACCGGTCTGGCGCCGCGAGCACAAGATCGACGACGGCCGTGATACCCGCGGCGGTGGTCACCTGGATCGCCGACCACAGCCGGCCTGCGATGACCTGCGGGTAAATCTTGTTGACGTAGTTCTCTTCGCGCAACTCGCCTTCCTGCTTGCCCGTGACGGCCGCGTACACGATCACCACGTCCTGCAGCGTCTGGGGTACTGCATTCTCGAGCACGTGCTTCAGCGTCGCGCGGTCGTGGTTCAGCTTGAGGTCGTTCATGAGCAGGCGCATCTGCTCGCAATGCCCGGGATAGCGGATCGTCTTGTAGTTCATCGACTCGCAGCGCGCGCCGTAGGTTTCGGCGAGCGATCCGAGGCCTCCGGAGGTGTTGAACGCCTCGTAGAGGGTGCCGTCGATCTCGATCTCCTCGAGGCCTTCGAGCGGGGCGACTTCGAGGACACGGCCGTCCGCGACGGCCTGGCATGGATTGCCGTATTCGTTGATCAGACCTTCCGTCGACCAGGTCAACGAGTACTTGAGCACGTTGTTCGGGTGCTGAGGCAGCGCGCCGACGCGCAGTTTCACGGTTCTGAGCTCATCGAAGTGCGTGATGAGCTCGTGCGCGGCGATGCTGATGAAGCCCGGCGCAAGCCCGCACTGCGGCACGAACGCGCGGCCGGCGCCTTCGGAGATCTTGCGGACGGCACGCGTCGCCTCGACGTCCTCGGTCAGATCGAAGTAGTGCATGCCGGCCCGGCGCGCCGTCTCGGCAACGCCGACGTTGCAGTAGTACGGCAGGCTCGAGATCACTGCATCGGCGGGATGGCGTGCCACGTGCGCCGCCAGGGTCGCCGGGTTCGCCGCGTCGAGCGTGAGCGCCTGCAGGTTGGCCTGGGCGTGCGCCTTGACCACCGCTTCAGCGGTGGCGCCGTCCACGTCGGCGAGCTGGACCTTGTAGCCGCCCGACTCGGCCAGAAGACCCGAGATGAGCGCGCCGATCTTGCCGGCTCCGAGAATGAGAACACGATGCATGCCTGTAGCCTGCAGTCTGTAGCCTTAAAAAGGCGCGCATTCTGCCCCTATGGCGGCAGGGGCGCCACTATGCCTTTGCCGGTGCGCAAGTCGCTCTGTAGAGTGCAGAAAATGCGTCCCCCAGAGACTGTTGCCTGGCATCCCGCGAGCTGGCAGGCAAAGCCTGCCCAGCAGCAACCGAAGTACGACGACACCGTCGCGCTCGAGCGCGTGATCGCGCAGCTGTCGCGTCTGCCCCCGATCGTCGTCTCCTGGGAGATCGAAGCCCTTCGCGAGCGGATCGCTGCGGCCCAAAGGGGGCAGGCGTTCCTGCTCCAGGGCGGTGACTGTGCCGAATCGTTCACCGAGTGCGAATCGGACCAGATCACGAAGAAGCTCAAGATCCTGCTGCAGATGAGTCTCGTGCTGCTCCACGGGCTCAAGAAGCCGATCGTGCGCGTCGGACGCATGGCCGGGCAGTACGCGAAGCCGCGGACCGCCGACATGGAGACGCGTGAGGGCATCACGCTCCCGAGCTATCGGGGCGATATCGTCAATCGCCCGGAGTTCACGGCGGAAGCGCGCGCCGCCGATCCATCGCTCCTGCTGCGCGGCTATGAGCGCGCGGCGCTCACGCTGAACTTCGTCCGCGCACTCGTGGACGGCGGCTTCGCCGATCTGCACCACCCGGAGTACTGGGACCTCGGCTTCGTGCACCACTCACCCCAGAAGGAAGCGTATCGACGCATCGCCACGTCGATCGCCGACGCGCTCGACTTCTTCGAAGGCATGAGCGGGCGCGCCGTGCACGAGGCGACGACCGTCGACTTCTACGCGTGCCACGAGGGGCTGCATCTTCTCTACGAGCAGGCGCAGACGCGTTTCATCCATCGCCAGCAACGCTGGTACAACCTCTCGACGCACATGCCGTGGATCGGCATGCGCACCGCGCAGCTCGACGGCGCCCACGTCGAATACTTCCGCGGCATCTCGAATCCCGTCGCGGTGAAGATCGGCACGGCGATGGATGCGCCGTGGCTGCAGGGCCTCGTCACGACGCTCAATCCGCAGAATCAGCCGGGACGCCTAACGCTCATCCACCGCTTCGGCGCGAAGGACATCGAGCGTTCGCTGCCGCGCGCGATCGACGCCGTGCGCGAGACCGGGCAGGCGGTGCTGTGGGTGTGCGATCCGATGCACGGCAACACCGAGACGAGCACGGCCGGATTCAAGACACGGCGATTCGAGAACATCCTCTCTGAGATAGAGACCGCGTTCCGCATCCATGCAGAGCAAGGCTCGTACCTCGGCGGCGTGCACATCGAGCTCACGGGTGAGGACGTCACCGAATGCACGGGCGGCGCCCGTGGGCTTACCGACGGGGATCTGCAGCGCGCGTATCGATCCTCGGTCGATCCGCGTCTCAACTACGAGCAGGCGCTCGAGCTTGCGCTGCGCATCGCCGGGATCGCCGGGAAGAGCCGGAGCCAGCAGACATGAGCGCGAGGGCACTACGACCGGAGGCGCTCGCGGTTACCGTGCCGGTGAAGGACGAGTACCAGTCGATCCTCACGACCGACGCGCGCGAGCTCATCGCGGCGCTGAATGCACGCTTCGGCGCGCGGGTGTCCGGGCTGCTGCGTGCCCGCGAGGCACGCCAGGCCCGCATCGATACGGGGGAGATGCCGGACTTCCTGCCCGAGACGCGCTCGATTCGCGAATCGGACTGGAGAGTCGGGCAGATACCGCAGGACCTGTGGGATCGGCGCGTCGAGATCACCGGACCCACCGACCGGAAGATGATCATCAACGCGCTGAACTCCGGTGCGAAGGTGTTCATGGCCGATTGCGAGGATTCGCTCTCGCCCGGCTGGGACAACATCGTCGACGGCCAGCTCAATCTTCACGATGCCGTGCGCCGCACGATCGAGCTCGCAACACCCGAGGGCAAGGTCTATCGCCTGAACCGCGAGACAGCGGTGCTCATGCTGCGGCCGCGCGGCTGGCATCTGTACGAGAAGCACCTGACCCAGGCCGGTGAACCCGTGCCGGGCGCGTTCGTCGACTTTGGCCTCTATGTCTTCCACAACGCCAAGCAGCTTCGAAAGCGCGGTACAGGGCCGTACTTCTACCTGCCGAAGATGGAGAGTCATCTCGAGGCGCGGCTGTGGGCGGAAGTATTCGATTTCACGGAAAAGGCGCTCGAGCTTCCGC
>JBQTHP010000235.1:0-9818 GCA_052389755.1 Gammaproteobacteria bacterium
CGGACCTCCTCGCGAAGATCAACGCGAATCCGAACCTCACGCCGGAGTTCGAAGCGGCACTGAAGAAGGTCTGCGAGGATTTTCTCGCGACGGGGACGTACTGAAGATGGGCTGCGGAGCGTAGCCATGCCCGGCACCAAAGAGATCCGCACCAAGATCGCGAGCGTCAAGAGCACGCAGAAGATCACGAAGGCGATGGAAATGGTCGCGGCGAGCAAGATGCGCCGCGCGCAGGACCGGATGCGCATCGCGCGCCCGTACGCGCAGAAGATGCGCGTCGCAATCGGCCACCTGAGCCAGGCCAATCCCGACTACCGGCATCCGTTCCTCATCGAACGGACCGACGTGAAGGCGGTCGGCGTCATCGTCATCTCGACAGACCGCGGCCTCGCAGGCTCGCTGAACGTCAACATCTTCAAGCAGGTGCTCTACGTCATTCGCGACCACCAGGCGAAGGGCGCGGAAGTGAGCCTGTGCCTCATCGGGCAGAAGGGCATCAACTTCTTCCGTCGCCTGAGCGTGCCGATCCTCGCGAGCATCGCGCATCTCGGCGACCGCCCGCACGTGAAGGATCTCATCGGCACGGTGAAAGTGATGCTCGATGCGTATCGCGACGGCAAGATCGACCGGCTGCTGCTCGTGAACGCCCAGTTCGTCAACACGATGACGCAGAAGCCGAACGTGCTGCAGCTCCTGCCGGTGCAGACGCTGGATGCGAGCGAGCTGCAGGAGCACTGGGACTACATCTACGAGCCTGATGCGGCCGAGATCCTCGACGGTCTCCTGATGCGTTACGTGGAGTCACAGGCTTATCAGGGCGCGGTCGAGAACGTCGCGTGCGAGATGGCCGCGCGAATGGTCGCGATGAAGAGCGCGTCCGACAACGCCGGCGAGCTCATCAGCGAGCTGCAACTGGTCTACAACAAGGCCCGCCAGGCTGCCATCACGAAGGAGCTGTCCGAGATCGTGGGTGGTGCGGCAGCGGTATGAGGAAGAAGCTTACAGCCGACAGCCTACAGCTTACAGCTCGGAGAAGACCGCATGCGCTCGGCGTGCCGCTCTTTTCCGGGCTGTCGGCTGTGAGCTGTAGGCTGTAGGCCGTCAAGAGGAACCTAGATGGCGAATACAACTGCAACGGCTGGCAACGGCAAGATCACGCAAATCATCGGCGCGGTCATCGACGTCGAGTTTCCCCGCGAAGCGATCCCGCAGATCCATCACGCGCTGAAGCTCACCGACGTCGATCTCACGCTCGAGGTGCAGCAGCAACTCGGTGACGGCGTGGTGCGCACGATCGCGATGGGCTCATCCGAAGGCCTGAAGCGCGGTATGGGTGTCGCGAACACCGGCGAGCCGATTTCGGTGCCGGTCGGCAAGGGAACGCTCGGCCGCATCATGGACGTGCTCGGCGTTCCGCAGGACAACCGTGGCCCGGTGCAGGCGACAGAGCGCCTGCCGATTCATCGCCCGGCCCCGTCTTTCGAGGAACAGGCCGGCGGGCGCGATCTCCTCGTCACGGGCATCAAGGTCATCGACCTGCTGGTGCCGTTCGCGAAGGGCGGCAAGATCGGTCTCTTCGGCGGCGCCGGCGTCGGCAAGACCGTCAACATGCTCGAGCTCATCAACAACATCGCGAAGCAGTATTCGGGCCTCTCCGTATTCGCCGGCGTCGGCGAGCGCACGCGCGAGGGCAACGACTTCTATCACGAGATGATCGAATCGGGCGTCATCGACAAGGAGACCCTCTCGAACTCGAAAGTGGCGATGGTGTACGGCCAGATGAACGAGCCGCCGGGCAACCGCCTGCGCGTTGCGCTCACCGGCCTCACCATGGCGGAGTACTTCCGCGACGAGCAGCGCGAAGACGGCGGCCGCGGCCGCGACGTGCTGTTCTTCGTCGACAACATCTATCGCTACACGCTCGCGGGTACGGAAGTTTCGGCGCTGCTCGGACGCATGCCCTCTGCGGTCGGCTACCAGCCGACGCTGGCGGAGGAGATGGGCGTGCTGCAGGAGCGCATCACCTCGACGAAGACGGGCTCGATCACATCGATCCAGGCGGTCTACGTCCCGGCAGACGACCTCACCGATCCGTCGCCGGCCACGACGTTCGCGCACCTCGATGCGACGGTCGTGCTCTCGCGCCAGATCGCGGCTCTCGGCATCTATCCGGCGGTCGATCCGCTCGACTCGACGAGCCGTCAGCTCGACCCGCTCGTGATCGGCGATGAGCACTACGACACCGCGCGCGGCGTGCAGGCCGTGCTGCAGCGTTACAAGGAGCTGCAGGACATCATCGCGATCCTGGGGATGGACGAGCTTTCCGAAGAGGACAAGCTCACCGTGTTTCGCGCGCGCAAGGTGCAGCGCTTCCTGTCGCAGCCCTTCAACGTCGCGAAGGTGTTCACCGGTCAGGACGGCAAGATCGTCCCGCTCAAGGAAACGATCCGGGGCTTCAAGGGCATCATCAACGGCGAGTTCGACGCTCTTCCGGAGCAGGCCTTCTATATGGTGGGAACGATCGACGAAGCAGTCGAGAAAGCGAAAACGTTGTCATGAAGACGGCGACCGACTTCCGGCTTCCGCCTCCCGGTCAGAGGCTCACCGCCAGCGTCCGGCTTCGCGCTCTTTTCCGGGCGGAAGGCGGAAGGCGGAAGCCCGCTAGCAACGGAGTACAACGTGGCAGAGAACACCATACATGTCGACATCGTGAGCGCAGAGGGAGAGATCTTTTCCGGCCCGGCGAAGATGGTGTTCGCGCCGGCGTCGCAGGGCGAGCTCGGCATCGCCCCGCGTCACGCGCCGCTGCTCACGCTGTTGAAGGCCGGTGAAGTTCGGGTGCAGACGCCGGACGGGGCGGAGCAGTTCTTCTTCGTCGGCGGGGGTGCGCTCGAAGTGCAGCCAAAGCGGGTGACAGTGCTCGCTGATACGGCTCTGCGCGCGAAAGACATGGACGAGGCGGCGGCGCTCGCCGCCAAGCAGCGTGCGGAAGAGGCGCTGCGCGACAAGGTCGGGCACCTCGAGCAGGCCGAAGCGCTCGCGGAGCTCGCGCGCGCCGCCGCGCAGCTCCGCATGATCGAACGGCTGCGCAAAGGGCGCGGCTGAGTCCCAGGCTCCCGGGTCATGAACGGCGGGGCGGTCGTCCCGAAGTCCACAAGGCTCGTGCGGAGAGGAGCTGCGCTCGCGCTCGTCGCGGTCGGCGCATTCTCTGCCGCGCGGGCAGGCGACGACGATCAAGCGCTGATCGAGGCGCAGTCTGACCGCGTCGCCACAGCGGTTGCGCGCATGGCGCCACAGCAGCCTGGCGTCACGGATGTGTACTTCATCGGCTTCGCCGGCTACGGCGGCCAACAGGTATTTCGGAAGGAAGCCACGTTCGCGCGCGATGCCTTCGCGCAGCGCTACGGCAATCACGGGCGGTCGCTGCTGCTGATCAACGACGAACGCGATCGGCAGAGCTATCCGCTCGCGACGCGCACCAATCTCCGGCACGCACTGCGGCTCCTCGGCGCGCGCATGGATCCCGCGGAGGACATCCTCCTGCTGGTTCTCACGTCGCACGGCTCGTCGAAAGGCGGGCTCGAAGTTTCGAACGGGGATCTGCCCCTTGCGATGCTGCGCCCGAGCGACCTGCGCGAGGCGCTCACGCATGCGGGCATCCGCTGGCGGGTCGTGATCGCGTCGGCGTGTTTCGCCGGCGTCTTCATTCCGCCGCTTCGCGACGCATCGACGCTCATCGTCACGGCCGCCGATGCGCGCCACAGCTCGTTCGGCTGCGAGGACGATCGCGAGCTCACGTGGTTCGGCGAGGCGTTCCTGCGCGACGCACTTCCGGGCGCTGCATCTCTCGAAGATGCGTTCCTTGCGGCGCGCCGCATCGTCGAGCGCCGCGAGCGGGCGGAGCGCGCGGAGCGGTCGCGTCCGCAGATGCACGTGGGCCGTGACATCCGGCAGAAGCTGCTCGCTCTCGAAGCAAGCCGTCCCGCCGCGCGTCCGGGCTCCGCCGCTCAAGTAAACTAGCCGCACGTTCGGTGCCTCGAGGGCGTTCAGCTTTGAATCCAGCCGGTCTGTCAGTCGTGATTCTCGCCGCCGGCCAGGGCAAGCGGATGAAATCCGCGTTGCCCAAGGTGCTTCAGCTCCTCGCCGGCCGTCCGCTGCTCAAGCACGTGATCGACACGGCCCGTTCGCTCGAGCCTGCCGCGATCCACGTGGTCTACGGCCACGGCGGCGAGCGTGTGCGCGAGGCGCTCGCGAGCGAGCCCGTCTCGTGGGTGCTGCAGGCGGAGCAGCTCGGCACGGGACACGCGGTCATGCAGGTGGCGCCACAGCTCGCCGATGACCAGCTGGCTCTCATTCTCTACGGGGACGTGCCGCTCAATCAGCGCGCGACGCTCGCTCAGCTCCTCGCGCTGGCAGGCGCGAACGCGCTCGCGCTTCTGACGATGCTGCTCGATGAGCCGACCGGTTACGGCCGCATCGTGCGCAACGCGCGCGGCGAGGTGCAACGCATCGTCGAGCAGAAGGACGCCGGCAAACGCGAGCTCGCGATTCGCGAGTGCAACACCGGAGTCATGGCCATTCCGGCGCGGCATCTGAAGAAGTGGCTCGGCCGCCTGCGCAACGACAACTCCCAGCTCGAGTACTACCTCACCGACGTCATCGCCATGGCGGTGAAGGATCGCGTGACAGTGGCGCCGCTCGTCGCGCCGACGACGATCGAGGTGCTCGGCGTGAACGACAAGATGCAGCTCGCCGAAGTCGAGGCGGCTTATCGGCAGATGCGGGCGCGCGATCTGATGCTCGAAGGCGTCACGATCGTCGATCCTGCGCGATTCGACGCGCGCGGCGCGGTGCGCGCCGGACAGGACGTGTTCATCGACGTGAACGTGATGCTCGAGGGCGAGGTGACGCTCGGCGATGGCGTTCGCATCGGGCCGAACTGCGTCATCCGCGACACCACGATCGGCGCCGGCACCCGGGTGTTCCCGAACTGCGTGATCGACCGCGCGGTGATCGGACCGGATTGCAACATCGGGCCGTTCGCGCGCTTTCGTCCGAGCTCGACGCTCGATCGCGGCGTGCACATCGGCAACTTCGTCGAGGTGAAGAACAGCCGCATCGGCGAGGGCAGCAAGTCGAACCACCTCACGTATCTCGGCGACGCGGTCGTCGGCAAGGGCGTGAACGTCGGTGCGGGCACCGTCACGTGCAATTACGACGGCGCGAACAAGTGGCAGACCCACATCGACGACGGAGCGTTCATCGGCTCGGGCAGCATGCTGGTCGCTCCCGTCCGCATCGGCGCGGGCGCGACGATCGGCGCAGGCTCTACCATCACGAAAGACGCTCCGGCGGACCAACTTACGCTCGAGCGGTCGGGTCAGGTCTCTCTTCCGGGCTGGAAACGGCCCAAAAAACAGCCGAAAAGCTGAGTCGAGTCACCCGTTTCCGACGGCGTCCTTGACACGATTTCATGCTTCCATAATCATGGAAGCATGAAATCGTCAGACGTGGTGGCAGCGCTCGCTGCCCTCGCTCAGGAAAACCGCCTGGCCGTCTACCGGCTGCTCGTGGAGACGGGCGCGGAGGGCCTGGCCGCGAGCGACATCGCCACGAGGCTCGACATCGCGGCGCCCACTCTGTCCTTTCATCTGAAGGCTCTGAGTCACGCAGGCCTCGTCAACGCGCGGCAGGACGGCCGATTCATCTACTACTCGGCCAACTACCCCGCGATGAACGAGCTGCTCGAATATCTCACCGACAACTGCTGCCGGGGCGAGTCGTGCGCGACCGAATCGGTCTCCGCGCCGCGCAACCTCAAGAGGAAAGCCCAATGAAACGCTTCCATGTGCACGTTCACGTCACCGACCTTCAGGAGAACGTTCGTTTCTACTCCGGATTGTTCGGTGCCGAGCCCTCGGCGCGCGAACGCGGCACGGGCATCGGCCACCTTGGCCTGCAGGTCGACACCGACGCGGAGCTGGCGCAGCTCGGCGAGCGCGCACGCCCGGCATCGAAGCACGCGCACGAGGAGCGTGCCGCGCGATGCTGCTACGCCCGCTCCAACAAGCTCTGGCTGAAAGACCCGCAGGGCGTCCTATGGGAGACATTCCGCACGTTCGACCGCGTGGAGGAATACGGCGATGACGTCGCGCGCGCCGCCGCAGAGAAGGCCTGCGGCTGCGCGGCCTGAAGGTGATCGCCGTGCCGGCCCAGTTGCGGCCGAAGCCGTACAACGTGCTGTTTCTTTGCACGGGGAACTCCGCGCGCAGCATCATGGCGGAGGCGCTCGTGAATCATTGGGGCCGCGATGCGTTCCGCGGCTTCAGTGCCGGCAGCTTCCCGACCGGCCGGGTGAGTCCCTTCGCGCTGCAGCTTCTCGAGCGCATGCGGATGCCCGCCACGGATGCGCGCAGCAAAAGCTGGAACGAATTCGCGCGCGCCGAAGCACCGGTAATGGATTTCGTTTTCACCGTCTGCGACAACGCCGCGGGCGAGGTCTGCCCCGTCTGGCCGGGCCAGCCCGTGACGGCGCACTGGGGCGTGGAAGATCCGGCGGCCGTGCAGGGCGACGACGTCGCGAAGGCGCTCGCGTTTCGCAGCGCCTTCAACGCCATCGAGCACCGCATCAAGATATTCGTAAGCCTGCCGCTCGCCTCCCTCGATCGCCTGCGATTGCAGCAGCGGCTCGACGAGATCGGTCGATCGCGTCCTTCCGCGGAAAGCTGATCTGAACGGCGGGCTCGGCCGGCGCGCGTTCGCGGAAGCGATCGGCTCGATGCTGCTCGTCGCGGCCGTCGTGGGCTCCGGGATCATGGCCGAGCGTCTTGCCGACGGAAATCTCGCGATTGCGCTGCTGGCCAACTCTTTCGCGACTGCCGGCGCCCTCGTCGTGCTGATCGCGGTGCTCCGCCCCGTCTCCGGCGCGCACCTGAATCCGATCGTCACGCTGGTGCTCGCGCGCGAGAACGACCTGCGCTGGCAGGATGTGATCCCGTACGTCGCCGCCCAGATGCTCGGTGCGATCGCCGGGACGCTGCTCGCGCACGCCATGTTCGAGCTGCCACTTCTGCAGTTCGCGCCGAAGGTGCGAACTGGCACCGGCCAGATCCTGAGCGAGCTGGTGGCGACCTTCGGGCTGGTAGTGCTCGTGCTGCGGTGTCGCGCCGAGAGCTCTCTGGGTGTGCTCGTGGCCGCGTACATCGCCGCGGCGTACTGGTTCACGGCGTCCACGTCCTTCGCGAACCCGGCGGTCACGGTCGCGCGCATGCTGACGGATTCGTTCGCCGGGATTCGCCCCACGGATGTTCCGGCGTTCATCGCGGCACAGGTCGCAGGCGCGGCAGCGGCGGTGTTCATCGCGCGTATCCTGCAACCCGCGAGCTGCAGACCGTAATATCCTCGCAGGGTATGCCGATCCACCGATTCCTGACGCGGCTTCTGGTCTGCGCCTGTTTCTTCGCGCAGCCGTGCGTGGCGGCTCCCCTCCTCGCAGCGGCCTCGGATCTCAAGTTCGCGATGGACGAGCTGGTCGGCGCATTTGCGGACGAGACCGGCCTCACCATCCGCGCGGCATTCGGGTCGTCCGGCAATTTCGCGCGTCAGATCGAACAGGGCGCGCCGTTCGAGCTCTTCTTCTCCGCGGATGAAGCGTTCGTTGCGCGCCTCGCGCGCGCGGGCCTGACGCGCGATGACGGCGCGCTCTACGCGATCGGCCGCATCGTCCTGTTCGCACCGCACGGCTCGCCCCTGCAACCGGATCCTGAGCTGCGCAGCCTCGGCAAGCTCCTCGAGCGCGGGGCCGTCACACGATTCGCGATCGCCAATCCGGAGCACGCTCCGTACGGGCGCGCAGCGGAGCAGGCGCTCCGCGCGGTGGGGCTCTGGGAGCGCATGCAGCCGAAGCTCGTCCTGGGGGAGAACGTTTCGCAGGCCGCGCAGTTCGCGACGGTCGGGGACGTGACGGGCGGGATCTTCGCGTACTCGCTCGCGCTCGCACCCGACGTCAACGCAAAGGGACGCTTCGAGCTTCTCCCGCAACGGCTGCATCAACCGCTGCGGCAGCGCATGGTGCTGCTGAAGAATGCCGGCGCCGCAAGCGAACGTTTCTACATCTTTGTGCGGTCGCCCGCCGCGCGCGAGATCCTGAAGAAGTACGGCTTTGCGATGCCGGACGCCGGCTGATGGATTGGCAGGCGTTCGCGCTGTCGGTGCAACTGGGCGTCGGCACGGTGCTGCTCCTGTTGCCGCCTGCGTTCGCGCTCGCGCGGCTGCTCGCGTATCGGCGTTTCCGCGGCGCCGGATTCGTCGAAGCGCTCGTCGCGCTGCCGCTCGTGTTGCCGCCGACAGTCGTAGGGTTCTATCTGCTGCTGGCGTTCGGATCGCACTCGGGGCCGGGCCGGTGGCTCGAGTCCGCGATCGGTCATTCGCTCGCATTCAGCTTCGAGGGATTGCTCGTGGCATCGGTGCTCATCAATCTTCCGTTTGCGGTGCAGCCGATTCAGAACGCGCTCGCCGCGATCCCCGCGAACATCCGCGACGCCGCGCGCTGCAGCGGCATGAATACCCTGACGCTGATCCGCCGCATCGAGCTGCCGCTCGCATGGCCCGGACTCGCGACGGCCCTCGTGCTGACATTCGCGCATACGCTCGGTGAGTTCGGCGTCGTGCTCATGGTCGGCGGCTCCATCCCGGGCGAGACGAAGACAGTGGCGATCGCCATCTACGATCGCGTCCAGGCGTTCGACGACCGCGCGGCCGGCCTCATGGCGCTCGCGCTGCTCGTCATTTCCCTGTTGACGCTGGGCATTACCAACACGCTCTCGCACCGGATCGGCCGTCGTGGATGACGCGGCGGGCGGTGGATTGCGCGTACGGCTGCGGCAGATTGCGCCGATTCCGCTCGATCTCGAATTCACGTGCGCATCGGGCGCGTTGACCGCGCTGTTCGGGCCGTCGGGAAGCGGCAAGACGACCGTCCTGCGATCGATCGCTGGCCTGCATACACCGTTCGAAGCGTCGATTCGCTGTGCAGGCGAGACGTGGTGCGATACGGCAACCGCCCGCTCGGTGCCTGCGCATCGGCGCTCCGTCGGATTCGTCTTCCAGGACTACGCGTTGTTCCCTCACATGACCGTGCGGGAGCAACTGCTCGCGGCCATGGCGCATTTGCCGGACGGGCGTCGGGCCGGGCGGCTCGAGAGGCTGCTTGCCCTTGCGCATCTTTCCGGTCTCGAGGAACGGCGACCCGCGGCGCTCTCGGGCGGTCAGCAGCAGCGCGTCGCGATCGCGCGCGCGCTCGCGCGCGATCCGGCGGTGCTGCTGCTCGATGAGCCGTTCGCTTCGGTCGATCGGGCGTTGCGCGATGCGCTGCACCGCGAGTTTCTCGCCGTGCGGCGCGAGCTGCGCATTCCGATCGTGCTCGTCACGCACGATTTCGAGGATGTGACGCGGCTTGCGAGCGATCTGATCGTGCTTGAACACGGACGCGCAGTCGCATCCGGCACCGTGTCCGCACTTACGGCGGCGAACGCTCTTCCCGGCATTGCCGCGTGGCGCGAACCGGGAGTCGCCCTCGATGCGGCGGTCGTCGCACACGATCCGTCGCGGGCGCTGAGCACGGTCCGCGCCGGCGAGCTGAGCCTGCTCGTTCCGGCGATCGACGCGAGGATCGGCGCGCAGGTGCGCGTGCAGATTCCCGCGCGGGAAGTGATTCTCGCGACGTCGCGTCCCGCGGGACTGTCGCTGCACAACGCCGTGGACGCAGGCGTCCTGGCGGTCGAGGCGGCGGCCCATCCCGGGCTGGCTGTGATTCGCCT
>JBQTHP010000236.1:0-8465 GCA_052389755.1 Gammaproteobacteria bacterium
CCGAATGCCATCGAGACTGCGACGGCGCGATTCAGCTCGACGACGGGTGAAGGCGCGCGCTGGGCAAGCGCGTAGTAGAGCACGGCAATGCGCGCCCAGTCCGTCTCGGCAGGCGTCCGCGCTCGCGCGTGACAAGCGGCGATCGCGGCCTGCAACGCGTAAGGGCCGCCCGCGCCGCCGAGCTGCTCGGCTCGCTCGAGCGCCGCGAGGCCACGATGGATGAGGAGTTGGTCCCAGCGCGCGCGATCCTGATCGAGTAACAGGATGGGCCGTCCCGAGGGGCCGACCCGCGCGTGCGAGCGAGACGCCTGGATCTCCATGAGCGCGACGAGGCCGTGCACCTCTGGCTCCTGCGCAGCGAGCTCGGCGACGATGCGGCCGAGGCGCAGCGCATCCTCGCACAGCGCAGGTCGCATCCAGTCGTCACCGGCGGTCGCCGCGTAGCCCTCGTTGAAGACGAGGTAGATGACCTCGAGCACGGACGATAGACGCGCGGCGCGCTCATCCTCACTGGGGACCTCGAAGGGCACGTGCGCCTCGGCGAGGGTCCGCTTGGCCCGGACGATTCGCTGGGCGACCGTCGGCTCAGGGACGAGGAACGCACGCGCGATCTCCTCGGTGGTCAGACCTCCGAGCAAGCGCAGCGTGAGGGCGACGCGCGCCTCGGTCGAGAGCACCGGATGACACGAGATGAACACGAGGCGCAGGAGGTCGTCGCCGACTTCGTCATCGATCGCCGCGTCGAGCTCCGCTTCAGCCGTCTCCTGCAGGGACTCGAGCTCGTGGCCGAGCGCCTCGTGCTTGCGCTCGAGCAGCTTGCTTCGGCGCAGCCGGTCGATCGCGCGATGCTTCGCGGTGGCCATGAGCCAGGCGCCCGGGTTGTCCGGGACGCCCGATTCCGGCCACTGCTCGAGCGCGGCGACGAGAGCGTCCTGCGCGAGCTCCTCGGCAACGCCGACGTCGCGCATGATGCGCGTGAGACCGGCAATGAGCCTCGCCGACTCGATCCTCCAGACTGCGTCGATTGCGCGATGCGTATCGGTAGCCGCCACGGCTACCCATCAAACCATCTCCATCCGCACCGCCGCAAGACTTGCGACGCGGCTACGACCCGTCAGGTCGTCACGAGCCCTTACGTTGCCTGGCCTGCGTCTGCATCTCGGGGAGCTTCGCCGCAGCCGCCTTGACATCGGCAGGGAAGTCCGAGAGCTCCTGCACCTGGCGAATCTCGATCACTTCGTTGTCCGAAGCGGGGCAGCGCGACGCCCACGCGATCGCCTCTTCCTTCGACTTCACCTGAATCATCCAGTAGCCGCCGAGTACCTCCTTCGCCTCGGCGAAGGGTCCGTCGGTCACCTTGGGCTTGCCTCCGGCGAACGAAACGCGCGCCCCCACCGAGGGCGGGTGCAGGCCATCGAGCGCGAGCAGCACACCGGCTTTCTGCAAGGATTCGTTGTACTTCATCATCGCCGCAACGCCCTTCGCGTCCGGCATGGTGCCCGGCGCTGCTTTCTCGTATCCCTTGGGGATCATCAGCATCATGAATCGCATCTCATTACTCCTTACGGCTTCGGCACGACTACTGCTTCGCGAAGTCCTCCGCCTCGAACACCTGACGAATCTCGATCTCGGATTCCGCGCCCGTGGGGTTCGGGCAGCGCTTGACCCACTCGATCGCTTCTTCTTTCGACTTCACTTGCCACAGCCAGAAGCCGGCGATCAGCTCCTTCGCTTCGGTGAAGGGCCCATCGATCACGGTGCGCTTGGTGCCGGAGAACCTGACGCGCGCACCCTTTGAGCTCGGCTGCAGCCCCTCGGCCGCGAGCAGCACGCCTGCCTTGAGGAGCTCGTCGTTGAACTTCCCCATTTCGGTCAGGAGCTTCTCGTCCGGGAGAACGCCCGCCTCCGTGGTCCTGTCGGCCTTGACCATGATCATGAATCGCATCGTCTTGTCTCCTTTGAGGTTTCAGGTTCGGAAGGTTGTGGGCTTCTGCTTACACGTCGAACGAGGGTCGGCGGGATCGACACGTCGAACCGCTCTTTTTTCCAGTAAGCTGCCGCGGCCGGGAACGAGAGCTCGAACCACCCGCGTTTCCATGCACGACCGCAACCCATACGCTCCCTCTGCCGCCACGCTCGCGCTTCCCGGGGACGCTTCCGTCGGGACGCATGACGGAGCGAATGTCTGGCGCGAGGGTGATGTGCTCATCCTGGTGCCCGACAGCGATCTGCCGGATCGCTGCGTCAAATGCAATGCGCCTGCCGAAACGCCCATCAAGGAGCGTACGGTTTATTGGCACCACCCTGCGATTTACCTGGTCGTCGTGCTGAATGTAATCCTCTATGTCATCGTGGCGCTGATCGCACGCAGAAAGGCGACCGTGGGCGCCGGGCTTTGCGGCCCGCATAAGAAGCGACGGCGCGTCAGCATCCTGCTGGGATGGATCGGCACCATCGCCGGTTTCGCCATGATCGTTGGCGGCAGCGGCAACAGCGGCTACCTCATGCTGTTCGGATCCGTGATCCTCCCGCCGTTCCCTGGCTGATGCGAACGCAGTCTAGTCGCTATAGAGATACGCCATGATTTCCGACTTGTGTTTGGTCTGCGTCAGCCACGACCTGAAATCGTCAACTCTTGCTGCACCTTCCTCGCCGATGCTTCGCTTCAGAATCGAGCGACGCATGTCCTCGCTGAGCTGACGACGGATGCGTCTCTGCCACTGGTCGGTGAAGATGGACGGCATGCTGTGACTGAGCTGCAACGCTTCGAGCAGCTCCCATTCGCCACGATCCAGCCACGCTTCGTCGCATGAAGCGCAGACGTCTACGCGATTCGAGACGCTTCCCGCCAGCTTGTGCTTCGTCATGAGTCGACCGCATTTGGGACAGGTGATCGCAGTCGTGGTTTCCGTCGTATCGACTGCAGCAGCGGCCTCCGTCGCAGTGGCGACCTCGGGCGGCTTCTGGGTTTCGGCCCAATGCCGGTAGTACACCAGGGAAACCAGACTGCCTTGGCAGTTGGCACAACCCAGAGCCGGCAGATGCTCCTCGATCATCGTGGGCTTCAGGTCCGCTGTCTTGCATCGCGGGCATTTCATGGGCGTGGTTCCCTGTTCGTCATTGGGGCGTCAGTTGCTCGGCTGTCACGAACCTCGGCGCGATGTCGACCGGCACATCCGTGAGCCGATCGATCACTCGCTGCACGTCCGGGCGAATGACGGCCATGCGCTGCATCAGCTTCTGCACACCGCCGTAATCCCCGTGTGCCTGCAGCGTCATGACGTCGTGCGCTAGGGCGGCGACCGCTTTCTTCGTCTTCGGCAAATCGAGCGAGAACTCGCCGTTCCGATTGACGCGTACGGCGCCTCGGTCCATGAGGTAATTCACCTGCAAGGCCATGCCTTTCGCATGAGAGGCATTCAGCCCGAAGCGCAGAGTGCGAAACGTGGAGGCGAGGAACGTCACGTACATGCTGCGTTCCTGCTCCTTGTCGATCACTCCCTTGTCCATCAGGTACTGCAGCGCCCACAGTCCTGAGATGTCTGCCTTGGCCTCCTCGAGCGGGCCGTTCAGCTCCTTCAACTCCTGGCGCACGGTGGTGTCGCGACCGCCGACGCGAATGGTCTGCGGACCGAGCCCGTGCATCAGCTCATGCATCAGGATGTGGGTGAAGAACGGCTCGAACGCGACCAGCGGCCGGTCCTCCGGGGCAAGTGCGACGCCGGAGATCGGCACCAGCACCTTCTCGAACTTCGCCTGCTGGAAGTTTCTGAGCAGCACGCGCTTCGAGCCCTTCTCGGCTACGACCTTCTCGTCGTTCGGCAGGTTGAAGGCTGCGGTCTGTACGCCGTGATTGCCATCCCCTGCGGCAAAAGCCACGTTCACGACGCGGATCGGCGAGTAGCCGCCGAGTTTCGCGCGGCGAAACCGTGGCTCGATCGGCAGATGATCCTCCAGGTCCTGCAGCTCGTTGCTGAATCGGGCGAGCTTGCGCGTCTCTTCCGCGTCGGTCAGCGTGATGAACGCCTCGAACGCTGCCTTGAAATTGAACCACTCGTCCTCGTACACCTCGTAAGGCCCGATCGTAGGCTCGATCGAGGCGTCGAGCTCCATCCATGCGACGTCGCTCGCGTAGTAGTCGTTGCTGAGAAACGCGTCAGCGCGCTTCTCGAGAAACGACTTGAGCGTCGGTTGCCTGGTGTGACTGGCTGCCTCTCGCAACAAGCGGGCGGTTTCCGCGAGCTCGCCCTGGTATTCCACGGAGTAGGGTACAGCCGTCAGTTTTCCGTCCGGGTTGCGGCGAATGGTGGCAAAGAAACCGGTTGCGGCGCCGCGCTGCGCTTCGGGCAGCGCCTTCATCCAGGCGTCGATCTCTTCGCGGGTGGCATCGGGTGGATAGAAGTTGGCGCCCTTGGACTTCTCCGCGATGCCGGGCAGAAATGGACGATCCTCGTCGAGCTCCGACCAGGGTCCCTTGTTGAGCAGGAAATATCTCAGGCGCGCACGGCCCAGGGGCGAGCTGTCGGACACCAGGTTCAGAAGCAACGTCTGATTGCCTGGTGAGCGTTGGCGCAGAAAAAGCGCATCGACATGGCGCGCGGCCTCGATCAGGCGCGCCAGGGCTGCGCGCTCTTCGTTCGGAAGCTCCGCCAGATCAACTCGCACGTCCACGGGCGCAAAGCGGGACTCCATGGTCTCGAGCTCCGAAACACTCGAAGCAGCGGGAGCGCCAGCCGCGCACAGCCCGGCGATCAGCGAACATGCGACGCTCAGCAGAACGGGCGTCGCACGGCGTCCTGCGTATTTCATCGTGAGCTCCTCAAACGAAGGCACGCGCGCAAGACTCGCCAAGGTGCGAGGCCGGCATATTAAAGGACGAGCTCACGCGTTCGCATGAAGATCGTGACCTTCAACGTAAACGGAATCACCGCCCGCGTTTCGCGCCTGCTCGGACTACCTCCCTAGCCACGCACGGCCGCCGCCAGCTTCTGCACGTCCGTCCAGATCGTGCGATCCAGAAGACGCACCGTGGCGAGATAGGCGACGGCGCCTACCACGATTAACACCGGCAGCCCCGGCGCCTCTTCCCAGTGCTGCAGCGGAAGACGCGTGCCCGCTACGGCGAGGTACATTACGACACCGCCTGCCAGCGGCACGCGGACGGCGGTGAGCAGGTCCAGGAATCCGAAGCCCAGCTCCGGCAGGGTGCGCGGAAAATTCAGCGCGAAGATGATCGGTATTGCGACCAACCAGGACACGGCGAGCCCGTTGATGCCCGCCTGCACGCCGACGAGGAAGGCGGCCGGTAGCACGATCGCGCTGACGATCGTGTTGCGCAACTCCAGATCGGCACGGCCCACGGCGGTGAGCGCCGTCGACAGGATCGCGGCAAGCATGCGCAGCGGGGCGACGAGGCTCACGAGCTGCAGCGCGGTGATCGCCGGGTGCCAGCGCGGGCCGAGGAGCACGTCGACGAATTCGGGTGCGACCGCCGAGATGCCCCACAGCGCGGGAATTGCGACGAGGGCGAGCATGCGAAACGAATCGAGCAGTCGCTGCCGCAGCCGCGGCAGCTCGTCCTGCAGGCGAGCCACGGCCGGGAAGGCCACCTGATTGACGATCGACATTGCCTTCGTCATCGGCAACGCGGCGAGATGAATCGAAACCGAATACAGGCCGACAGCCTCACGGCCGAGCACGCGGCCCGCGATCAGTACGTCCGCCTGGTATGTGATCTGCCAGAGCAGGCGCGACGCGGTGACAGCCCCACCGAAGCGCAGGTGCGAGGCGATTCCTCTGAAGTTGAACGACGGCCACACAAAGCCGCCCAGTGCGACGTACAAAGCGGTGCGCAGCAGCGCGCCGGTCAGGTTGCCGAAGACGAGCGCCCACACGCCCATGCCGAGCCAGGCAAGGAACAGCGTGGTGAAGGCACCGGTGAGTGTCGCGACGAGCTCGATTCCGGCGAGTCGCTTGAATTCCATCTGCCGGTAAGCGAGGGACTGCGGTGCGGCTTCGATCGCATTCAGCAGGAACTGGATCGCGAGCACCCGGATCACGTTGATGAGGCGCTCATCGCCCAACAGCTCCGCGAACAGCGGCGCACCGAGGGCAACGACGAGGCCGCACCCGACGTTCAGAGCCGCGAGGGCGCCGGCCACTCGCGAGAGCTCCTGCCGAGCTAGCGTCTGCGCCTGCACCAGCGAGGAACCGAGTCCGAACTCCGCAACGCCCGCCACGATCGACACGAGCACCATGCTGAGCGCCATCAACCCGTAGTCCTCCGGCGTGAGCAGCCGGAACACGAGCAACGTTACGCCCCAGCTCACGGTCTGCCCGGCGATCTTAGCGATGCTGCTCCATTTGAGCCCGGCGGCCGCTTGTCGCTCAACGCTCAGATACGTGACTCCACGGCATGCGGCAGAGGCTCCTGTATTCGTGACACACGCCACACAAACATCGAGCGCGCGAACTCGGTACGATAACCGCCGAGGTGGGACCGTGCTCCGGAAAATCGAGACGCTGCTCCCGCGGGCGGCGATGCGCGGGATTTGTAGTACGCGCGGTCCGCAGGCAGAGTGCGTGGGAGGTGCGATTTCATGGCATGGAACCCGAAACAGGGTAGTGCGGGAGTCCATGAGTCTGTTGTTCGATGAACTGGCCGAGAGCTTTGCCCGCGAGACCGACCGCGCGCTGCGGCAGAACGGCTACACTCGTGGCAGGCTCGTCCTGGAGTTGGCCCAGCGTTCGATTCCTGCCGGTAGTTCCGTGCTCGACTTCGGTTGCGGGCCAGGGCGGTTAAGCCTGCTGCTCGCGCGCTCAGGTTTTCGGGTACGCGCGGTGGACATATCGGAAGGCATGATCGCGCAGGCGCGCACGCTCGATCGGCAGGGACTGGATCTCGAGTTCGAGAGGATCGGGACATCCGCCGAGGCGCTGGAGCCGGAAAGCTGCGATGCCATCGTGTGCTCCAGCGTGATCGAATACATTCTCGATCCGGCCGCACTCCTGCGGGAGTTTCACCAGGCGCTTGGCAAACCCGGCGTGCTGATCATCAGCTACGCGAACAGATCCAGCCTGTGGCGGCGATGGGATCGACACAACGAGAAGACCAATCCCATGTACGCGCCTCACAACCACTCGTGGCACTGGCACGGTTTTCGTGCATTGCTCGCACGCAACGGCTTTCGCGCGATCATCGGGCCCGTGTTCTATGAGTCGCCCCTCGACTGGCGACCCGGGGCCCGACTGTTCCGTCGTGTCTCTCTGTTCGGTACCCTGGGCATGCTGGTTGCTCGGCCCGTTCCGATCGAATCCTCCCGCTAGCGGCGCGGGAGAATTCCCATCCGGCCTTGAAGATCGCGACCTTCAACGTAAACGGAATCACCGCGCGCGTTTCGCGCCTGCTCGAATGGCTGGCGAGAGAATCGCCCGACGTCGCCTGTCTGCAGGAGCTCAAAGCGCCTGATGCCGCCTTTCCGGCCCGCGCGCTGCGGGAGGCGGGCTACGAAGCAGTCTGGCAGGGGCAGCGCTCGTGGAATGGCGTTGCGATCCTCGCAAAAGGCGCAAAACCTACGGAAACCCGGCGTGGCTTGCCGGGCGATCCGGAGGACACCCACAGCCGCTACATCGAAGCCGCCGTCAGCGGCGTCATCGTCGGTTGTCTCTATCTGCCGAACGGCAACCCGCAGCCGGGGCCGAAATTCGACTACAAGCTCGGCTGGTTCGAGCGGCTGATCGAGTATGCCGCGAGCCTGTACGCGTCTGGCCACCCTGTCGTGCTGGCGGGGGATTTCAATGTGGTGCCGACCGACTTCGACATCTACGACCCGAAGTCATGGAAGAAGGACGCGCTGCTGCAGCCCGAGACCCGAGACGCTTACCGGCGCCTGCTCGCGCAGGGTTGGATCGATGCGATCCGCTCGCGCCATCCTGACGAGGCGATCTACACGTTCTGGGATTTCTTCCGCAACCACTGGCAGCGCAACGCCGGTCTTCGCATCGACCACTTGCTCCTGAGCCGCGTGCTGGCGCCGCGTCTCATCGATGCGAATGTGGACACGTGGGTGCGGGGCCAGCCGGGCGCAAGTGACCACGCTCCAGCCTGGGTGGAGATTGCGGACGAGGGATCAGCTGAGCAGTTGCCGTAGCGTGCGCGCGTAGCGATCGGCAATCCGGCTTCTCGCGTGATGCCGGCCGCCCTCGACAAGCTTGCGGCCGTGACGCCAGACGCAATCCACCAGCCCCGGTCCTCCTGCGAAGATCCAGCTATCACGCAGGGCATCCCCTCGTCGTTCGATCAGCGACGGGTGCGCAGCATCCAGGCTCACGATATCTGCCGGGGTACTTTCCGTGATTCCGGGCGCACTGCCATCCAGTGCCTGTGCGCCGCCTGAACACGCGGCCTCGAACAGACGGCGCCCGGTGGATCGCCCGGTCTCGAGCGCCAGGACGCTTCGCGCGCG
>JBQTHP010000237.1:0-11029 GCA_052389755.1 Gammaproteobacteria bacterium
GGCGATCTCGATCGTGCCCGCGTACTGCTGCGCCGCGTTGCCGTAGTAAACGTGGAAGCCAGCGAGATCCGTGAGCGGCGTGCCGTCGTCGTTCTCGGTCGGCGCATCCCAGCCGATCGAAATCGATTTGCTGGCGGTCTGTGGGGCCGAGACGATGACCGCGAACGGCGGCAGTGCGCTCGTGTCCTTGCCGTCCGACGCGGTGACCTCGATGTTCTCGTGAACGCCCACATCGGCCGCCGTCGCGGTGCCCCAGAGCCGTCCCGTCGCGGTGTCAAACTGCGCCCACGAGGGCTTGCTCTTGACCGTGAAACTGATCGGGTCGCTGTCAGCGTCCGTAGCCTGCGGCTGGAAGCTGTATTCCTGACCGACGACCGTCGTGACCTTGGGGGTGCCGGTGATTTCCGGCGGTGTGTTGGCTGGGCCGGGGGCGGGCGGTGCCGGCGGTGCCGGCTGTACTGGCGGTGCCGTTACCGGCGCCGTCGCAGCGCCTCCACCTCCACCACCTCCGCCGCAACCGGCTACGATTATTCCGGCCGCGGCCAAACCGGCCGCAAAACGCGGCCACGAGCGAAGACTCGCCCTCATGAGAAGACCCCCCGTTTTCGTGTCAACCCAGTCGAGCCCGCTTGCCGCGGGCGCTTTGCTCGATGGTGCGAAGCCTCAGGCGCAGCACCGGGGATCGGTGCAACGCCTATGCCACGGCTGGCAAGTCTTTGAGTTCTAGGCAATTCATTCGGCCGAGCTCAAGTTCCTGTGAGTCTGCTCCTGTCGCGCGGCTCAGACATCGGCAGTCTGGGACGGAGACTGAAGCGCCGTAAGTTATTGATGGCTCGGTAAAAGCAGCACGTCGGCCCTTGGCGACAAATGGCCCGGGCGGGCACGCATCTTGAGCGACGGATGGGTGCGAATCTTGCGGCGGGTCTTCTCAAGGAACGGCCCATAGGCCGGTGGTCAACGGATGACCGAACCGATAACACTAAGAAGGGGCCTGTGGATCGCCCTGATTGCGACGATGCAAGCGATGGCCCCGCCGGTCACCGCCGTCGCCACTCTTTACGCACTCTGTCGCCTCTACGGCGTCGAGTTCACCGACTTCTTCCTCGTGCTGTCGGTGCTCGCCTCGCTGCTCACCGTGCTGCTGCCCACGGCGCAGAACAACGGCACGAAGCCGCAGATCCTGAACGGCACCGTTCCCCTCGCCGCACGGGTCGTCACGCGCTGGCTCATCATCGTCGGCATCCTGCTCGGGATCGGGTACGCCACGAAGTACATCGAGGATTTCTCGCGCCGCGTAGTGCTGTCGTGGATCGTCGCGACGCCGATGCTCCTCATCCTGGCCGAGCTCGTGCTGCAGGAGATCATGCGGCGCCTGCTGTACGACCCGGCGAACATGCGCCGCGTCGTCTTCGCGGGCTGCAACGAGGTGAGCCTCGCGCTTGCCGAGCGGATCTCGGCGAGCACCGACCTCGGATTGAAGGTTCGTGGATTCTTCGACGATCGCTGTGCGGAGCGGCTCGGCTCGCCTGCCTCCGCGCGTCTGCTCGGGCCGCTGCCCGACCTGGTGAGCTACGTGAAACGCCACCACATCGACGTGATCTTCGTCGCGCTGCCGATCCGCCACGTGCGGCGGGTCGTGGACCTGATGGATCAGCTGCACGACACGACGGCGTCGATCTACTACGTGCCGGACATCTTCGTGTTCGACCTGATCCAGGCGCGCACCGGCGAGCTGCTCGGAATCCCGGTGGTGGCGATGTGCGAAACGCCCTTCTACGGTTACCGGGGCGTCGTCAAACGCATGACCGATATCGCGCTTGCCTCGAGCGTGCTGCTCGTCGCGGCGCCGCTGATGATCCTGATCGCGTTCATGGTGCGCTACACCTCGCCGGGGCCCGCGCTGTTCCGGCAGCGGCGCTACGGCCTCGATGGGCGGGAGATCATGGTTTACAAATTCCGCACGATGACGGTGCTCGAGGACGGGGCACACGTCACGCAGGCGACGCGCGAGGACCAGCGGGTCACGCGGGTCGGCCGGTTTCTCCGGCGGTATTCGCTCGATGAGCTGCCGCAGCTCATCAACGTTCTGGAGGGACACATGAGCCTCGTCGGTCCGCGTCCCCACGCGGTGGCCCACAACGAGGAGTACCGCAAGCTCATCAAGGGCTACATGCTGCGGCACAAGGTTCCGCCCGGCATCACCGGCCTTGCGCAGATCAACGGCTGCCGTGGCGAGACCTCGCACGTGAAGGACATGCAGGCGCGCGTGGACTACGACCTCGAGTACCTGCGCCAATGGTCACCGTTGCTGGATCTGAAGATCCTCGCGCTGACTGCGGTCCGGCTGGTGGGTGACAGGAAAGCCTACTGAGGCCAGGACGGCTGACGGCTCAGACGCCGACCGCCCGAGCGGCGGCACGAACGTTGCGGGGACGGAGGCGATGCAGAGCCTCACCTGGTATGCCAACCGCCTGAGCCGGATGTCGGGCGCCGAAATAGCCCATCGACTGGGCAAGGCCGCGCGTGCGGCCGTGACGCGCGTCGGCGCCGGCAATGGAGCGACTGCGGCGCCCCCGCAGCTGCATGCCAACGCGCCGCGTTTCATCGCCGGATCACCCAGGGTCGATGCGCGTTGTTACACGGCAGCGGCCCAGCGGGTGATCGAGGGGGAGCATCGCATCTTCGCGCTCGACCACTGCCGGCTGGGCCATCCGCCCGAGTGGAACCGCGATCCGCTCACGGGGCAGCTTGCGCCCGCGCGTCCGGCGGAGCTCCTCGACTACCGCGACGAGCGCGTCGTCGGGAACATCAAATATCTATGGGAGCCCAACCGGCACCTGCATTTCGTCACGCTCGCGCAGGCCTACGCGCTGACCGGTGAGCAGGAGTTTGGGCTCGAGCTCGAGCGGCAGATCGACTCGTGGTGGCGGCAGTGCCCGCCCGGCATCGGTCCGAACTGGGCGAGCTCGCTCGAGCTCGGCATCCGTCTCATCAACTGGAGCCTCACATGGCAGCTGCTCGGCGGCGTGCGCTCGCCGTGTTTCGCGGGCGTTCCGGGGCAGATGCTCCGTCGCAAATGGCTCGAGCTCGTCTACCTGCACGCGCGCGCCATCACGCGCAATCTGTCGCGCTTCTCCTCGGCGAACAACCATCTGATCGGGGAAGCCGCGGGCGTGTACATCGCCTCGGTGAGCTGGCCTTACTGGCCGGAGCTGCAGCGCTGGGGTCAGCATTGCCGCGAGATTCTCGAGGCGGAGGCGCTCGCGCAGAACGCGCCGGACGGCGGCAACCGCGAGCAGGCGATGTCGTATCAGCAGTTCGTGCTGGATTTCCTGCTGCTCGCGGGACTTGCCGGGCGGGCGGCCGGCGAGCACTTCGCGCCGCGCTACTGGCAGCGCATCGACGCGATGATCGACTTCCTCGCCTCGATGATGGACGTCGCAGGCCACGTGCCGATGATCGGCGATGCCGACGACGGTTATGCCGTGCGGCTCGTGCCGCTCGATTCGTTTTCCCCGTACCGCTCGCTCATCGCGACGGGTGCGCTCCTCTTCGAGCGCCCGGATCTTGCCCGCAAGGCGGGCATGCTCGACGACAAGACACGCTGGCTCATGGGCCCGGACGCGGACGAGCGATTCAATGCGCTCGCGTGCGAGGCGACGCAGCCGTACGAGCCGCGCCGCGCGTTCTCCGAGACCGGGTTGTACCTCCTCGGCAGCAGCTTCGAGACCCCGAACGAAATCCGCCTGCTCGTGGATGCGGGCCCGCTCGGCTACCTGAGCATCGCCGCGCACGGCCATGCCGACACGCTTGCGATCGTTCTCAACGTCGCCGGCCGAGAGGTTCTGATCGACCCAGGCACGTACGCCTATCACACGGAGCCGGAATGGCGACGGTACTTCCGCAGCACGCGCGCGCACAACACGGTGATGATCGATGACACGGATCAGTCGCAGCAGGCTGGCAACTTCATGTGGACGGAGCACGCGCGGGCGCGCTGCTCGGAGATCAGCCTCGGCCCGCGCCTGCAGCGCTTCTCGGCCGAGCACGACGGCTATACGCGTCTCGAGGACCCCGTGACGCACCGGCGGGTGATCACCTACGACGAGCCCTCCGCAACGTTCATCGTAACGGACGAGCTCCTCTGCGCAGGCCGGCATCGCGCTTCGCGCCACTGGCATTTCGCGGAGTCGCTCGAGCCGCGCGTCGGCGAGGACGGCACCTGCACGCTCCATGTCGGCGGATACACCGTGACGCTCACGCCGCTCGAGAAACCGGAGGAGGTCCAGGTGTTCCGGGGCGGCTCACCGGAGGAAGGCGGCTGGGTGTCGCGATCGTTGGGGCGCAAGACACCTTGCACGACGGTGGCCTGGCACTCGGCGATCGAAGGCGATACGACGCGTTCGACGCGCATCCGTTGTCGCAGGGAACACTAGCATGCGCATCAGCGTTTTCGGACTGGGTTACGTCGGGGCCGTGTCGGCGGCGTGCCTCGCCTCCGACGGCCACGAGGTCGTGGGCGTCGACAAGAACGCCGCGAAGGTCGATCTCATCAATGCGGGCCGCTCGCCCATCATCGAGACGGGCATCGACCAGCTGATCGCGAGCGGACACGCGGCTGGGCGCCTGCTCGCGACGACGGATGCCGCGGAGGCGATACGGCGGTCCGACGTCTCGCTCGTGTGCGTCGGAACGCCGAGCGAGGCCAACGGCAGCTTGAACCTGAGCTACGTTCGAAACGTGTGCGCCGAGATCGGCGCCGCGCTCGCAAGAAAGGGCAGGCCGCACGACGTCGTCATCCGCAGCACGATCCTGCCGGGCGCGATGCGCTCGCTCGTCATCCCCACGCTCGAGGAGAGCGCTGGAAAGAAAATCGGCGGCGACATCCGCGTGTGCTTCAACCCGGAGTTCCTGCGCGAGGGCACGGCGGTCCACGATTACTACCATCCATCGAAGACGGTGATCGGCGAGTCCGAAGCCGGCGCCGGCGAGCGGCTGCTCGAGCTGTACGCGAAGCTCGAAGCGCCGGTGACCCGAACGTCGCTCGAGATCGCGGAGATGGTGAAGTACGTCGACAACACCTGGCACGCCCTCAAGGTCGGCTTTGCGAACGAGATCGGCTCGCTCGCGAAGGCGCTCGGCATCGACAGCTTCGAGGTGATGAAGGTCTTCTGTCAGGACACGAAGCTGAATCTTTCCTCGTATTACCTGCGGCCCGGCTTTGCCTTCGGCGGCTCCTGTCTGCCGAAGGACGTGCGCGCGCTGCGCTATCGCGCGAAGACGCTCGACGTCGAAGTGCCGATCCTGAACTCGATCCTTTCGAGCAACGATGCGCACATCCAGCGCGGGCTCGACCTCGTGCTCGCGCAGGGCAAGCGCCGCGTGGGCGTGCTCGGCTTCAGCTTCAAGGCGGGCACCGACGACCTTCGCGAGAGCCCGATCGTCGAGCTCATCGAGCGGCTGATCGGCAAGGGCTACGACCTCCTCGTGTACGACCGCAGCGTGAATCTGGCGCGCCTCACGGGCGCGAACCGCGAATACATCCTGAACCACGTGCCGCACATCGCGAATCTCATGCGCGAGAGCGTGGACGAGGTGCTCGCGCATGCGGAGGTCGTCGTCATCGGCAACGCGAGCCCCGAGTTCGATGAGCTCGCATCGAGGCTGCGGCCCGAGCAACGCGTCATCGACCTCGTGCGGATCGAGGATACCCGGCGGGCGGCCGGCCGCGGCGCGAACGGCCAGTACCACGGGATCTGCTGGTGAGCCCTTGATATGAACGGTCGGCGCGTGCTCATCATCGTCGAGAACCTGCCGTGCCCGTTCGATCGGCGCGTGTGGCAGGAGGCCAGGACGCTTGCCGCCGCCGGCTACCGGGTATCGATCATCTGCCCGAAAGGACGCGGCTACGATGCGGCGTTCGAGGAGATCCAGGGCATCGCGATCTACCGCCACTCACTGCCCGTGGAAGCTTCGGGCGCGCTCGGATACTTCTTCGAGTATTCCTGCGCGCTCATCGCGCAGTTCGTACTTTCTCTGCGCGTGCTCGCGAGGCAGGGCTTCGACGTCATCCACGCCTGCAATCCGCCGGACACGATCTTTCTCATCGGCAGGCTCTACAGGATCCTCGGAAAGAAGTTTCTCTTCGATCACCATGACATCAGTCCCGAGCTGTACGAGGCGAAGTTCGGCCGGCGTGATTTCGGCTACCGGCTGATGCTCGCGCTCGAGCGCTGGACGTTCCGCACGGCGGACGTTTCCATCGCGACCAACGAGTCGTACCGGCGCATCGCGATCGAGCGCGGCGGCATGTCGCCCGAGCGCGTGTTCGTCGTGCGCAGCGGGCCCGACCTGCGGCGGATGCGAATCGTGCCGCCGGATGCGGCGCTCAAGAGGCGTCGCCGCTACCTCGTCGGCTACGTGGGCGTCATGGGCCGGCAGGAGGGCATCGATCTTTTGCTCGATGCGGTGCGACACATCGTTCACGAGCGCCGCCGCACTGACATCCAGTTCGGTCTCGTCGGCGGCGGCACCGAGCTCGCGGCCATGCGCGCGCTGGCGCGTGAGCTCGAAGTGGCCGACTACGTCACTTTTACCGGCCGCGTGCCCGATGAGCAGTTGCTCGCGATGCTCAACACCGCGGACGTCTGCGTGAACCCCGACATCGCGAACGAGATGAACGACAAATCCACGATGAACAAGATCATGGAGTACATGGCGCTCGGCAAGCCGATCGTGCAGTTCGATCTGACCGAAGGGCGCGTGTCCGCGCAGGACGCGTCCGTCTATGCGCGCCACAACGATCCGCTCGATTTCGCGCGGCTCATTCTCGAGCTCCTCGACGACGAGGAGCGCCGCAAGCACATGGGAGAGATCGGACGCCGGCGCGTGACGGACAGCCTCTCCTGGGAACACGAAGCGCCGCGGCTGCTCAGGGCTTATCGCATGCTCTTCGAGGAGCCCGTGGCCGCCGCCTTGCAGGACACGTAAGGCACGCGCTCAGGCACGAGGGTTGCAACCCCGGGCGTGGCCCGCAGACCACCTGAAGGCCGGTAGATGTTCGGAAAGCTCTTGCACGGTGTCGCTTCGCTCTTCGAGAGAGCGGCGCCGAACGGTCGCCCATCCAGGGTTCACGTCGCTCTTTTGATCGCCATCGTCGCGATCGGCGGAGCGTTGCGC
Source organism: Gammaproteobacteria bacterium (assembly GCA_052389755.1). Taxonomy (GTDB): domain Bacteria; phylum Pseudomonadota; class Gammaproteobacteria; order Steroidobacterales; family Steroidobacteraceae; genus JBQTHP01. The sequence continues at coordinate 7,180 of JBQTHP010000237.1, forward strand.
GCCTGGGAGCTTGGGGCGGTCGGCCTGCACGGCGACGAAGAGACCATGGCCATGCCGGCGATGCACATCGTGGAGCATGGCTCGCCGATCCTGCCAAGTGGCATGTTCTACCCGCGAGCGCTCGCGCAGCTCTACCTCATGGCGGGCTCGGTCGTGCTGTTCGGGGAGTCGGAGTGGGCGTTTCGGCTGCCGTCGGCGCTCTGCGGCACGTTCCTGATCGTGCTCGCGTACCTGGTCGGCCGCCGCTTTCTCGCGCCGGCGTGGAATCTCGTGTTCGCGGCGACGGTCGCGTTCCTGCCGGAACTCATCGTCGACTCGCAGTCGGCGCGCATGTACATCTTTCTCACCGCGAGCATCGCGGCCACGCTGGTGCTCGTTTTCCGCTGGGAGCGCACCGGGCGGCTCGGCGCGCTCGCAGGCGCGTTCGTCGCATTGCTGGTCGGGTTGCAGTTTCACACTCTCGCGGTCTTCAGTGCGTTGCTGTTCCTGTTTCCAGGGCTGCTGCACGGTGACCGACGGCGTCTCCTCGAGGGCAGCGTCGCGTGCGGCCTCAGCCTCGCGGCGTTGTGGGTCATCGAGTCCTGGCTCGCGACCTACTATCCCGCTGGCCCGTCGATACAGGGCCTCGAGCTGCAGTTCGGCCCGAAGGCCCGATGGGCAGTGCCGGGCGTGAGCCCGTTGCTGCTCCTTGGCGGCGGAGCGGCCGCGCTCATCATGGCGCGCGCGGTCGCCCGGCGCGCAACGCTCACGTCTGCCGCATGGGCCGCCGCCGCGCTGGTGGCGGCGGGGCTCGTTGCGCAGCTCTTCGTGTTCTATCACGTCGCGGCGCTGCTGCTGATCGCCGGCGGTGTCGTCGCGATTCGCCACGGCGAGCGTGTGACGCGCCCCTTGCTGATCGTCGCGGCCGTGAGCCTCGCGATCGCGGTCGCGCACGTCGTGCTGCTGCGATCGAACGGCGTGGAGTCGTTCCGCCAGCTCTTCGGCGCCATGGTCGGCCGACCGAGCGTATGGCCGTTCATCGTCCTCTCCCAATACTCGCTGGTCGCCGCGGCTGCAGCGATTGCCGGGGTTGCAGTCTCGCTCATCCTGCTCGCTCGGCGGCAACGCGTGCCGGACTTCATGCTGCCGTTCGTGCTCGGCGTCTGGGCACCGCTGCTCGTCATCGGCGTTCTGAAATGGTACGTGCCGCTGCGCTATACCGAAGGGCAGCTATTGCCGCTGCTGCTCGTCGGCTGCGCGACCGCGCAGTGGCTCGTCGTGCGGTGGGAACCCGTGCGGCGGCATGCGATTACCGCCGTGCTCGCGGGCCTGCTGTTCGTGAACCCGGTCGCCCTGGCGCGCACGGTGGGCGCCGAGTACGCGATTCACCCCGATCACAAGGGCGCGGCAGCGTTCATCCGCTCGCAGCATCTCGCGCCCGAGGACATCGTGCTCGCCGAGGACGTGCTGCAGCAGACCTACTACCTCGGCAACGTCGATTACTGGCTCGTCGCGCGCTACGTCGCCGCGCGGTTCACGCGCGACGTCGACGGCGAGCTGCGCGACATCTACACGAACGTTCCAGCGCTGACGACGGCCGAGGAGCTCGAGGCGCTGATCGCGCGCACCGATCGCGGCGCGATCTACATCATCGGCAGCGGCGAGAACCAGGAAGACGGCCGGCGACACATGCGAGGGCCGGAGATCTTCGAGGCGCTGCAGTCTCCACGTTTCGAGGTGGTCTATGAAGGCCGCGACGGCCTGACGAAGATCTGGAAGATCGCCCGCCGGCAGTCATTCGACAACTCTTCGATTGAGGCCCGCGCGGCGACGCAAGCAAGCGATGCGCAACCGTGAACGACTCGGCCGGTCCACGCGGCTCCGCCCCGGGCCTCGCAAACCAGGCCGCGGTGCTCGCATTCTCGCGGTTCGCGAACTACGGGCTCATGCTGCTCAGCCCGATCATTCTCGTGCGACTGCTGTCGGTCGAGGACTTCGGGCGCTACCGCGAGTTTCTCGTCTACGCATCGCTGTTGCAGGCCTTTGCCGCGTTCTCGATCAGCGACAGCCTGCTGTATTTCATCCCCGCGCATCCGCAGAGCCCATGGCACGTCGTGAGGCAGTCGGCCGCCCTGACCGCGCTTACGAGCTCGCTCATCGTGGTGATTCTCGTCGCGGCCGACCTCCTGAGCGGCGGGGCGGTCGTCGGCCCGTATCTGCTGCCGCTCAGCATCTACACGCTGCTCTTCGTGAACGTCGATTTCTGGGAGCGCTTCTGGCTCGCGTGCCGTCGCCCCGGAGCGGTGTTCGGCTACTCGTCGGCGCGACTGATCGCCCGCCTGCTGCTCGTCATCCTCGTAGCGGCGCTCACCCACGACGTCGAGACGATCATCTGGTCGCTGATCGGGCTCGAAACGGTGCGGCTCCTCGGAGCCGCGATCGCCTGGCGTGTGCTCGATCGCGCGCGCGAGGAGCCTGCGGTTTCCGGGCTCTGGCGCGAACAGCTGCGATTCTGTCTGCCGGCAGGCTCCGCCGTGCTGCTGGCCATGGCGACGGGCAACCTCGCGCGAATCGTCGTGGCGAAGCTTCTCGGTCCGGCGGCGCTCGCGCGCTACACGATCGGCACGCACCTCGAGCCGTTTACGGTCGGTCTCAGAGGCTCGGTGTCTCAGGTCGTACTGCCGGAGATGGTCCGCCGCCTGCGCGCCGCGCAGGGCGATCGGCTCGAATTGTGGAAACGGGCGACCGTCATCAACGCGGTGCTGCTGTTTCCGGTCGTGGTCGTGCTCGGGTGGTATGCGGAGCCGGTGGTCGTAACCGTATTCGGCGCCGCATATCAGCCGGCCGCGGCCGTCATGCAGATCTTTCTGCTCGTCGTGGTCCGCGAGTGTTTCGATTTCGCACCCGCGCTGCGCGCGGCGAACCGTACCGTCCCGCTCGTGCTGAGCAATCTTGCCGGACTCATCGTATGCGGGACAGCGCTCGCGATGCTGCTTCCTGAGGGCGGACTCACGGGTGCCGTGCTCGCGGTGGTGCTCGCAAAATTCGTCGATGCGCTCTGGCTCGGCTGGAGCGTGATGCGCGTGTACGGCGTGTCGCTCGGCCGGGTCATCGCCTGGGTGCCCATCGCGCGGACCGCGATCGCGGCGCTGGGTGCCGCGGCCGTGCTCATGTGGCCGGGCTGGACAGACCGTCTGGGTCCGGTGGGTCTGGTCGTTGCGTCGCTCGTCTACCTCGCGGCCTATGCGTTGCTGCTCGCGGCGCTCCGCGTCCAGGAGGCGACAACCGTCGCCGCGGGCATCCGGAAGATGCTAAGTGCGTTCGTGCCGGGGAAAAGCTGATTCATGCGCTGGCTGCTCGTTCTCCTGATCGTCGTGCTCGTCGCGAGCGACCTGCTCGGTCTGAACCTGAGTCTCGTGCCCGGCGTCAGCGTGAAGAACGCCTTCGTGTACGTGGTGGCCGCGGCGCTCGTGATGCGCCTCGCGATCGAGCGCGAGTTCCACATCGAGCTCGCGGCAATGCACGCGGCCTTCGCCGTGCTCATCGGCTATGCGCTCGTCACATGGGTCATCGCCGCCGCGGTAATCCAGTACCGCGGCTACGAGCTCGTCACCGCAGCAGTCAGCCTCAAGTCGAACCTCATCGATCCCGCGATCTTCTTCTTCGCTTTCTTTCACGGCGTACGCACCTTGCGCGACGCGCGCACGGTCGCCAAGGCGATCGCCCTGGCGCTGATCGTGGCGAACGTGTTCACGATCACCGACGTCATGGGCCTCACTGGCTTCGGCGTGCGCATCGGCACGAGCGGCGTAGTCGAAGGACGAGTGTTCGGCGTGTTCGGCCACGCGAACGACACGGCGGCGCTGATCGT
>JBQTHP010000238.1:0-2804 GCA_052389755.1 Gammaproteobacteria bacterium
GGGGGGGGGGTCCGCCCCGGTCGCAGCGATGCGGTACGCGGGCGATGCGACCGGGCCTGCGGCATTCCGGATGCGCCCCGCGCCGGATGACGGTGAGCCGCGCGCGGCGCCGCGCGAGCTGATCCGCGTTCGTGCCACGCCGCCACCGTGCGACCGGGTCGCCGTGGCGTCGCGGTCGCATCGCGATCCCGCGACCGATGCGTACCTCGCCCGCTGCGGCGTCGCGCGCATCACCTCGGTCGGTTCGTCGCTGAAGTTCTGTCGAGTGGCGGAAGGGGAGGCGGACCTTTATCCGCGCGCCTCAGCCATTTCGGAGTGGGACACGGCGGCGGGCCATGCGCTCGTCGTCGCGGCCGGCGGCAAGGTGCTCGATGCGCGTGGCGTTCCATTACGCTACGGCAAACCCGGGTTTCGCAGCGGTCCCTTCGTCGCGGCCGGCGGAATCGAGCCACCGGTATTCGATCTCGCATGAGCAGGCAGAAGATCATCGTCGTCACCGGCGGCTTCGGCGCGCTCGGCACTGCCGTGGCGAGAACGCTCGTGGGCCACGGCGCGCGGGTTGCGCTGCTCGACCGGTCCGCGCCTCCACCACCGGCACTTGCGGCCGAGCTCGGATCCGGTCATTTCTTCCTGGGCGGCGTGGATCTCACGGATGCGGCCGCCGCGCGCGCGGCGATGGACGCCGTCGCAGCTCAACTCGGCGGCATCGATGCGCTCGTCAACGTGGCCGGCGGATTCCGGTGGGAGAAGCTCGAAGGCGGAGATCCGACAACGTGGGACCTCATGTTCGCCGTCAATCTGAAGACGGCCGTGAACGCCTCGCGCGCGGCCCTGCCGCACCTGCTCGTGCGCGGCGCCGGACGCATCGTCAACATCGGCGCAGGTGCGGCCGCCAAAGGCAGCGCCGGCATGGGCGCCTACACCGCCGCGAAGTCGGGCGTGCAGCGCTTCACCGAAAGTCTGGCCGACGAGTTGAAGGACCGGAACATCACGGTCAATGCCGTGCTGCCGGGCACGATCGATACGCCGCAGAATCGAGCGGACATGCCGGATGCGGATGTTTCGCGCTGGGTCGCGCCGGATGCGATCGCCGAGGTGATCGCGTTTCTCGTCTCCGATGCGGCGCGCGCCGTCACGGGCGCCGCGATACCGGTGTTCGGTCGTGGCTGATCCGCTCGCCGGCACGACGCCGCCGCGCGCCGGCTTCGAGCTCGACACCGCGCGGCTCGAGGCGCACCTGCGCGAGCACGTCGAGGGTTTTCGCGGTCCGCTCGAGGTGCGCCAGTTCAGCGGCGGCCAGTCGAATCCGACCTATCTGATCGGGACGCCCGAGCGTCGGTACGTCCTTCGCCGCAAGCCGCCGGGGCAGTTGCTCGCCTCTGCGCACGCGGTCGATCGCGAGTACCGCGTCATTACGGCGCTTGGCCGCCACAGCGACGTGCCCGTCGCGCGCACGTTCACGCTCTGCACCGATGATTCGGTGATCGGCACGTGGTTCTACGTCATGGAGCACGTCGAGGGCCGCATCTTCTGGGATGCCGGGTTTCCCGAAGTGTCGCGCGAGGCGCGGCCGGGTTATTTCGATGCGATGAACGCTGCGATCGCGAGCCTGCACAACGTCGACTACAGCGCTGCCGGCCTCGCCGATTTCGGCCGGCCCGGCGGATATTTCGCCCGCCAGATCGCACGCTGGGCGAAGCAGTATCGGGAGGACACGGCCGCGGGACGCATCGCTGCGATGGATCGGGTCATCGAATGGCTGGCCGCGCACATCCCGCCGGGCGAGGAAGCGAGCGTCGTGCACGGCGACTACCGCTGCGACAACGTGATCTTCCACCCGACGGAGCCGCGGGTGCTCGCGATCCTCGACTGGGAGCTCGCGACGATCGGTCATCCGCTCGCCGACTTCGGCTATCACCTCACCACCTGGCGCATGCCCCCGATCGGCATCGCCGGGCTTGCGGGCCGGGATCTCGCGGAGCTCAACATCCCGAGCGAGTCGCAGTACGTCGAGGCGTACTGTCGACGCACGGGCCGCGAAGATATCCCGCACCTCGATTTTTATCTCGCGTTCAGTTTCTTCCGGCTCGCCGGAATATTTCACGGCATACGAGGCCGTGTCGTGCGCGGCACGGCGGTGAATGCGCGCGCGCGCGAGTACGCGAAGCACGTGGAGACGATCGCGGAGCTCGCCTGGCAGCAGGCTGAGCGCGCCGGCTAGCCGCGGCCCTGCGATGATTGCGATGGCGCTCCCTACCGGATTCGAACCGGTGTTCCAGCCTTGAGAGGGCCGTGTCCTGGGCCTCTAGACGAAGGGAGCGTGCGAGGCAGTGAGGCGCGAAAGGCGCGGTATTATAGTGGGCTGAAAGCAGCCCTCAAGCCCGATATCCCACTTTGAATTCCCCGACTGCGCCGCAAGCGGCGCCTGCGCCGATCGCGAAGGTCATTCCGCGATCCGAGCACACGATTTCCCGCTCCCACATCTCCGCGAACGCGCTGCGGGTGCTGTATCGCCTGCGCGAGGGCGGCTTCCAGGCGTTCCTCGTCGGGGGCTGCGTGCGCGATCTGCTGCTCGGGCTCGATCCGAAGGATTTCGACGTCGCAACGGATGCGCTTCCGGAGCAGGTCAAGCGGCTGTTCCGCAACTGCCGCCTCATCGGCCGGCGGTTTCGCCTCGCACACGTGTTTTTCGGGCGGGACATCATCGAAGTCGCGACGTTCCGGGCCGCGACCGCGCCGTCGCAGGGTGAGGAACCGCTGCCCGATGCCGACCCCGAGGACGGCGAGGCGCCCGAGCTGGACGA
>JBQTHP010000239.1:0-27130 GCA_052389755.1 Gammaproteobacteria bacterium
GGTGTTAACGGCGTCACGAAGAGGGGCTACCGGCTTCCGGCTTCCGCCTTCCGGCCGGAAGGCGGAAGCCGGAAGCCGGTAGCCCCTCTTCGTGACGCCGTTAACACCAGCCCTCCCCCCGGCATGACAGATTGCAGCCGATATGACGTGGCATCTCATACCGAGTCGCGCGGGTCGGCGCCTGACGGTTGCGCTGGCGCTCTGTGCGATTCTGCCGCTCCTCGCATTCGCGGCGCTCATCGCGCGGGAAGAGGCCGTGTCGGCCACCCGCGCGGCGGATGAGCGTCTCGAGGGCGAGAGTCGCGCATTCGCGAACGAGCTCGCCGCGCGGCTCGGCTCCGCGGCCACGCTGGCGCAGTCGCTCACCGCCCAGGACGTCGGCGATCGGGGGGCGGGCATCGCGGCGCAGGTTGCCGCATCGCCGGCGTTCATGTCGCTGGTCATCGTCGATCGCGACGGCCTGCTGGCGAACAGCGGCACGACGCTGCGGCCATCGCCTGCCCAGCTGATATCGCTGGAGCGCGGCGAAACGGTGCTTCTGGCGGTCGTGCTGCAGGGACGTGCACCGGCCGTGTTCCTCGCGCGCGCGGTCACGGCGGCCGGGATCGACCGCCTCGCGTATTTCCAGCTCGCATCAGGTTGGTTGTGGCGGGCGGCGAAGCAACCCGATGGCACCGGCTCTGCCCTCGCCGTCGTCGATGCGGAAGGGCGGATTCTCAGCGGCACTCTCGCTTCGCCGGAGCTCGGCCGCATGCTGGCCCGACGCCTCGGCACGGGTGCGCCCGGCGCGCGCCCGAGCCGCGCGCTCGGCTGGCAGCAAGCCGGCGAGGAATGGCACGGCCTGCTCGTGTCCGTTGCGCTCGAGAACGAGCGGATCACATCGCTTCCCTGGGCGGTCTTCGCGTACGAGCCGGAACCGGGAGCGATGGAGCGCACGGCCGCAGTCTGGCGCGTGTTGCCGATCGCGATCGTGCTGGCGCTTCTCGGGATTGCTCTGGCGCTGCGGAAAATACTTCCGCTGCACGTGCCCGCGATTCGCGCCGTGCGACATGCGCTGCGGGGCTTGCCCGAGCGGCGCTTCGATCGGCTGCACGTCGATGCAGGCGATGAGGTGCGCTCGCTCGTCGATGAGTTCAACCTGAGCGCGATGGGCCTCGAGGAGCAGTTCAGCGCGCTCGAGACGCTGGGAGAGATCGATCGGCTCCTGCTCGGCTCGGCGGAGCTCGAACAGGTGCTCGATGCGATCCTCTCGCGCGTGCAGACGGTGACCCGCTGTCACAGCGTCGGCATCACGCTGTGCGATTCGGATGCGCCCGGCCGCGGGCGCGTCTACCTCGCCGCCGGCGGGTATGCCGATCTACCCGTGAATCGCGTGGCGCTCGACACCGACATGCTCACGACGCTCGCCGCCGAGCACACCGGTCTTACGATCGCGCGCTGCGAGGACACCCGGCACAGCTTTCTCAAGCCGCTCAAGGATCTCGGCGCGGAGTTCTTCTGGGTCTGGCCCGTCTCGAACGGCACGCGCGTCGAGGCGATTCTGTCGGTGGGGTATCGCGAATCGCCGGCTCCGGACCCGCAGGTGCCGCGCTACGGCGCGCAGTTCGCCGGCCGGCTCGCCGTCGCGGTCACGAAGAGCGCGCGCGACGAGCGGCTCTACCGCCAGGCGCACTACGATCCGCTGACGGCCCTGCCGAACCGGCTGCTGTTCCGCGACCGGCTCGCGCAGGAGCTCGCGAACGCCTCCGCGGGCCTTGCGCGCGGCGCGCTGCTGTATATCGACCTCGATCACTTCAAGAAGGTAAACGACAAGGTCGGACATGCCGCGGGCGACCAGCTCCTGCAGGTCGTGGCGCAGCGGCTGCGCGCGAGCGTGAAGGAGAACGATACCGTTGCGCGACTCGGCGGCGATGAGTTCACGGTGATCCTGCGCAACGTGGCCGACCCCGACGCTGCGCGCGGCGTGGCCGAGCGGATCGCCGAATCGCTGCAGCTGCCGGTGGCGGTCGGCGGCCGCGACCACTACGTGCGGGCGAGCATCGGCATCACGCTCTTCCCGGACGACGGCGCGACGATCGACGAGCTGATGCGCAACGCGGATACGGCCATGTACCGCTCGAAGGATCTCGGCCGCGGCCGCATGACGTTCTTCGAGCGCAGCATGGCGGTGCGCGAGGAGGCTTCGGTCGAAAGCGGGCTGCAGCGCGCGCTGCGCCGGCGGGAATTCTCGCTGTTTTATCAACCGCAGTATTCGATCGGCGACGGCGCGCTTGTCGGCGTCGAGGCGCTGCTGCGTTGGCACACTCCGCGCGGTGTTCGCCCGCCGAGCGAATTCGTGCCGGCGGCCGAGGAGAGCGGCCTCATCATCGACATCGGCGGCTGGGTGCTCGAGGCTGCATGCGCCCAGCTTGCGAGCTGGCGCGAGCAGGGGATCGCTCCGGCACGCCTCGCGCTCAACGTTTCCACGCAGCAGCTGAAGCACGCGGAATTTCCCAGGGCCGTCCGCCGCGCGCTCGACAAATACGGCCTGGCGCCGGAGCTGCTCGAGCTCGAGCTCACGGAAAGCGTGTTCGAGGATCCGGCCGCGGGCTCGATGCTCGCGCGGCTGAGCGAGCTCGGCGTCGCGCTCGTGCTCGACGACTTCGGCACCGCGTATTCCTCGCTGAACTATCTGCGTCAGCACCCGATCGCGGCGGTAAAGATCGACCGCAGCTATCTCGAGGAGGTGCCGCAGAACGGCCCATCCGCGACGCTCGTCGAGACGATCATCATGATGGCGCACGCGCTCGGCAAGCGCGTCGTCGCCGAAGGCGTCGAGACGATCGAGCAGCTCGATTTCCTGCGCGAGCGGCACTGCGACCACGCGCAGGGGTTCTATCTCGCGCGGCCGTTGCCGGTGCCGGCCATGACGGAGCTGCTGCAGGGACGCAAGGGCGGCGCGCACGACGCGGACGTGCGCGCGGCGGGCTGATCGCGAATGATCGCCCGTGCTCGATGCGGCGTGCCGCTGCTCGCGGCCGGGCTGCTCATCGCCGGCTGCAGCTCCCCTCACCCAACCCTCTCCCCCCAAGGCGGGGAGAGGGTGCCGAAGGCGGGTGAGGGGCTGGCGCGTTCCGCAGTGGCACTGCTCGGTGCGCCGTATCGCTTCGGCGGTAGCACGCCGGCGGGTTTCGACTGCAGCGGGCTCGTGTTCTACGTGCACGATCGTGCCGGCTTCACCGTGCCGCGTACGGCGGCGGCACAGCGGCGCGCGGCGCGGCCGATTCCGCTCGATGTGCTGGAGGCCGGTGATCTCGTCTTCTTCAGAATCAGCGCGGCGCGAGTAGACCACGTCGGCGTCTACGTCGGCGACGGACGATTCGTTCATGCTCCTCGCAGCGCGCGGCCAGTAGCGCTCGAGCGGCTCGACGATCCGTACTACCGAACGCGCCTCGTGGGCGCGGGACGATTCTGGCCGGCGCCGCGTTGAACCCCTTATGTTCAGCCGCGCGCGCCAGCCGCCGTGCCGAAGCCCACGGCCGTATTCGCTTCGAAATGCTGCTACTCGTCGCACAGTTTGCTCCTTGACTCCAGTGCGCGGCTTCGACAAGTTATGTCTGTGACAAGGGCAAACCCGCCGAAAGGCGGGGGCGCAAAGCCACCGGTCTAATGGACGAGGTCCTATGACGGCGGGGCTGCCACGATCGCGCTACCTTCGCGCATCGCTCGCAGTCCCTCCCCCAGACGATCGCGTCGATGGCAACCGGCGGCCGGGTCCGAGCTGTTCCGGGGAAGAATGCCATGACGCCAAAACCGCAAAGCGCAGCGCTTCCGGCGGAAGACGCGAGCGCGCTCGCTCGCACTTCCGACCCGGGTCCGTTCGTCATCAATCTGTGCTCGTCGACGACGCCCATGGCGCTCACGCAGCCGCAGTCGCCCGAGCTCAAACGCTTCACTTTCTTCATGAGCCGCCGGCGCGAAGAGGGCCGCGAGCGCTTCCGCCTGCACATGGGATATTTCGTCACCGCCGCGGAAGCGGATGAATGGCTCCACGTGGTGCGCGAGATTTTCCCCGGCGCCTGGGTCGGCGAAGCGCCGGGCAAGCGCCTTCGCGAGCGCCAGGCCGCAGCTAGCGCGCAAGCGGCTGCGGCGGCAGCAGCGGCTTCGAGAGCCGCGCTTGCACCGCCGGCGAAGCCCGCGTCGGTCCCGCAGCTCGCCAGGCCAGCCGCGCGGCCAGTCAGCGCACCGCGCGCGAGCGCCCCGGTCGCGACGCGATCCGTTGTGCCGGCGCGTGTTCCGACCGTGCATCCGGCGGTGCCCGCGCGACCCGTAGCCGCGAAGCCTTTGGCCGCGAAGCCTTTAGCCGCGAAACCTGCGGCAGCGAGGCCCGTGGCAGCGAGGCCTGCGCCCGTAGCGCCTCGTCAGGTGCTGAAAGCGAGTCCCGCGCAGAGCTCGAACGTGCGGGAGGTGCTTGCGCAGCTGGATTCGCCCGCCGACTCACGGCCGGCGAAGGCGCCGGTGCCACCGGCGCCCGCCGCGCCGCGAACCGCCGCAGCGCCCGCGTCGATCAGCGACGCGCAGGTCATGCGCTTTCTCGAGCAGAAGCGCGACGGGAACACCGCCGAGCAACCGAACTCCGAGGCGCACGGCGCGATCGCGCTGCTGAATCCCGACGACTCCGGCACACGCCGGGCGTTGCGCGAAGCGGTCACGGAAAATCGGCCGGTCGCATTCGCCGTGCAGCTGCAGTGGTCCGTGCAGCCCATTCAGCTGCAGACCGTCCCGCCGCTCGCGATCTTCAGTGCCTACACGCTTTACACGGTCGAGGGCAACCGCGAAGGGCGCAAGTGGTACGGGCTGCGTCTCGGCTTCTTCAGCGACGCGCTCTCCGCGAAACAGGTGGCCTACTACGTGCGTTCGGAGTTCACGACGGTGGCAGTCGTGCCGGTGACTCCGCAGGAGCGTACGCACGCGACCGAAGAGCATCGCAAATCCCGGTTGCACGCGAAGCCGGTCGCCGTGAGGGCGCCGGTGACCGACGAGTTCAAGCTCATCGACGACGAACCGACGCGAGCCGCTGCGCCGGCCGCGGCGGCGAAAACGAAGCCGGTCGCGAAAGCGCCGGCTCCGTCGAAAGCGTCACGCCCGGCCGGGCGCGTGCAGGCGCGCGCGAAAGCCCGGCCGCAGACGCTCGAAGAAACTCTCGAGATCCTGGGTGCGAGCGAGCTCGAGATCGACACCGGCCGCGGCGAGCTGATCAACGAGAGCGGCGTCCGCCATCTCAAAGTCGAAATCCGCAAGAACACCGCGTTCAGCCGGCTGCTCGATCGGCTCTCCGAGCGCGTGACGAAGAGCTGACGACAGCTCACAGCCTGCAGCTCGGAAAGAAAAGAGAGGCCCGGTCACCGCGTGGTGCCGGGCTTCGTCGTCTTCGCCGTCGGCTTGTTGCGCTTCCTCGACACCGAAGCTGGGCGCGTGCCCCGCGCACGGGGCATTCGTCCCGGAATTGCATGCGTTCGTAAGCGCTTTCCGAATCTTGTCCCCGTTCTGTTGGCGCGGTTCCAGGCGTGGCTAGGATCCGACAGACATTTCATCCGCTGCCTCGTGCAGGGATGGACCGGAAACCCAGCCAATCTGCTTTTGGGAGACAACGATGAACCAGAACCGCGAGATCGCGCGTGCAGTGCGTCACGCGCTGGTCACGAGCGCGCTCGTTGCGACCGCCACCAGCGTGCCGCTGCAAGCGCAGGACCAGGACCAGGACGAAGAGGTGACGACAGTCACCGTCACGGGCACGCGCATCAACGTACCGGGCATCAGCTCTTCGAGCCCCATTTATTCCGTTGGAGCGGAAGAGATTCAGTTTCAACAGCAGCCGGAGGTCGAAAAAATCCTCCGTCTTCTGCCGATCACGGCACCGGACGACGGACAGAACGTGAACAACGGCACGGATGGCGCTGCGACGATCAACCTCCGTGGTCTCGGTCCCCAACGCAACCTGATTCTCGTCGACGGCAAGCGCGCCACACCATACAACTTCGATGGTCTGGTCGACACGTCGATGATTCCGACGGCGCTGATCGAACGCATCGACATCGTCACCGGCGGCGCCTCTGCGGTGTACGGTTCCGATGCAATTTCCGGCGCGTTGAACTTCGTGCTGAGAAAGGACTTCGAAGGCGTCGAGCTGAACACGGATTTCTCCCAGTTCGATGAGCAGGACGGCGACATTCGGACCGTCTCGCTCACATTGGGATCCAACGTGGCCGAAGGGCGCGGCAACGTCGTGCTCACCATGAACTGGACGGATCGCGAAGGCGTGCAGCTTGGCTCACGCCCGCTCGGTCAACTCGGCATCGACACGGCGGACGGCTCTGGCTACGCCGAGTTCCTGGCCGGCCTCGCTCCGCCCGCGGCACCTGCAGGCTGCGGCGGGCCCGGCACGGTCGCGGCGGGCGGCACGATCAACACTCTGCCGACGCGCGCCTCGATTGCGGGCGGTCCCTCACTCGGACAGGTCCGCGAAGACCGCACGCTCGGAGCCGATTGCAACGTCTTCAACTTCAACCCGTTCAATTATTACCAGACGCCGCAGGAGCGCTTCGGCGGCATGGTGATGGGACGCTTCGAGCTGAACGAGCACGCGGAACCGTACGCGCGCTTCTCGTATGGCAGCGTGAATGTGGCGCAACAGGTCGCGCCGTCGGGACTGTTCGCCGATCCCCTCTGGACGCCGGTGGCGAACCCGTTCATCAGCGCCCAGCAGCGGGCCGTGATCCTCTCGGCGGCCGAAACCGGGCGTGCGGCAGGCACCGTCTTTCAGGCCGACCCCGGTGACCCCACGGCGTTCTTCAACTGGCGCGATCTGAACGGCAACGGCTCGGTCGATGGAGCGGACGATCTTCTGATCGCCTATCGGCGCCGCACGGTCGAATTCGGCGAGCGCGCGACCTCGTACGACAACAACGCCTTCCAGCTCCTGCTGGGCCAGGCCGGCGCAATCGTCGGCGACTGGGAGTACGACGTATCGTTCTCCTACGGTGAGTCGGATCGGACGAACACGAACTCCGGCTACACGAACCTCGCCAACCTCGCCAACGCGGTCGATGCAGTCAGCACGACGACCTGCCGAAACCCCTCCGCAGCCGGCTGTGTGCCGATCGATCTGTTCGGCGGCGCCGGGTCGATCACCGACGCGATGGCCGCCTACTCGAGCGCCACAGCGCTCGAGCAGCAGAGCTACCAGCAGCAGATCGCAAACGCTTCGGTCAGCGGACCGGTGAACGCGCTGCAGATACCGTCGGCAGCGACTCCGCTCGCGGTGAGCTTCGGCGTCGAGTACCGCGAGGAGACGGCCCAGACGACTCCGGATGAATGCCTGAAGCTGGCCCCGGCGAGCTGCCTCGGCGGTGCCGGCGGCAACGTCCTCCCGATCGAGGGCGGCTACGACGTCAACGAGGTGTTCGGCGAAGCTGTCGTGCCGCTCGTTTCCGGCGTGCCGTTCCTGCAGTCGGTGGACCTCGAGCTCGGGTATCGGTACTCCGACTACAGCCTCACGGGCACCGACGAAACGTACAAGTACGGCGTCAACTGGAGGATGGCGGAGCCCGTGCTGTTCCGGGCGATGTTCCAGAAAGCTGCGCGCGCGCCGAACGTCGGCGAGCTCGCGGCGCCGCAGACGACGTTCCTCGACAACGCGACGCTCGATCCGTGCTCCGTGGCCAACGCCGCGAACATCGACGCCACGCTGCGCGCCCGTTGCCTCTCGACCGGCATGCTGGACGCGCAGGTCGGCACGGTCGAGGACATCGCTTCCGGTCAGATCAACACCTTCAGCGGCACCGATCTCGCCAACCTGCCGGCGCCGGAGGCTGCCGACACCTTGACGGTCGGCGTCGTCTTCACGCCGGATCTGGGCGGAGCGATCCGCAACGCGGTCATCTCGCTCGACTACTACGACATCGACATCGATGACTACATCGACGAGTTTCGCGCGCAGGAAATCCTCGATGCGTGCTACGTGGTGGGTCTGGCGAGCGAGTGCGCCAAGGTCCGTCGTATCGGCGGCGGCCTGTCGCTGCCGGGGTCGGGCCTCGAGACGTTCACGACCAATCTCGAGAACATCCATGCCGAGGGGATCGAGCTCGGCTTCTCGTTCAGGGTCGATACCGAGCGATTCGGCAGCCTGGCGTTCATGGGGAACGTGAACAAGTACCTCACGCACGAACGCCAGAGCGACAGCGTGCTGCCGGTGCTCGACTGCCTGGGCCGTTACGGTACGAGCTGCGAAGGACCGAAGCCCGAGATCCGCTGGATCCAGCGGACCACCTGGGACTACCGGGACTTCCAGGCCTCTCTCCTCTGGAGACACGTGGGATCCGTCGAGAGGGAAGTGGTGGAGAAGGCGAATACCTTCCCGGCGTTCCAGCAGATCGACTCCTACGATTACTTCGACCTCTACGGAGGCTACCAACTCTTCGGAAACGTCACGGTGAGCGCGGGCATCACGAACCTGCTGAACGAGGACCCGCCCGTCGTCGGCAACGAGGCGGCCGATACGGGCTCCAACTCCGGCAACACGTTCCCGAGCACGTACGACACGCTCGGGCGCATGTACGCGCTCGGAGTGAACGTGCGGTTCTGATCGTTTCGCCAGCTACTTGCGCCGGCGGGCTTCGGCCCGCCGGTTTTTTTTCTCAGCCCTTGCCGAAGAGCTTGTCCAGCTCGGAACGAACCTTGGCGACCTCGGCGGTGTTCGGCGGCGTGTAGGCGGCCGGGCGGGGTTTGAAGTGATCGCAGAAGTTCGCCGCGGTCTTGTCGCGCACTTCTTCGGCGGTGGGTTCCCGGCAATGCTTCGCGACGCGCGTGTCGTACTCCACGCACATGCGGCACACGTGCAGCTCGGCCCGGCATTTCGGGCACTCCTCGAGCCGCCGCAGCGGCAGCGTCAGCTCCGCGAGCGAGCTGCCGCACTTCCAGCAGACGAGGTCGTGCGCCACCGATCCCGACTTAGAACTTCTGGCCGAACTTGATGCCGTACGTGCGGGGTTGGTTCGTGATGATGTACGCCCTTCCGCAGATCTGTTCATCGCACTGCGTGAAGCGGGTGATGTCCGCCCGCTCGTCGAACGCGTTGTTGACGAACAGCGCCACCGTGAAGCGCTCGTTGCCGAGACCCGCCGAGAAGTCCGCGATGCCGTACGCATCGTTGTGCCCGATGACAGCCTCATCGGCAGGCAGGAGCGCGGAGCGAGTGTCGTCCTGGTAGACGAAGGAGCCCTGCACGAACGCCTTGTTGGCGCCGAGCGGGAAACTGTACCGCCCGGTGAGATTGGCCTTGTAGTTCGGAACGACCGGCAGCTTCGAGCCGTCGGGCGCGAAGTCCTCGGGGAAGTCAGTGCGACAGCGGTCGATGGTTATTGGCACGTCGTTGTTGTCAAAGAGCCGCTCGCAGAAGTCCCCGTCGAGCTCGCCTTCGAGGACCGACAGGCCGCCCGAGAGCAGGAAGTTCTCGGTGGCTGCCCAGTCGAAGTCCGTTTCCACGCCGCGGATGGTCGCGCCACCTGCGTTGACGATATTGGTGAGTCCGTTCAGGCCCAGGAACGAGTACTGAAAGTCGCTCCAGTCGAGCCAGAACAGCGCGCCGTTGAACCGAACACGGTTATTCGCCAACGTCGTCTTCCAGCCGATCTCGTAATTCGTGAGGAAGTCGGCGTCGTACGGCGGAAACGTCCCGCGCCGGTTGACGCCGCCGGGCCGGAAGCCCTCCGAGAACGTGACGTACGCCATCCGATCGTCGTCGAACCGATAGGTCAGGTTGACCTTCGGCGTCACGTCCTCCTCCTCGACTGCCCTGTCGAGGTTCTGGCAGGGCGCCGTTTCGACCGAGGTGTAAGGTACCCAGCTCGACGTATCGAAGCGCGCGTCTCCGGCATTGAGGCTGCACAATGTCTCGCCGTTCGTGCCGCTGCCGCTGTAATCGTCGGCGAAGCCGAAGAAGCCTTCGAGCGAGTTCTCCGCTTTGAATGCGCGCGCGCCGACCGTAGCCGCAAGCTTTTCGGTGAGATCGAAACTCACCTCGCCGAAGATCGCGTAGTCGCGATCCACGCGTTCCTGCTCGGTGAGCCAGATCGTGTCGCTCCAGCCCGTCACCTCGTAGTCGGCGATGAGGTCGTCGATCTTGTAGCGCTGCTGGATACCGTGCTGCTGGCGCTGGAAGAAGAGGCCGGTCACGAACCGTACGCGCTGGTCGGCCGGAGATGACAGGCGCAGCTCATGGCTGTGCCGCTTGTAGCGATCCTTGCCCTGGATGTACTGCGACGGATCGGTCAGCAGCGTGCCGGAGTCGTCCGGCCAGTAGGCGGCGTAGCCGAACAGCACGTCGTAGAAGTACGTGTAGTCGGAGTAGTCCGATTCAGTCTCGTCCTTGCGGTTGAGGTACGCGCCGGCGTACACCAGATCGAGATTCGCGAGCTTGCCCTCGACGGTGAGGGCCGCCTGTCCCCAGCGATCCTTCGACTTCTCCGGGCGGAAGCGCGTCACGGCGAGATCGCCGACGCTCGGATCGTAGGCGAACGCGCCGTTGGCTTTCTGCTCCTGGCCCATCAGCACCGGTGTAACCGTCCAGGAATCGTTGAGATCGATGCGCAGCGCCGCACGCGCACCGTGAGTTTCGACGTCGTTGTAGTCCTCTTCCGCACGATTTGCGTTGCTGATCGTGCTGCCGGGTGTCGGGTAGGTACGCGTGCCGGTGACATTACTGATATAGGGCGCATCTCGCTTGGTCCAGCCGACGAGCCGGATGGCCGCCCGCTCGCCGAGCGGCACGTTGAAGAAGCCTTCGGCGACATAGCCGCCTTCCCCGTCCACGAAGTTGCCTTCGAGGTCGTAGCCGGCATCGAACCCGCTCGGATCAGGTTTGTTCGTGATGTAGCGGATGGTTCCGGCCTGTGAGCTCGCGCCATAGAGCGTGCCCTGTGGCCCGGCGAGGGCTTCGATGCGTGCCATGTCATAGACGTGCAGATCGAGCGCGCCCTGGATCGTGGTGATCGGTTGCTCATCGAGATAGATGCCGACGCTCGGCTGCGGCCCGGAATGATTGCCGTTGTCGCCGCTGTTCACGCCGCGGAAGAAGACCCGCGAGAACCCGGGACCGCCGGTCACGTAAGTGAGGCTAGGCAGGTACTTGGCGTAATCCTCGAAGTCCGCAACATGGAGCTCTTCGAGCTTCTGGTTCCCGAGGGCGGTTACGCTGATCGGCACGTCCTGCAGGTTCTCGGAGCGCTTCTGCGCGGTGATGACCACTTCTTCGAGCCGACCGGCTTGTGGTTCCTGTGCGAACGAAGGCGCCGCCGCCCCGAGCATCGTCGAGGCCACCGGCATTCCCATCAACGCTGCACGTCGCAGCTTGCGTTTCCTAGAACGTGTCATGACGACCTCCCCAGACCGTGGCGCTAAGTCTACGTCCGGCCGCTACTGCTTAGAAACTCCCCAAGGCGGGTTGTTGGGATAAAACGTCAATGCCGGTCCCAGCGCGTCCTTCAACTGACCGAGCCAAGGCTCGTAATGTCGCCAGTGGTCGACCCCCTCCCGGAAGATCGGCCTGCGCACCTGCTCGGAGCTCGCGGTGCGCACGGCGCGGTCGTTCTCGTAGTAGCGCAGGCAGCGCCCGTCGAAGGGCAGGCCGCAATAGTCAAGGAGCCGGCGCACCTCCAGCTCGAGGTTCTCGACGAGCTGCTCGTAGATCACGAGGTGTACGCGGCCCGGCAGCACGCGTTCGAAGTGCACCATGAGCTCGACGTAGTCGCGGTAGTAGCGCCCGATTTCCTCGAGGCCGTAAGTGAAGTGCTGCCCGCGGGCGAAGTGCTGCTTGAACCCCGAGAAGCAGCAGGCCATCGGATGGCGGCGCGCGTCGATGATCCGCGCGTTCGGCAGGATGAGGTGGATCATCCCGACGTGCGCCCAGTTGTTCGGCATCTTGTCGATGAAGAGCGGCGCTCCCGTCTTGCGCTGGATCCGGGTCAGGTCCAGGTACTGCTCGCCGAGCGCCCGCAACTCATCCGCGCTCAGCGATGCGAGCGCCTCGGGATAGCGCGAGACGTCCGGCCTGGTTTTCTTGCCGCCGAGCCTTCTCGCAATGCCGACGATGTCGGGCAGCTCCTGAGTGCCTTCGACCTGCGGATGGCTCGCCAGAATCTGTTCGAGCAAGGTCGAGCCCGAGCGCGGCAGGCCGACGATGAAAATGGGATCGCGCGCCCTGCACCCCGTCTCCGCTCGCGCAGCGAAAAACTCCGGCGTAAAGAGCGCCTTCGATCGGCGCACGTGGGCAGCGTTCTCCGCGGCGTCATAGTGGATCGTCTCGCGCCGGAGGGCGTTGCCCTGCCGATAGTGTTCGAACGAAGCCTCGTATTGGCCCGCATCTTCCAGCGCCTTGCCCGCCGCGAAATGGAAGTGGAACCGGTCTTCCACCGTGAGGTCGTCGCGCGCGAGCTGCCGGCGCATCTCCTCGAGATCGGCCGGTGTGAAGCGGAAGATCTTCAGGTTCGCGAGACTCCACCAGGCTTCACCGAGGTGCGGCGCGAGCTCCAGCGTGCGCCGGTAAGCGTCGATGCACTCCTGCTGATCTCCAGCGGTCTTCAGCGCATGGCCGTAGCTCATCCACGCCTTGGCGTGGCCCGGATACTCCGCGAGCAATCCCGCGTACAGCTCGATCGACTGCGAAACATCGCCGACTCTCGCGAGGATCGCCGCCTTGAGGGAGCGGAAACCCGGATTTCGAGGCTCGCCCACGAGCAACCTGTCGATCTCTGTAAGCGCCTCCGCGGGCTTGCCTGCCCGATGCAGCACGAACGCGTAGTTGTGGCGCGCCGCCGCGAAGCTGGGCGCGAGCTCGAGGCATCGCGACAGGAGATTCTCCGCATCGCCATAGCGGCCCAGTCGCGCGGCAACCTCGGCCAGCATGCGGATCGCGGCAACGTCCGTCGGATGCGCCTTCAGGTGCTCTCGCAATAGCGCCTCCGCGACTGCTATGCGGTTGTCGCACAGGGCCGCGGCGGCCTGCATGAGACGCGGATCCTGGATCGAAGCCTTGATGTGTCGCGCGTAGGCCGCATCGGCACCCTCGGTATCGCCCATCGCCGTCAGATGGTCGCCGAGGGCGCGCCAGGCGTCGGGCATGTCGGGATTCAGCTCGACGGCGCGACGCAACGCGGCGACCGCAGCTTCTCCCTGGCCGGAAGCACCGAGGGCGAGGCCGCGCACGAGCATCGCCTGCACATGGTTCGGGACGGCCTTCAGGATCTCGTCCGCCTGCTCGGCGGCGAGTAACGGGGCGCTCTTCAGCAATCGCGCGGCATGGGCCAGCGCGACATCGAGGGTGCCGACAGGATCCGGAGTGGTGTTCAAGACGGGCTACAGGCTACAGGCTACCGGGAAGAATATATCCGTCCGCGCTGGCGATAGCCTTCCGGCCTCTAGCCTGTAGCCCGTAGCCTGTAGCCTTCTGCGGGAGCGCGAGTGCGCTCGCGCAGAAACGGCTCCAGCGCCCGGCCGGTGTGCGAACGCGAGCTGCGGCGCGCGATCTCGGCCGGCGGGCCCTGCCCCACGATACGGCCGCCCCCATCGCCGCCGTCGGGGCCGAGGTCGATGATCCAGTCGGCCTCCGCCATCACATCGAGGTTGTGCTCCACCACGACGACGCTGTTGCCCGCATCCACGAGCCGGTGCAGCACGTGGGTGAGCTTCTCGACGTCGGCCATGTGAAGCCCGACCGTCGGTTCATCGAGCACGTACAGCGTGCGCTTGGTCCCCCTCACCCTTCCCTCTCCCCCGCTTGCGGGGGAGAGGGTGCCGGAGGCGGGTGAGGGGGCTTTCGAGAGCTCGGTGACGAGCTTGATGCGCTGTGCCTCCCCGCCCGAGAGCGTGGGGCTCGGCTGGCCGAGTGTCAGATAACCGAGGCCGACGTCCTGCAGCAGCTTGAGGCAGCGATGCACGCGCGGGTGCGCAGCGAAGAACCCGACCGCGTCGTCGACGTTCATCGCGAGCACGTCCGCAATGCTCTTTTCGCGCCAGAGCACGGACAGCGTCTCGCCGTTGAAGCGCCGGCCGGCGCACACGTCGCACGTGACTTTCACGTCGGGCAGGAAGCTCATCTCGATCGTCTTCACGCCCTGGCCCTCGCACGCATCGCAGCGGCCGCCGGAAGTGTTGAACGAGAAGCGGCTCGTCGTGTAGCCGCGAATGCGCGCTTCGGTGGTGCCTGCGAAAATGCGACGGATGTCGTCCCAGAAGCCGACGTACGTCGCGGGACAGGAGCGGGGCGTCTTGCCGATCGGCGTCTGATCGACCTCGAGCACGCGATCGAGATGCTCGGCGCCGCGCACGGCGCGACAGCCGATCGCCGCGGCACGACCGTTGCCGCTGCGCTTGGGGGTTCCGTTGGTGACCAGGCGCCGCAGGTTGGTATAGAGCACATCGCGCGCGACCGTGGATTTTCCGGATCCCGACACGCCGGTCACCACGACGAGACGGCCAAGCGGCACGCGCACGTCGATGCCGCGGATGTTGTGCAGATCGATCGCCTCGAGGTGCAACGCTTCGGCGCCCGGGCCGACGGGGCGATACGGTGTCGCCGGATGCTGCAGCGGATGGCGCAGGAAGCGCCCGGTGATCGAGCGCTCGTTCCGCATGAGGTCCTTCACCGTGCCTTCGCCGACGACTTCACCGCCGCGCACGCCGGCGCCCGGCCCGAGGTCGAGCACGTGATCGGCGCGGCGGATCGTCTCCTCGTCATGCTCGACGACGACGAGCGTGTTGCGCTGCCCGGAGAGCTCCGCGAGCGAGTCGAGCAGGATCTCGTTGTCGCGCGGATGCAGGCCGATCGTCGGCTCATCGAGCACATAGCACACACCCTGCAGATTCGAGCCGAGCTGTGCCGCGAGGCGGATGCGCTGCGCTTCACCACCGGAGAGGGTGGGCGCGGCACGGTCCAGCGTGAGATAGCCGAGCCCCACGCGCTCGAGGAACTTCAGGCGTCCGCGAACCTCGGCGAGCAGGTCGCGCGCGATCTCCTTCTCGCGCGGCGCGAGGCGCAGCTTCGCGAAGAACTCCGCCGCGCGGCCGACGGGCTCGGCGGTGAGCGCCGCGATGGAGCGATCGCGGAAGCGGACGTTGAGCGCGATCGGATTGAGCCGCCGGCCCTCGCAGTCCGGGCACGGCGTCGGCTCGCGCTCGTACCACTGGTTCCACCAGATCTCCTCGCCGCTCTGCTCCTCGTCAAAGCCGCTGATCTCGAGCCCGGTGCCGTAGCAGCTCTCGCACCAGCCGTGCTTCGAGTTGAACGAGAACAGGCGCGGATCGAGCTCGGCGAAGCTGGTGCCGCACGAGGGGCAGGCGCGTTTCGTCGAAAATACCGCCACTTTGGTTTCACGTTCGACGAGTGCATGTACTACACCCTTACCGTAATCGAGAGCCCGGTTCAGCGACTGGTGCAACAGTGCGTCGTTCTTCGCCGAGACTTCGACGTCGGCGACCGGCAGCTCGATCGTGTCTTCCTTGAAGCGCGACAGGCGCGGCCAGCCCTTCGTCGGAGTGCTTACGCCATCCACGCGCAGGGTCTTGTAGCCTTTTTTTGCCGCCCACTTCGCGAGATCCGTGTAATAGCCCTTGCGCGCGACGACGAGCGGCGCGAGGAGCTTGATGCTTCGCCCGCGATAGTCGCGCAGCAGCCGTGCCGCGATCGACGCCGCGCTCTGCGGCTCGATCGGCACCTCGCAATCCGGGCAGAACTGCGTGCCGAGCTTCATGTAGAGCAGCCGCAGGAAGTGATAGATCTCGGTAAGGGTCGCCACCGTGCTCTTGCGCCCGCCCCGGCTCGTGCGCTGCTCGATTGCGACCGTCGGCGGAATGCCGAAGATCGCATCGACATCGGGCCGGGCCGACGGCTGCACGAACTGCCGCGCGTAGGCATTGAGGGATTCGAGATAGCGGCGCTGGCCCTCGTTGAAGAGGATGTCGAACGCGAGCGTCGATTTGCCGGAGCCCGACACGCCCGTGATCACCGTGAACTGGTCGCGCGGGATCTGCACATCGATGTTCTTGAGGTTGTGCTCGCGCGCCTTGTGGATGACGACGGCACCCCCCTCACCCGCCTTCGGCACCCTCTCCCCCGCAAGCGGGGGAGAGGGAAGGGTGAGGGGGGTGGTGCCGAAGGCGGGTGAGGGGGGCTCCGCCACCGCCGGCAGCGCAGCTGCGCCGGCCTCCAGCGCCTGCTCGTACGCGATGAGCGCACGGCCTGTGAACGAGCGTTCGTTGCGCTTCACCTCGCCGGGCGTGCCGACGGCGACGATGTCCCCGCCGCGCTCGCCGCCTTCGGGGCCGAGGTCGATGACCCAGTTGGCCGCGCGCACGATGTCGAGGTTGTGCTCGATCACGAGCACCGAATGCCCGGCGCTCAGGAGCTTGCGGAACGCGCCGAGCAGCTTCGCCACGTCTTCGAAATGCAGGCCGGTGGTCGGCTCGTCGAACAGGAACAGCTTGCCGTTCACGCTCGCGGCCGCGGCGATGCGATCGTTTAGTTTCGCGCTCGCCGCGGCGGCGGTCGCGAGATGTCCCGCGAGCTTCAGCCGCTGCGCTTCGCCGCCCGAGAGCGTCGGTACGGGTTGCCCGAGCTTCACGTAGTCGAGCCCCACGTCGCCGAGCGGCGCGAGCCGCGCGATGACTTCGCGCGCATCGGCGAAGAACGCGAGCGCTTCGGTCACCGTCATGGCGAGCACGTCCGCGATGCTCGCGCGCACGCCGTTCGCGCCCTCGCGGCGGATGTCCAGCACCTCGTCGCGATAGCGGCGGCCGTTGCAGTCAGGACACCGAAGGTACACGTCGGACAGAAACTGCATTTCGACGTGCTCGAAGCCGTTGCCGCTGCAGGTCGGGCAGCGGCCGTTGCCGGAGTTGAAGCTGAACGTGCCGGCCGTGTACTTGCGCTCCTGCGCCGAAGGCTCTCCCGCGAAGAGCTCGCGGATGCAGTCGAAGGCGCCGACGTAACTCGCCGGATTCGAGCGGGTGGTGCGGCCGATCGGCGTCTGATCGACCATGACGACGTCGTCCACGAGCTCCGCGCCGCGCAGCCCGTCGAATTCGCCCGGCGCTTCCGTCGGCCTGCCGAGGTACTTCAGCAGCGCCGGATGCAGGATGTCCTCGACGAGTGTGGACTTGCCCGAGCCCGACACCCCGGTCACGCACACCAGCCGCTTGAGGGGAATGCGGACGTCGATGCCTTTGAGGTTGTGCTGGCGCGCGCCGCGCAACTCCAGCCAGCGATTCGAGCGCGCTTCGGCGAAGACGACTACCCCCTCACCCAACCCTCTCCCCGCAAAGCGCGGAGAGGGTGCCGAAGGCGGGTGAGGGGTGCGGCCGACCTTCTTCCTGCCGCTCAGATAATCGCCCGTGAGCGAGCGCGGGGCGCGCCGCACCTCGTCCGGCGTACCGAAGCACACGATCTCTCCGCCACGCTCGCCCGCGCCCGGACCCATGTCGAGGATGCGGTCGGCCTCGAGCATGATCTGCGGATCGTGCTCGACGACGACGAGCGAGTTGCCCGCATCGCGCAGCCGCTGCATCACCGCGATGACGCGCCGCATGTCGCGCGGGTGCAGGCCGATCGAAGGCTCATCGAGCACGAACAAGGTGTTGACGAGCGAAGTGCCGAGGGCGGTCGTCAGATTGATGCGCTGCACTTCGCCGCCGGAGAGCGTGCGCGACTGTCGATCGAGCGTGAGATAACCGAGGCCGACGTCCACGAGATAGGCGAAGCGCGCGCGGATCTCGCCGAGCAGCAGATCGGTGGCCTCATCGAGCGGCCGAGGCAGCCGCAGGTCCCGGAAGAAGCGGTACGCGCGCTCGATCGACAGGAGCATGACATCGTGCACGGTGAGGCCGGGCAACGTGCGCGAGACCTCGTCGCTCCACTTCGCGCCGTGCGGCCGGAAGCGCCGCGCCGGATCGAGCACCGAATCAGCGAGCTCGCGGCTGCCCACGCGCCACAGCAGCGCCTCCGTCTTCAGGCGCGCACCGTCGCACGCATCGCACGGCGTGTACGCGCGATACCGGGACAGCAGCACGCGCACGTGCATCTTGTAGGCCCGGGATTCGAGCCAGGCGAAGAAACGCTTCGCGCCGTACCAGACCTTCTTTTCCCACGGTCCTTCGCCCTCGATCACCCAGCGCTGTTGATCGGCACTGAGCTGGCGCCACGGCACATCGAGCGGAATGCCGCGCTTCTGCGCGTACTTCTCGAGATCATCCTGGCACTCGGAGTAGGAGTCGGTCTGCCACGGCTTGATCGCGCCGCCCGCGAGACTCTTGCTCTCGTCCGGAATGACGAGGCCGTAGTCGATGCCGATCCTGCGGCCGAAGCCGCGGCAGGTCTCGCACGCCCCCACCGGGGAGTTGAAGGAGAACATGCTCGGATTCGGCTCGCGATACGCGATGTCGCACTCGGCGCAATGCAGCTCGCTCGAATAGCGCCACGTCGCGCGTACCTGCGGCGGATCGGAATCGTCGACGACGTGCACGTTGACGCGCCCGCGCCCGACGCGCAGCGCGCCTTCGAGCGATTCGAGCGTGCGGCCGCGCTCGGCATTGCCGACGCGCAGGCGGTCCTGCACCACCTCGAGCACCTTGGGAGCGCTCGCGGCCTTCGACCGGGGTTTGGCGCCGTTCTTCGCCGGAGCCGGCTCGAGGAAGCGTGTGTAGCCCTGCTTAGCGAGCAGCTCGCGCACTTCGCTTTCCCTGAAGTTCTTCGGCACCGGCACCGGAAAGCACACGAGGACGCGCGGATCGGCTGAAGCCACGGCCCGCTCGGTCATGTCGGCGTAGATGCTTTCCGCGGTGTCGCGTTTCACCGGCTTGCCGCAGCACTCGCAGAACAGCGTCGCGGTGCGGGCGAAAAGCAGCTTCAGGTGATCGTTGAGCTCCGTCATCGTGCCCACGGTCGAGCGCGACGTGCGCACGGGATTCGTCTGGTCGATGGCGATTGCAGGCGGGATGCCCTCGATGCGATCCACCTGCGGTTTGTCCATGCGATCGAGGAACTGCCGCGCGTACGGCGAGAACGTCTCGACGTAGCGGCGCTGGCCTTCCGCGTACAGGGTGTCGAAGACGAGCGAGGACTTGCCCGAGCCCGACACGCCCGTGACGACCACGAGCTCGTTGAGCGGGATCTCGAGCGTCAGATTCTTCAGATTGTTCTGGCGCGCGCCGCGCACCACGATCGCGTCGGTCATGCCTCTCGCACTGAGGTAAGGAGCTCGATGAATGGGCGGCAGGTTTGACCTGCCGCAGAACCGACCAAGTTTACCGGAGGCGTCCCGGAATCGAACCGCGTTTTTTGTCCAGGTGTCGACGGGTGGCGACACTGGATGAGGGGTTGACGGGTAGGAGAAGATGGAAGAGGAAGAAGAGCGCAGACGGGTGCGCGACTTGACGTCTTGTCCGGCCGTCAGCCGTCTAAGTCGTCAGCCGTCCGGGCCGATCCGCTAGAATTCCGCGTCGCTTACCAAATTCCGGAGAAATCGAATGAAGAATCGCAAGTTTTCCACCGTCGCGCTGGCTGCTGCCGCGGCCGCGTTGTTCTCGGCCGGCGCCGGCACGGTTTCGGCGGCGGACGAGGCGAAGGTGAAGTGCGAAGGCGTGAACGCCTGCAAGGGGCAATCGGCCTGCAACTCGGCCAAGAACGCCTGCTCGGGCCAGAATGGGTGCGCCGGCCAGGGGTGGATCGAGCTCACCAAGGCCGAGTGCGATGCTGCCAAGGCCAAGCAGGCCGAAAAGGCGAAGCAGCCGGAGAAGGCGAAATAAGCCGAGCAGAACACGCGTCCACTCGCATGGCCGAGCCGCTGCATCCGTCCCTCGGGTTCGGACTCGGCCTGCGAGTCGACCACTACGAGACGATTCTCGCCGAGCGTCCGGCCGTCGACTGGTTCGAGGCGCTCACCGAGAACTATCTCGTCCCCGGCGGCAAGCCGCTGCACTATCTGGCGCGCATCCGCGAGCGCTACCCGGTGGCGCTGCACGGCGTATCGCTCTCGATCGGCAGCACCGCGCCCCTTGATCGCGCGTATCTCGCGCAGCTGAAGACGCTCGCGGCGCGCATCGAGCCGGCGTGGATTTCCGATCACCTCTGCTGGACGGGCATCGCGGGCCGGAATACGCACGACCTGTTGCCGCTGCCGTACACCGAGGAGGCCGTACGACACGTCGCCCGGCGCGTGCGCACCGTGCAGGAGGTGCTCGGCCGGCGCATCCTCCTCGAGAACGTTTCGAGCTACGTGAGCTTTCGCGCATCCGCGCTCACCGAATGGGAGTTCGTGCGCGCGGTTGCGGAGGAAGCCGACTGCCTGCTGCTGCTCGACGTAAACAACGTGTACGTGAGCAGCGTCAATCACGAGATCGATGCGTTCGCCTATCTCGATGCGATACCGGTCGATCGCGTGCAGCAGATGCATCTCGCGGGCCATGAGGACTGCGGCGAATATCTCATCGACACCCACGATCAACCCGTGGCCGATCCGGTGTGGTCGCTCTACGAGGCGGCCGTGCAGCGCTTCGGGCCCGTCGCGACGATGATCGAGCGCGACGGAAACATCCCGCCGCTCCACGAGCTGCTCGCCGAGCTCGACGAGGCGCGCCACCTCGCCGATCGCGCGCTCGCGCGAGCAGCGTGAGCGGATCGCACTCATGCCGTTACTTGCTACTCTCCAGCAGCGCCTGCAGGCGTATCTGCTGCACGGCGCCGATGCGATCGAAGCGCACGTCGTCGGCACCGAGCGTGTTCCGGTTGCGACGCGGCTCGCGATATACGGCAATGCCTATCGTGCTCGCCTGACCGAGGCGCTCGCGGCCAATCATCCGGCTCTCGCAAAGCTGCTCGGCGAGGCGGGTTTCGCGGCGCTCGCGAGCGACTACATCCGCACGCACGAGTCGCGATCCTTCTCGATCCGGTGGTACGGCGATGTCCTCGCCGAGTTTCTCGCAGTCGAGGCGCGATATGCGGAGGTGCCGGTGCTCGCGGAGCTCGCGCGTTGGGAATGGGCCATGAGCGAGGCGTTCGACGCGGCCGAATCAGTCCCGATCGATGCGGACGTGCTCGCCGCCTTCTCGCCGGAGCGCTGGGCGCAGCTGCGGTTCGGATGGCACCCGTCCGTGCGCGTGCTTGCGCTCGGCTGGAACGCTCCGGAGATCTGGAAAGCGCTGACGAGCGATGCGCCGCGGCCCGCGGCGGAAGCGCTCGCCGCTCCGCAGGCGTGGCTGATCTGGCGCCAGGAGCTCACGGTGCGCTTCCGCTCGCTGGATGAGGCGGAATCGCGCGCGATCGCGCTCAGCCGCTACGGCAGCAACTTCGGGCAGCTCTGCGATGCGCTGTGCGCGGACGCGGATGCGGACGAGCGGCATGCGGCGGTACAGGCCGCGGCGTGGCTGCGCGGGTGGGTCGAGGCCGGGCTCATCGTCGCCGCAGACGTGCGGGACTAGACATGCCGCTGCGGAACGATGCCGCGACCCTTGCGCTCGCAGCGCCATGAATCCGTCGCATCTCGCTGCGTGGCTCGCGTTCTATCGGCCTTCGCATCGGGCTCGCGTACGCTGGCTCGTCTCGCTACTGGACGTGCAGCCGAAGGATGACGTGCTGGACGCGGGTTTCGGCTCGGGTTTCGCGACCGATCTTCTGGCGGCGCACGCGACAGAGGGCCGCGTCGTCGGCATCGATCCATCGAAGCGGATGCTGGAAGTGGCCTGCCGGCGCCTGCGCCGGCACCTGCGCACCGGGCGCGTCACGCTCGTATGCGCGGAAATCGCGGCAATCCCTCGCTTCGACGTGGCGTTCGACAGAGTGCTCGTCGCGGATACCACTCCATTTGAATCGAATCTGGCGTTGATCCTCAATGTGCTGCGCGCTCGCATGACGCCGGGCGGCCGCATCGCGCTCGCTGCGCAGCAGAGACCTCGCGGCGCCACGGCACAGGCCGAGGGCGCACGCCTTGCGGATGCGTTGTCCGCGGCGGGATTCGAGCGGGCGGAGACGCATTTCAGCGGATCGATAGAGAAGTTACCGTGCATTTGCGCCACTGCATTCAGGCCTCAAACGACATGAATAGAGTGGAGGTTGTCATGCTGCGTGCTCGTATCGCGATGGTCATCGGCCTCGTGGGTGTGGCATCTGCTGCGCCCGCGGCTGCCCAGGAACAGCGCTTCGAGGTCTTCTCGAACGCGGAGAAAGTGGGGCACGTCGTCGCGACAACCGACGGTGATCGCGTCTCAGTCGACTACGCGGTCGATGACAACGGCCGGGGCTCAAAGCTCAGGGAAAGAGTGCGGATCGGTGCCAACGGCCTTCCGGTCGAGTGGAGCGTGGAAGGCAGGGCGTGGTTCGGGGCGCCCGTGCGTGAAGAGTTCGCCGTACGCGGCAAGAGCGCGCGCTGGAAGAGTCTGAACGACGCCGGCAGTGCTCGGTTCGATACGCCAAAATTCTACGTCGCGAACGATTCGAGCCCGTGGGCGTATGCGCTCGCGCTGCGCGCGTTGCTCGACGACGCCGATCAGAAGGTGGACGCTCTGCCCGCGGGCTCGCTTCGCGCCGAGAAACTGAAGGAACTCACGGTCGGCACCGGCGATACGGCGCAACCGGTGATCGCTTACGCGCTCTGGGGCATCAACTCCGAGCCCGAGCTCATCCTGCTGAGACCCGATCGAAGCGTCTTTGCTTTCGTCGACGCCGGCTGGGTCGTGCTGCCCGAAGGACGCGGAGCGGAGTTCGAATCGCTCTCGACGCTCGCCCAGTCCCTGCAGCGTGAGTACCTGCAGCGCCTGAGCGCGCAGCACGTGCACCGCTACGACAGCCCCATTTATATCCGCAACGTCCGCGTGTTCGACAGCAAGGCCGGATCTCTCGGCGAGCCGACGACCGTCGTCGTGTTCCGCGATCGCATCAGCAGCGTACGCGCGGACGCCGAACCGCCAGCCGACGTCGTAGTCGTCGACGGCGAGGGCGGAACGCTCCTTCCGGGCCTGATGGACGTGCATGCGCACATGTGGTCGTGGGCCGCTCCGCAACACCTCGCCGCCGGCGTTACCACCGTGCGCGATCCCGGCAACGATAACCAGGTGCTGCTCGAGCTCACCTCGCAGATCGATTCCGGTGAAATCATGGGCCCGCGCATTCTTCGCCAGGGCTTCATCGAGGGGCGCACGCCGTTTTCTGCCCGAGGCGGCTTCGTGGTGGACCGCCTGCCACTCGCGCTGGAAAAGGTGCGGTGGTACGCCGATCACGGCTTCCGCGGCATCAAGATCTACAACTCGATGACGCCCGATTGGGTGGCGCCGCTCGCCGTCGAGGCGCATCGCCTCGGTCTCAACGTCATGGGACACGTACCGGCGTTCATGAGCTCCGAGCGCGCGATTCGCGACGGCTACGACGAGATCACGCACATCAACCAGCTCATGCTGAGCCTCGTGATCGACACCGCGAAGGAGGACACGCGCACGCCGTTCCGCTTCACCGCGCTGGGCGAGCGGATCGGCAAGGTGGATCTCGCGAGCGAGCCTGTGAAGCGGCTCGTGAAGCTCATGAAGGAGCGCAACACGGCCATCGA
Source organism: Gammaproteobacteria bacterium (assembly GCA_052389755.1). Classification (GTDB taxonomy): domain Bacteria; phylum Pseudomonadota; class Gammaproteobacteria; order Steroidobacterales; family Steroidobacteraceae; genus JBQTHP01. The sequence goes on from JBQTHP010000239.1 coordinate 23,619, forward strand.
TCCGACCGTCGCGACGTTCGGACAGATGCTGCTCGGCCGGGCCGGGAAGGTAGCCGAGACCGACGCCCCGTGGCTCGCGCACATGCCGGCGGCGGTCCAGCGTTCGCGCAAGACCCCGCTGCTCGACATGAAAGCCGGCGACGATGCGCTCTACCGCGCCTCCTGGGACAAGCTGCTCGCGATGATCAAGCTGCTGCACGACGAGGGCATTCGCATTCTTCCCGGTACGGACGATGCCGCAGGCGTCGTGCTGCACAGCGAGCTGGAGACGTATTCGAAGGCGGGCATCTCGAACGCCAGAGTACTGCAGATCGCGACGATCGACGTTGCCCGCTATCTCGGGCTGGACCAGGACGTCGGCTCGATCGAGCCCGGCAAACTTGCGGACCTGATTCTCGTCGCGGGCAATCCACTCGAGAGCATCGGCGAGATCCGGCAGATCCGTATGGTCATGCGCAACGGCGATGCGATGTACCCCGAAGACATATACACCGCCCTCGGCATCGCGCCGTTCGGACGCAAACCGCGCGTCACCGTTCCGGCAGGCGCGATCGCAGCGCGTTAGCGCTGCGCCCTCAGCCGAGCTGGATTTCCGGCGGTACCTCGGGATTCATCAGCGAGGCGCCGCCGTCCGCGCGGATGGTCTGGCCGGTGATCCATCCGGCCTCCTCGCTGCAGAGCAGTGTCACCGCGTTGCCGATGTCCGCAGGCGTGCCGAGGCGTCGCATCGGTGTCCAGCCCGATTCGTGCCAGCGGCGAATGAAGTTCTGTGCTTCGGGCGGCAGGCTGTTGAGAACGCTGTCTTCGGTCCAGCCGGGGCTCACCGCATTCACGGTGACGCCGCGGCGTGCGACCGCGACGGCGAAGTAACGCACCAATGATTCGAGCGCGGCCTTGGCCGAACCCATGCCGACCCAGGGTTGCATTCCGCCGGTGACGCTGCCCGCGGCGTAGGTGATCGCGATGATCCTGCCGTTATCTCGCAGGAGCCGAGCGGCCTCGCGGGCGCAGACGAGAAACGCCCTGGTCTGCGAATCGAACGCCGCGCTCCACTGCTCGAGTGAGATCGCGAGCGGCGGGGCGTAGAACGCCGGCAACTCGGGACGAGCGTTCGCGACGAAGATGTCCAGCGCGCCAAATTCGCGATGCACGCGCTCGAGCAGATGGCCGACGGCGTCGGGGTCGGTGACGTCGGCCTGCGCCAGAAATCCTTCACTACCGCTTGCGCGGATCTGCTCCAGCGTCGATTGGGCCGCATCCTTGTTGCGCAGATAGTTCACCGCGACGCGCGCTCCGTCGCGAGCGAGCTTCAGCGCGATGCCTCGGCCGATTCCACGCGAGCTGCCCGTAACCAGCGCGAATTTTCCAGAGAGAGCCATGGTCGTCTCCTCGAGAGTCGCTGCCAGTTCGCAGGATCATCCTCGTCCCGCAAGGGACCTTCAACCCGCGTCCGGTCGATGCCGGCGCTCGGTCCGTCGAAAGGCCGCCCCTCGCGTGTTGCACGCACGACCGTCGGCCGGCTAAGACGATGCAGTGAAATCAACGCCTTGGCAATCCCTCATCGTGTGCGCGTCGCTCGCTGCGCCGGCGGCGTACGCGAGCGCGCCGTACGAGCTGGAGATCGTGCCGCTGTAGGCGGCGTGCGACATACCTCGGCCGCGGCGGCGTGCAGACGACGCGTCAATGCCGCCGAGTCGCTCCGCTTCGACAGATCGAGATCGGCGTAGCTCACGCGCACGGTGCGCGGCTCACCCTGGAACGGTGCCGCGAAGGCGGCGCTGCTCACGTACGCGAGCGCGGCGAACCCGATGAGCACGATCTCCGTGAGAACGCTGTGCTTGCGGATGCCGCGGAGCGCCGGATCGATGATCCTTTTCATGCGGCTCAGTTTGAAGAGTTGGCCGCAAGCAGCAATTCGAAGATCTGAAGGGCGGATAAGAAGGAGTGAAGAGAGAGGAAGAGAAGGGCGGAGAGGCTTGGGCGACCGGCGTGCGTTGAAGGGCCGTGCGCGATCGCTGATCGGTTGCGTCCTGACGGACGTACCCTCGCGCGGGCCGGCGCGTTCTAAGCACGATACGCGGTGCGCCGTGAAAAGGCACGGTGTCCCAGTGGGTGCGAATCCCACCCGGCAACTGTCGCTCCAGCCGGTAGCAATCGGAGCAGCCGCACAGGGAGAGGCGGCTGAAGCCTCCGACGTAGGGTCACCACTTGGGTGATCTGGCGAGTATGCAGGCCGTAACGTGAGTGAACGCCGAGCAGGTCTCGAAAAGGCTGATGCGGAAGCCGACCCGACCCGCGTTTTCGGGGAAGGCTGCGATGTCTGGGGAAGCGAGCGACGCACGCACTCGGACAGTCCGCCGGGATAGTGGCGATGGCATGCATACAAGAGGGACGCCGAGGCAACACGGGAAGCCCGATCGCGTGATCGAGCATGAGGATCAACCGGCAGCCCGCGAGGGACGGGCCGGGCGCGATGGGTGGCGGAGAGGCTCGTAGTACCGCTGAAGCCGGGTAATGCCGGTGGAGGGAAGGGGCCTCAGTTCAAGGGCAACGCAAGACGTGGCGAGGATCAGGAGATTGGGCAACCTATCAACTCCGGATAGCGTTCAGAAGCTGCAGACGGCGTTACATGCCAAAGCGAAGGAAACGCCGGGTTTTCGCTTCTATGCGCTGTACGACAAGGTGTATCGAGCCGATGTGTTGGTACACGCCTACGCTCGCTGCCGTGCGAACGGTGGCGCCGAAGGTGTGGACGGGCAGCGGTTCGAGGACATCGAGACGTACGGCATGGAGCGATGGCTCGGTGAGCTGGCGCAAGTGCTGAAGGAGAAGAAGTACCAAGCGCAAGCGATCAGACGAGTCTATATCCCCAAGCCCAACGGCAAGCTACGGCCCTTGGGTATTCCAACGATCCGTGATCGCGTGGTGCAGACGGCGGCAGGGTTGGTCTTGGAGCCGATCTTCGAGGCCGATCTGCAACCCGAGCAACATGCGTATCGAGCGGATCGCAATGCGCTCACGGCGGTGCGCCAAGTGCACAGCCTGCTCAACACGGGTCACCGCGAAGTCATTGACGCGGATTTGTCCGCGTACTTTGACTCGATCCCGCACTCGGAGCTTCTGAAGTCTGTGGCGCGCCGGGTCTCTGACCGGCACGTGTTGCATCTGATCAAGATGTGGCTCACCGCTGCGGTGGAGGAAGACGACGGTAAAGGCGGAAAGAAGCGGATGACCTCGAACCGCGACACCAAGCGGGGCATTCCCCAAGGCTCGCCGATCTCACCGTTGCTCTCTAACGTCTACATGCGACGGTTCGTATTGGGATGGCGCCACCTCGGATATGCCGAGCGCTTTGGAGCGCAGATCGTCAACTACGCCGATGACCGTGCGCCACGACGGCGCAGAGAGGAGTTCGTGATGAACTTCTGAAGCAGCCTTGCTGCACGAGAGATGGGGGACGGCCCCTCGGACTCGGATTGCAGGATCAGAGTCCAAACCACCGGAAGCTGCTC
>JBQTHP010000240.1:0-15457 GCA_052389755.1 Gammaproteobacteria bacterium
CGTCACGATGGAGCCGGGCATCTACTTCATCGATCAGCTTCTCGATGAGGCCCGCGCCGACCGCCGTCGCGAAAAGATCGACTGGCAGCGGGTCGCAGGCCTGCGCAAGTTCGGCGGCATTCGCATCGAGGACGACCTCGCGGTGACCGCCACCGGCTGCGAAAACCTGACGCGCGATGCGTTCCGGGCGACGGCCCAGACGGCTGACGGCTAAGACGGCTGACGGCCGGAAGTGCCGGATCGCTGACGGCGTCAATCGGCTGGTTTCTCAGCCACCTGTTCCGCCGGCTTGGCAAGGCCGACCTGTTTCATGTACGTCGCAAGGTCCCAGTAATCGGAGCATCGGCCAATCTTCGTGCCCTTGAACTCGATCGCGGACATTCCGCGAATCTCGAAGGGCGTGTTCGTCGCCGCCAGGCCCGGAAAGTCCTTGATCTGCTTTCCGCGCCAGACCCATTCGAAAGCGCCGGTCTTGCCGTCCGGCGAAATCGCGCGCGACTTGATCTCGAAGCTCATCCCGGGAAAAGCGTCGAATGCCGCATCGGCGAACCTTTTGAGTGCCTCCTTGCCATTGTTGACCGCGCCGAACGTCACGTCTTCGTAGACGACATCATCCGTGAACAGCTCGAGGAGCGTGTCCGCATCACCGCTGTTCCAAGCAGCTGCCCATTGGTCCACGGTCTGCTCGTGCAGGGCCGTATCGACACCCTTGCCTGCGGAGCATCCGCACAACATCACGACGAGGCAACCGAGCCATCTCTGATTGCGCATGATCCTCTCCTTGACGACGCGCGGGACGTTACATTCTCGCTGGGTCAGCGGCCTTCCGCCCGGCTCGGCCCCAGACATCAGCGCCTCGCGAGCAGATTGCGAATCTCCTCCAGCAGCATCTCGGTCCGGCTGGGCACCGGCGGCGGTGCCCCGGCCGCCTGCGGTGGGCGCTTGAGGCGATTGATGCCCTTGATGAGCACGAATAACGCGAACGCGATGATCATGAACTCGAACACTGTCTGCAAAAACTCGCCGTACTTGAACAGCACGGGTTCGCCGGCGGGGTCGGTGCCGATTCGCACCGCGAGATCGTTGAAATTCGCGCCACCGATGGCAAGCCCGATCGGCGGCATGACCACATCCTCCACGATCGACGTCACGATCTTGCCGAACGCCGCACCGATCACGACACCGACCGCGAGATCGATGACGTTGCCCTTCATCGCGAACTCTTTGAATTCAGCGAACAGTCCCATGGAAGCCTCCCCCGTGGCTGTCGTTATTGAGTCGACAGTCTACAGTCCACGCTCCCCAGCCAGCAGAATGAAGAGAGGCCCGGTCGCCTCGCGGCGCCGGGCCTCTCGTTCTTTCTCTTCCGCCGTCAGCCGTCACAGCTGACAGCCGTCCTGGCCGTCCGCCGTCTCAGCCCTTCTTCTTCGCCGCCTTCTTTGCCGCTGCCTTCTTCGGCGCAGCCTTCTTCTTCGGCGCCGCTTTCTTCGGCTTCGGTTCGGCCGCCGGCGGGGCAGCCTTCGCGGGCTTCTTCGCCGCTGCCTGGCGAGCGCTCGCCTTCGGTTTCTCTTCGGACTCCTGTGCGGTGGCCGTCACTGCCGCTGGGCCGTCGACGAGCTGCATGAGGGCCATGGGCGCCGCATCGCCGGGGCGCGGCAGCATGCGCAGGATGCGCGTGTAGCCGCCGGGACGCGCCTTGAAGCGCGGGCCGAGATCGACGAACAGCTTCTCGACGACCACGCCGTCGCGCAGCCGGGAGAACGCGAGCCGGCGCCGTGCGTCGTTATCCTCTTTGGCGAGCGTGATGAGCGGCTCGACCACGCGCCGCAGCTCCTTCGCCTTCGGCAGCGTGGTGCGGATCGTCTCGTGGCGCAGCAGCGCCACGCTCATGTTGCGCATGAGCGCGCGGCGATGCGAGCTGTTGCGGGACAGCTGTCGTCCCGAGAGCTGGTGACGCATTCAAAAACCCTTTCGGTCGAACGAGCGCCTCAGATGACTTCGCGCTCTTCGTCGTGCTTCAGGCCCGGCGGCGGCCAGCCGTCGAGGCGCATGCCGAGCATGAGGCCGTGGCTCTGCAGCACTTCCTTGATCTCGGTGAGCGACTTCTTGCCGAGATTCGGCGTGCGAAGCAGCTCGACTTCGGTACGCTGCACGAGATCACCTATGTAATGGATGTTCTCCGCCTTCAGGCAATTGGCGCTGCGCACGGTGAGCTCGAGCTCGTCGACCGGACGCAGCAGTATCGGATCGAACTGCATCTCGGAGACCTTCGTCGCCGCCTCTTCCTCGCCCTGCAGGTCGACGAACACCGAGAGTTGATCCTTCAGGATCGAGCCCGCGCGACGGATCGCCTCTTCGGCGTCGATCGTGCCGTTCGTCTCGATGTCCATGACGAGCTTGTCGAGATCGGTGCGTTGCTCGACGCGCGCAGCATCCACCGAATACGTGACGCGCCGCACCGGTGAGAATGATGCATCGAGCTGTAGCCGGCCGATCGGACGCGTCTGCTCCTCGAATGCCGCGCGCGCGGCGGCAGGGCGATAGCCGCGGCCACGCTCGATGCGCAGCGTCATGCTGAGCTCGCCCGCTTTCGTGAGGTTCGCGATCACCAGCTCCGGATTCACGACCTCGATGTCGTGGTCGGTCTGGATGTCGCCGGCGGTAACCGGGCCCGGGCCCTTCTTGTGCAGCCGCAGCTCGGCGCTGTCGCGCGTGTGCATCCGGATGGCCACCGACTTGAGATTGAGGAGGATGTCCACGACGTCCTCCTGAACACCTTCGATGCTCGTGTACTCATGGAGCACGCCGTCGATTTCCACCTCGGTGATGGCGCTGCCGGGCATGGACGACAGCAGCACGCGCCGGAGCGCGTTGCCAAGCGTGTGACCGAACCCGCGTTCGAAGGGCTCGATGACCACGCGCGCCTGGCGCGGCGCGACCGGCTGCACCTTCACGACGCGTGGCTTCAAGAATTCCGTGACAGAACCCTGCATTTAGATCCTACCTTGCCGGCGAACCGGCACTGAAAACTCGCAGCCGACAGCTCACAGCTGACGGCCCGGAAAAAAACTACTTCGAGTAAAGCTCTACGACCAGGTTCTCGTTGATGTCCGGCAGGACGTCATCGCGCGCGGGCACCTGCTTGAAGAGGCCCCGCATCTCCTTGTCGTTGACTTCCACCCACTCGGGGAAGCCCACCTGCTGCGCGACGTTGAGGGCGCTCTGGATGCGAAGCTGCTTGCGCGACCTCTCGCGCACCTGCACGACATCGCCCGCCTTCACCTGGTAGGAGGCGATCGTGACCGCCTGCTCGTTAACCGTGATCGCCTTGTGGCTCACGAGCTGGCGCGCTTCCGCGCGCGTGGCCGCGAAGCCCATGCGATAGACGACGTTGTCGAGACGGCACTCGAGCAGTTTCAGGAGGTTCTCGCCCGTGGCGCCGGAGCGCCGCGCCGCTTCCTCGTAGTAGTTGCCGAACTGCCGCTCGAGCACGCCGTACATGCGACGCAGCTTCTGCTTCTCGCGCAGCTGCAGACCGTAGTCGGAGAGCCGCGTGCGCCGCTCGCCCTTGATGCCGCCGGGCGGCACCTGGAACTTGCACTTGCTCTCGAGCGGCTTCGCGCCGCTCTTCAGAAAGAGATCCGTGCCCTCGCGACGCGCGAGCTTGCACTTGGGACCGGTATAGCGTGCCATGACTTAGCTGCTTCCTCTCGCGCTCAGACGCGACGCTTTTTCGGCGGACGGCAGCCGTTGTGCGGGATCGGCGTGACGTCCGCGATGCTCGTGATCTTGAGGCCGCACGCATTCAGCGCACGCACCGCGGACTCGCGGCCCGGGCCGGGCCCGCCAACTCGCACTTCGACGTTCTTCACGCCGTGCTCCTGCGCGGCGTTGCCCGCCTTCTCGGCAGCCACCTGCGCCGCGAAGGGTGTGCTCTTGCGCGAGCCACGAAAGCCGCAGCCACCGGACGTCGCCCACGACAGCGTGTTGCCCTGCCGATCGGTGATCGTGATGATCGTGTTGTTGAACGACGCGTGCACGTGCGCGATCGCATCGAGCACGTTCTTGCGCGCCTTCTTGGGCTTCTTCGCGGCGCCTGCCGCGGCCTGGCCCTGCTGCTGCTTCTGGTCCTGCTTCTGATCCTGCTTCTGTTCAGCCATATTTTCACGGGCTTGCGCCCGACTCCTACGGGGTTCGCCTGACGGGGCGAACCCCGTTCAGTACAAAGAACTCTTCGTTACGCCTTGCCGGGCGGTGCGTTCAGCTTCACCGCCTGCTTGCGAGGACCCTTCCTCGTCCGCGCGTTCGTGCGAGTACGCTGCCCGCGCACGGGAAGACCTCGCCGGTGACGGATGCCGCGGTACGAGCCGAGGTCCATCAGCCGCTTGATGTTCATCGAGTTCTCGCGGCGCAGGTCGCCCTCCACCGCGAACTTCTGGATCTGCGAACGCAGCGCGTTCACCTGGATCTCGGTGAGATCCTTCACCTTGGTCGTCGGGTCGACGCCTGCGCCCTCGCAGGCTGCCTGCGCGCGCGATCGGCCCACGCCGTAGATGTGCGTGAGGCCGACCCACACGTGCTTGTTCATGGGTATGTTGATGCCAGCGATGCGTGCCATAGCTTTCTCTCCTCAACCCTGACGCTGCTTGTGGCGCGCATCCGACGAGCAGATGACGTAGACCACGCGCTTACGTCGCACGATCCTGCAGTTCTTGCAGATCTTCTTGACCGACGGACGTACTTTCATGATGCGAAACCCTTCGAATTCAAGACTGGCCGCTCGCGCCGCCGCGGCCGTAGCCGAGCAGGTTCGCCTTCTTCAGAAGGCCCGGGTAGTGATGCGACATGAGGTGCGCCTGCAGCTGCGACATGAAATCCATCACGACCACGACGACGATCAGCAGCGAGGTGCCGCCGAACTGGAACGGCACTCCGGTCCTCGCCATCATGATCTCCGGGAGCAGGCAGACGCTGGTCACGTAGATCGCACCCCAGAGCGTGAGGCGCGTGAGCACCTTGTCGATGTACTCGCCGGTCTGCTGACCGGGGCGGATGCCCGGGATGAATGCGCCCGATTTCTTCAGGTTCTCCGCCGTGTCGCGCGCGTTGAACACGAGCGCGGTATAGAAGAAACAGAAGAAGATGATGAGGAGCCCGTAAATGACCAGGTGCAGAGGCTGGCCATAGCCGAGCGCCGCCGCCGTGTTCTGCAGGGCGGTGCCGAGCCAGCCTTCGGTACCGGTGCCGAAGAAGCTCGCGATCGTCGCCGGGAAGAGCAGCAGGCTCGAGGCGAAGATCGGCGGAATGACACCGGACATGTTGATCTTGAACGGCAGGTGCGAGGTCTGGCCCGCGTACATGCGGCGGCCGACCTGGCGCTTGGCGTAGTTCACCGCGATCCGCCGCTGCGCCCGCTCGACGTACACGACGAACCCGGTCACGCCGGCCACGACGATGATCAGGGCCATGGCGAACGCCGGATTCATCTCGCCGGTGCTGACGCCTTCCGCGGTTCGGCCGATGGCGCCCGGCAGGCCGGCGACGATGCCCGCCAGGATGAGCATCGAGATGCCGTTGCCCACGCCGCGTTCGGTGATCTGCTCGCCCAGCCACATGAGGAACATGGTGCCGGTGGTCATCGTGACGGTGGCGATGAAGAGCCACTGCCAACCGCCGACCATCACCATGCCGCCGTTCTGCAGGGCGACCGCCGCCCCCAGCGACTGGAACGCGGCCAGAACCACCGTAGCGTAGCGCGTGAGCTCGGTGATCTTGCGCCGGCCGGCCTCGCCCTCCTTGCGGTACTCCATGAGCGTCGGCACGACGTGCGACATCATCTGGATGATGATCGACGCGGAGATGTAGGGCATGACGCCCATGGCGAAGATCGAGAGCCGCTCGAGCGCACCGCCCGAGAACATGTTCACGATCCCGAGGATCGTGTCGGACTGGTCTTCGAAGAACCTCGCGACCGCGTCCGGATTGATGCCCGGCACCGGAATGAACGTGCCGATGCGATAGACGATCAGCGCGCCGATGAGGAACAGCAGCCGGTTGCGGATCTCGCTGAAGCGAGCCGCATCGCCGATGAGGGAGGCCGGATTGCTGATCGAAGAGGTCGCCAAAATACTTCCTGCCCTAGATTTCGATCTTGCCGCCCGCGGCTTCGATCGCCGCGCGGGCACCCTTGGTCGTGCCGATGCCCTTCAGGGTCACCGCGTTCTTGATCTCGCCCGACAGCACGACCTTCGCCTGTTCCGCGAACACGGGCACGACGCCGGCCTTCTTGAGCGCATCGAGATCGATCGACGCAGCGTCGATCTTCGCAAGCTCATGCAGGCGCACTTCGGCGCGCGTCGCCTTGATCTTCGAGCGGAAGCCGACCTTCGGCAGGCGCCGCTGCAGCGGCATCTGGCCGCCTTCGAAGCCTCTCTTGTGGTAGCCGCCCTTGCGCGCGCGCTGGCCTTTCACGCCGCGGCCGCAGGTCTTGCCCTGCCCGGCCGATGCGCCGCGGCCGACGCGCCGGCCCTGCCGCTTGCTGCCTGGCGCGGGCTGCAGCGTGTTCAGCTTCATCCTCGTCATGCCTGCTCCACCTTCAGAAGGTGCACCGCGGCGTTGATCATGCCGCGATTCTCGGGGGTGCCCGGGACCGTCACGGTCTGGTGTGGCTTGCGCAGCCCGAGCCCGCGCACCGAGGCCCGGATGGCCTCGAGCTGCCCGTGCACGCTCCTGACGAGCGTCACTTTCAGTTGTTCCGTCTGCTTCGCCATACGCTTCTAGCCCGTGATCTCTTCGAGTGTCTTGCCGCGTTTCGCGGCGAGCTCCTCGGGCGAACGCACCTTCGCGAGCGCTTCGATGGTCGCGCGCACCACGTTGATCGGATTGCGCGAGCCGTAGCTCTTCGCGAGCACGTTACGCACGCCCGCGCATTCGAGCACCGCGCGCATGCCGCCGCCGGCGATGACGCCCGTGCCGTCCGACGCGGGCTGCATCAGCACGCGCGTGGCACCGTGCGCGCCCTTGATCGCGTAGTGCAGCGTATCGTTGCGCAGCGATACGTTGACCATGTTGCGGCGGGCCATCGCCATGGCCTTCGAGATGGCGACCGGCACTTCGCGCGCCTTGCCGAACCCGAAACCGACGCGGCCCGATCCGTCGCCCACCACGGTGAGCGCGGTGAAGCCGAACTGCCGGCCGCCCTTCACGACCTTCGCCGTGCGATTGACCGCGACGAGCTTCTCGAGAAACTCATCGGCCGGCTGGGACTTGTCCATTCTCGCCATGTGAGAACCGCCTTACTTCAGATCTCGAGGCCGGCTTCGCGAGCCGCCTCGGCGAGCGCCTTTATGCGCCCGTGAAACTGGAATCCCGATCGATCGAACGCAACCTTGTTCACGCCGGCCGCCTTCGCGCGCTCGGCGATGGCCCGGCCGACGGCCTTCGCCGCCTCCACATTGCCGGTGCCCTTCAGACCCGTGCGCACGGCTTCCTGCACGGTCGATGCCGAAGCGAGGACCTTCGCTCCGGATGCATCCGTCAGCTGCGCGTAAATGTGGCGCGGCGTGCGGTGCACGGTGAGGCGCGCGACTCCGAGCTCGCGAATGTGAGCGCGGGTCTTGACGGCGCGGCGCAGGCGCCGGTCTTTCTTGGTGGCGGTCATGATCGGTTACAACCTCGGCGCTACTTCTTCTTGCCTTCCTTCATGACGATCTGCTCGCCGACGTACCGCACGCCCTTGCCCTTGTAGGGCTCGGGCGGACGGACGTGGCGAATCTCGGCGGCCACCTGACCGACCTTCTGGCGGTCGATGCCCTTCACCACGATTTCCGTCTGGCTCGGCGTCTCGATCGTGATGCCCTCGGGTATCGGGTAGCTCACCGGATGAGAGAACCCGAGCGTGAGGTTCAGAGCCTTGCCCTGCACAGCCGCGCGAAAGCCGACTCCGACGAGCTCGAGCTTGCGCTCGTAGCCCTTCGTGACGCCGAGCACCATGTTGGCGAGGTGCGCCCGCGTTGCGCCCGCGAGCATCGCAAGGCCGTCGCCGTCGCCGTACTTCACGGCAAGCTTCTTCTCCTCCTGAACGACCGACACGCCGCGCGCGATCGACAGGTTGAGCGAACCCTTGGCGCCCTTGATCGTCACCGCATCCGCGCCGACGGCGGCGGTCACGCCCTGCGGCAACTCGATCGTCCGGTTCGCAACTCTACTCATCGGCTTCGCCGAACTTTCAACGGGGTTCGCTGGGCGAACCCCGTACATGCAATTACGCGACGATGCATAGCACCTCTCCGCCCTGACCGATGGAGCGCGCCTGCGCGTCGGTCATCACGCCGCGCGGCGTCGAGACGATTACCGTGCCCATGCCGCCCAGGATCTTCGGCAGCTCGTCCTTGCCGCGGTAGATGCGAAGCCCCGGCTTGCTCACGCGCTCGAGCCGGTCGATGACCGGACGGCCCTCGTAGTACTTCAGCTCGATGGTGAGCGTCGGCTTCTCGCGCTCGCCCGCGATGCGGTAGTCGGCGATGTAGCCTTCGTCCTTCAGGACCTTCGCGACGGCCGTCTTCAGCTTCGACGACGCGAGGCTCACCTCGGGCTTGCGCGCCGCCTGGCCGTTGCGGATGCGGGTGAGAAGGTCGGCGATCGGATCGGTCATGCTCATACGCGCGCCCTCACCAGCTCGCCTTGCCGAGGCCCGGAATCTCGCCACGGTTCGCGACCTCGCGGATCTTCACCCGCGAGAGGCCGAACTTGCGGTACACCCCGCGTGAACGGCCCGTGATCGCGCAGCGCATGCGCTGGCGCGACGGGCTCGCATCGCGCGGCTGCGCCTGCAGTTTCGCCTGCGCGTCGGCGCGCTGCTCCGGAGAAGTCTTCGGGCTGCGGATCAGCTCCTTGAGCTGCGCGCGCTTTGCCGCGTACTTCTTCACGAGCTTCGCGCGACGCTTCTCGCGCTCGATCATGTTCGTCTTGGCCATAAGTGCTGATCGTTCCTCTTACTTGCGGAACGGGAAATTGAACGCCTCGAGCAGTGCCCGACCCGTCTTGTTGTCCCTTGCCGTCGTCGTGATCGTGATGTCCATGCCCCGGAGCTGATCGATCTGGTCGTACTGGATCTCCGGAAAGATGATCTGCTCTTTCACGCCGAGGCTGTAGTTTCCCTGCCCGTCGAACGCGCGCGGCGAGATCCCGCGGAAGTCGCGCACGCGCGGCAGGGCGATATTGATGAGCCGGTCGAGGAACTCGTACATGCGCGCACCGCGCAGCGTCACCTTGCAGCCGACCGGCAGCCCCGCCCGCAGCTTGAAGGTGGCGATCGACTTCCTCGACTTGCAGATCAGCGGCTTCTGGCCGGTGATCCTGGTGAGGTCGGCCACCGCCGCGTCCATCACCTTCTTGTCGGCGACTGCCTCGCCGACGCCCATGTTCACCGTGATCTTGGTGATCTTCGGCACCTGCATCTCGTTCGGGACGCCGAGATCCTGCTTGAGCCGCGGGATCACCGTCTCGCGGTAGTACTGTTGAAGTCTTGCCATAAGGTCACACTCATCGACGCACATCAGGCGTCGATCATTTCTCCGTTGGACTTGAAGAAGCGCACCTTCTTGCCGTCGGTGAGCGTCTTGAAGCCGATTCGATCGGCCCTCTTGGCCGACGGGTTCCAGATAGCCACCTTGGACACCGGCAGCGGCGCCTCTTTCTCGATGATGCCGCCCTGTCGATTCACCTGCGGGTTCGCCTTCGTGTGCCGCTTCACCCGGTTCACGCTCTCGACGAGCACCTGGTCGTTGGGAAGCACCTCGATCACGGCGCCGCGGCGGCCCTTGTCCCGGCCCGCGATCACCACCACCTGATCACCCTTACGAATCTTCTTCATAGCCTTCAGCCTTCAGCCCTCGGCCCTTCTCACAGCACTTCCGGCGCGAGCGAAATGATCTTCATGAACTGCACGGTGCGCAGCTCGCGCGTCACCGGCCCGAAGATGCGCGTGCCGATCGGCTCGAGCTTGTTCGTCAGCAGCACCGCCGCGTTGCCGTCGAAGCGGATCAGCGAGCCATCCGGGCGGCGCACACCGCGCTTCGTGCGCACGACCACCGCGTCGTACACCTCGCCCTTCTTCACCTTGCCGCGCGGGATCGCGTCCTTGACGCTCACCTTGATGACATCCCCGACGGTGGCATAGCGCCGGCGCGTGCCGCCGAGCACCTTGATGCACATGAGCGTGCGGGCGCCGCTGTTGTCGGCGGCGTTCAACATCGTGCGCATCTGGATCATGGCCGCGCCCTCCTTCAGCCCGTCGCCCGCGTGACGACCTTCACGAGGCGCCACGACTTGCGACGCGACAGCGGCCGGCACGGCGCGATCGTCACCGTGTCGCCCTCTTTCGACTCGCCGCTCTCGTCATGCGCGAGCAGCTTCGTCGTGCGCCGGATGTACTTGCCGTACGTCGGGTGGCGCACGAGCCGCTCGACCTCGACGGCGATCGTCTTGCGCATCTTGTTGCTGACGACGCGTCCCGTGAGGGTACGCTTGCCTTTCGCTTCCGCAGCGCCCTTTTCCTGAGCTCTCGGTTCCGCGTTCATTTCTTGCCGCCTCCGCTCGCGCGCGACTCGCTTTCGCGCATCACCGTCTTCAGGCGCGCGATGCTCTTGCGCACCTTGCCGTACTGATCCGGCTTCACCGTCTGTCCCGTGGCACGCTGCATGCGCAGCGCGAACTGTTCCTTGCGCAGCTTCAGGAGCTCATCGCCGAGCTCGGCTCCCGATTTCTTGCGCAGATCCTTCGCTTCCATTCATCTAACCTGCCGTTTCACGAAGGACGTCGACACGGAGAGCTTCGCGCCCGCGAGCCGGAACGCCTCGCGCGCGGTCCTCTCGTCGACGCCTTCCATCTCGAACAGCACCTTCCCGGGCTGCACTTTCGCCACCCAGTACTCGACGTTGCCCTTGCCGCTGCCCATGCGCACTTCGAGCGGCTTCTTGGTGATCGGCACGTCGGGGAACACGCGGATCCAGATCTGACCGCCGCGCTTCACGTAGCGCGCCATCGCGCGCCGCGCCGCCTCGATCTCGCGCGCCGTCATGCGGGCACGGCTCGTCGCCTTCAGGCCGAACTCGCCGAAGGAAACGCTGCTGCCGCGATGTGCCATGCCGCCGTTGCGGCCTTTGAACATCTTGCGGTACTTGGTGCGTTTGGGTTGCAGCATCTCTTTAGCTCACAGCCTACAGCTCACAGCCAACAGCCCGGACTGCCAGCGCCGAGGAAGGCGTTCTTCCTCCGGGCTGTAAGCTGTCGGCTGTAGGCTGTCAGCTTCTTCATCATGCGCTCGCTGGTTCCGCGGGAGGCGGAGCAGCCGGAGTCGTCGCAACGGCAGCAGGCGCTTCACCCTCCGCCGGCGGCGCAGCCGCGGCTTCCAGCTCGGCCTTGTCGAAGACCTCGCCCTTGAAGATCCACACCTTCACGCCGATCACGCCGTAGGTCGTGCGCGCCTCGGCAAGGCCGTAGTCGATGTCGGCGCGGAACGTGTGGAGCGGGATGCGCCCCTCGCGATACCACTCGGTGCGCGCGATTTCGGCGCCGTTCAGGCGACCGGATACCCGGACCTTCACGCCCAGCGCCCCGCTTCGCATCGTGCTCATCACGGCGCGCTTCATCGCGCGGCGGAACATCACGCGCTTTTCGATCTGCTGCGCGATGCTGTCGGCGACGAGCAGCGCGTCGAGCTCGGGCTTTCTGATCTCGGCGATGTTCAGCCGCACGTCGGTGATCGCCATGCCGAGCATCTTCGCCGTGTCCTGGCGCAGCTTCTCGATGTCCTCGCCCTTCTTGCCGATCACGATGCCGGGCCGTGCGGTCTGGATGGTGATGCTCACCTTCTTGGCCGCGCGCTCGATCTGAATGCGGCTCACCGACGCGTCGGCGAGTTTCTCGCGCAGGAACTCGCGCACGCGAAAGTCGGTGTGCACATGCGTCGGGAACTGCTTCTTGCTCGCGTACCACTTCGACGTCCAGTCGCGGGTGATGCCGAGCCGTATGCCGATCGGGTTGACCTTCTGGCCCATTCGTCAATCCTTCTTGCCGTCGCTCACGACGACCGTGATGTGACTGTTGCGCTTCACGATGCGCGTGCCGCGGCCCTTGGCCCGCGCGGCGAAGCGCTTGAACTGGGGCGCCGCATCGACCTCGATACGGTGCACCTTCAACTCGTCGACGTCGGCGCCGTTGTTGTTCTCGGCGTTGTCGACCGCGGATTTCAGCACCTTGTGGACGAGCTTCGCGCCCTTCTTGGGCATGAACTTGAGCGTGGCGAGCGCATTGCCGACCGGCTTGCCGCGCACGACGTCGGCCACCAGCCGGCACTTCTGCGGCGAGATGCGTGCGTAACGCAGCTTGGCGGACACTTCCATCACGTCTCCTAGGCTCTTACGTCGGCGCCGGCGCCGCCTCGACTTTTCGGTCGCCCGAATGCGCCTTGAACATGCGCGTCGGGGCGAACTCGCCGAGCTTGTGGCCCACCATGTTCTCGCTGACGAGCACCGGGATGTGCTGGCGGCCGTTGTGCACGGCGATCGTGAGTCCCACCATTTCGGGAACGACCATCGAACGGCGCGACCACGTCTTGATCGGCTTGCGGTCGTTCCTCGCAGCGGCGACCTGCACTTTCTTCGCGAGGTGCAGATCGACGAACGGACCTTTCTTCAGTGATCTCGGCATATCAGCGAACCTTGTTCTTGCGGCGCTGAACGATCATGTTGTTCGTGCGCTTGTTGTGGCGAGTCTTCTTGCCCTTGGTGTTCCAGCCCCACGGCGACACCGGGTGCGGATTGCCCTGCCCGGACTTGCCTTCGCCGCCGCCGTGCGGGTGGTCCACCGGATTCATGGCGAGGCCGCGTACCGTGGGGCGAACGCCCCGCCAGCGCATCGCGCCGGCCTTGCCGTAGCTGCGCAGGTTGTGCTCGTCGTTGCCGACCTCGCCGATCGTCGCCCTGCAGTCGACGTGCACCTTGCGCATCTCGCCGGACTTCATACGCAGGTACGCATAGATGCCTTCGCGCGAGGTGTACTGAACGGAAGCGCCCGCGCTTCGTCCGAGCTGCCCGCCCTTGCCGGGCTTGAGCTCGATATTGTGCACGAGCGAGCCGACCGGGATGTTGCGCAACGCCATGGCGTTGCCCGGCTTGAACGGTGCGTCCGCGCCCGAACGGACCTCGTCGCCGACCGCAATGCCCTTCGGCGCGATGATGTATCGACGTTCGCCGTCGGCGTACTTCACGAGCGCGATGTGGCCCGTGCGGTTTGGGTCGTACTCCACCCGCTCGACCACGCCCGCGATGCCGTCCTTGTCGCGCCTGAAGTCGATGATGCGGTACTTCTGGCGCGAGCCGCCGCCGATGTGCCGCGTGGTGATGCGGCCGTGCGCATTACGCGCGCCGGTCTTGTTCTGATGAACCGTGAGCGCCTCGAACGGCCCGCCCTTGTAGAGGTGCGAGCGGTCGATCTTCACGACCGAGCGCGTGCCCGGCGACGTCGGCTTCATCTTGATGAGTGCCATGAATATCAACCCTTGGAGCGCGCTTCGTAGTCGATCGCCTGGCCCTCGGCGAGCCGTACGTAAGCCTTCTTCCAGTCCTGCGTGCGGCCGAGCATGCGGCCGAAACGCCGCTGCTTGCCGGGCTCGTTCACGACCTGCACGCCGCTCACCTTGACGTCGAACATCAGCTCGACCGCCTGTCTGATGTCGGTCTTCGTGGCGTTCCGCTTCACGCGGAAGGCGTACTGGTTGTGGTTCTGCATGCCGAGAGAGGTCTTCTCGGTCACGTGCGGCGCGATCAGCACCGTCATGAGCTGCTCTTTGTTCACTGCAGCCGCTCCTCGATCATCTTCACCGCGCCCGCCGTCATGAGCACCCGCTCGTGCGCGGCGAGGCTCACCGGATTCAGGCCTGCCACCTCGAGCACCTCGACGTGCGGAAGATTGCGCGCCGCGAGGAACAGCTTCTCGTCGATCGCCTCGACGACGATCAGCACGTTTCCGAGCGACATCGACTTCAGCTGGTCCTTCAGAAGCTTCGTCTTCGGCGCCTCGAGCGAGATCGCATCGGTCACGAGCAGGCGGTCCTGGCGCGCGAGCTCGGAGAGCATCGAGCGGATGGCGCCCCGGTACATCTTGCGGTTGATCTTCTGGTCGAAATCGCGCGGCTTCGCCGCGAACGTCACGCCGCCGCCCACCCAGATGGGGCTGCGATTCGAGCCCGCGCGGGCCTGACCGGTGCCCTTCTGGGCATACGGTTTCCTGCCGCCGCCACGCACTTCCGCACGAGTCTTCTGCGCTTTCGTCCCCGACCGCGACGCGTTTCGATAGGCCGTGATGACCTGGTGGATCAACGCCTCGTTGAAGTCGCGGCCGAACGTGTCGTCCGAAACCTGCAGCTCGGCCCCGCCGCCTATCATCTTCAGTTTCATGACTTACTTCTTCGCCTGCTGCTTCGCCGGCGCACCTTTCGCGGGCGCAATCGTCTTGCGGCGGGCGCGGCGTGCCGCCTTCAGCGACGGGCGCACGATCACCTGGCCGCCTTCTGCTCCCGGCACTGCGCCGCTGATGAGGAGCAGGTTGCGTTCGGCATCCACTTCCACCACGCGCAGGTTCTCGACCGTACGGCGCACGACACCCATGTGCCCCGACATTCGCTTGCCCTTGAACACACGGCCCGGCGTCTGACGCTGTCCGATCGATCCCGGCGCGCGATGCGACACGGAGTTGCCGTGCGATGCGTAGCCGCCGGCGAAGTTGTGGCGCTTCATCGTGCCGGCGAAACCCTTGCCGATCGTCGTGCCAGTGACGTCCACGGCATCACCACCCTTGAAGAGGTCGGCCTTGAGCTCGGCCCCGGCCTTCACATCCGCACCCTCGTTCGCTGCGACCCGAAATTCAACGAGCGCACGGCCCGGCGCGACGTTCGCCTTGGCGTAATGACCCGCGACCGCCTTCGAGAGCAGCTGCGGGCGGCGCGCGCCGAAGGTCACCTGAATCGCGCGATAGCCGTCCTTGTCGTCGGACTTCACCTGCGCCACCCGATTCGGCAGCACTTCGATCACGGTCACCGGCACGGTTTCACCGGCGTCCGTGAACACGCGCGTCATGCCGCATTTGCGGCCGACCAGACCGATTGCCATGTTCGATTCCTCGTCGAGCGGCGCGCAACCGATTGGCACGCGCCGTTCGCGGTGTCGGTGGAGGGAAACAGGAGAGCGTGCGCCGCACCGTGCGGGGCGCTGCATCTCGAGTGGTCTTGGAGCACCTGCCCCAACCTCGCCCGATACCGCGTGATTTTCGCGGTTTGCCCCCGTACCCGGGGGCGAAAAGGCCGCGCAGTATAGGCGGCAGCCCTTGTGTGCCCAAGGTCTGCCGCCCGGCTTCGGGGGTACCGCGGGGGGTGAGCGGAGGTGGGGGGCCCGACGGC
>JBQTHP010000241.1:0-25351 GCA_052389755.1 Gammaproteobacteria bacterium
CGAGCTTCGCGCCGACGGCGGGCCCTGAGAACGCGAGGCCCCATGCATTGGCGTGAAACATCGGCACGATCGGCAACACGACGTCGGTGGCGCTCAGGCCCATGACGTCCTGCTGCATCGTGATCAGCGTGTGCAGAAAGTTCGAGCGATGCGAATACAGCACGCCCTTCGGATTGCCGGTCGTTCCGGACGTGTAGCAGAGCCCGCACGCCGTCGATTCCGGGAACTTCCCCCACTCCGCATCGGGCGCGTGCGCGCCAACCAGCTCTTCGAAGCAGAGGATGTTGCGACCGATATCCCCGGGCATGCGACTTCTGTCGGTCATCACGACGACATGCTCGACGGTGCGGCAGCGGCCGAGCACGGCCTGCAGACCCGGGACGAGATTCAGATCGACGAAGACGATCCGGTCCTCGGCGTGATCGACGATGTACGCGAGCTGGTCGGCGGACAGCCGCGGGTTCAGCGTATGGCACACGGCGCCGATGCCCATGATCCCGTACCAGGCTTCCATGTGCCGCGCGGTGTTCCAGGCGAGCGTCGCCACCCGATCACCGGGGCTGATACCCAGCGCGAGCAGTGCCGTCGAGAGCCGCTTCGCACGCTCGTAGATGGCCGTGTAGGTCGTGCGCACGATCGGCCCTTCGATCGAGCGCGACACGATCTCGCGCGGTCCGTGCCAGCGTCTGGCATGTTCGAGGAAACGATCGACCGTCAGCGGCCAGTCCTGCATCAAGCCTTCGATCGCCACGTGCGCACCCCGACTGAGACTCACGTGCTGGAAACATAGCCGATTTGATGCGATCTTGTCGGCCCTATGGCAACCACGATGCATTCTCCGGTCGAATTCGTGAAGGCGATTTCCCGGCTCGACGCCACGGCGCTCGTCGTGGGGTCGATGATCGGCTCGGGGATCTTCATCGTCTCGGCCGACATCCTCCGGCAGGTCGACTCCCCGGGCCTGATGCTTCTCGTATGGGGGGTCGCGGGTCTCGTGACGCTCATGGGCGCGCTCACCTACGGTGAGCTTGCCGGCATGTATCCGAAGGCCGGCGGACAGTACGTCTATCTGCGCGAAGGTGTGTCGCCTCTTTTCGGGTATTTATACGGCTGGACGCTGTTCGCCGTCATCCAGACGGGGACCATCGCCGCGGTTGCGGTTGCTTTTGCGAGATTCACCGCGGTGTTCTTCCCGTCGCTCTCGCCGGACGTGTTTCTCGGGTTCACCGCCCGGCTTCCGAGCGGGCCGATCGAGGTGGGCCTCTCGCCGCAGCGCCTGCTCGCGATCGCCTCGATCGTGGTGCTCACCTGGGTCAACGTGCGCGGCGTGCGCACCGCGGCGTTCATTCAGACGTCGCTGACCGCCATCAAGACACTGGCGCTCGCTGCGCTGATTCTGCTCGGGATCACCATCGGGCGAGACCCGGGCGCGTTCGCCGCGAGCTTCGGCGCAGGATTCTGGCCGGCGAGCGGATTGACTCTGGGGCTGCTGCCGCTGATCGGTGCCGCGATGGTCGGCGCACTCTTCTCGATGGACGCCTGGAACAACGTCGGCTTCGCATCGGGAGAGCTCAAGGATCCGAAGAAGGACCTGCCGTTCGCCATGGCGGTCGGCGTGCTCACCGTCACGGTGCTCTACCTTCTGGCGAACGTCGCGTATCTGTCCGTGCTGCCCGCAGCCGAAATCGCGAACGCGCCGCAGGATCGCGTGGCCACGGCCGTGATGCAGGAGATGTTCGGCCCCACCGGGCTCTACATCATGGCCGCCGCGATCATGATCTCGACGTTCGGCTGCAACAACGGGCTCATCCTCGCCGGCGCGCGCGTGTACTACGCCATGGCGCGGGATAACCTGTTCTTCCGCAAGGCGGGCGATCTGCATCCGGCACACAAGACGCCTGCGTTCGGCCTCGTCGTGCAGGCGGTGTGGGCGAGCCTGCTGTGCCTCTCGGGGACGTACGGTCAGTTGCTCGACTACGTGATCTTCGCGGCCGTGCTCTTCTATCTGCTCACCGCGGTCGGACTCTTCGCGCTGCGCATGAAGCGGCCCGAGCTGGAGCGGCCGGTAAAAGCGCCTCTCTACCCGGTGCTGCCCGCGCTGTACGTGCTCCTCACGGCATTGATTTGCGTCAACCTTCTCGTGGAAAAGCCGCAGTACACCTGGCCGGGGCTCATCATCGTGGCGTTGGGCGTGCCTGTGTACTACGCCTGGAGACGACTTACGCCTCCCGCCGTCGGCCTTCCGGCCGCTTAGACGCGGCGTAGTGCCGGGGAGCTCGAAGTATCGTAGCTCTTTGGAGCCCGTCCGCCCGCGGACACGGTTGTCCGAAGCCGGACAACCTTGCGCCCGCCATTACGAAGTAGACCGAGCCGCCGCTGTGGCCGAGCGCGCATGATCTACGTCGTCGGCGACGTTTGCGGCGCGCGGGCCGTCCTCTTCCTTCCCATCCACTCGCTCGCCTTTTCGGTCCACAGATAGAAGGTCGGGATGAAGAGTACGGCGAGGAAAGTCGCCGCGAGCATGCCGCCGATGACGCCCGTGCCGATCGAATGCCGGCTCGCCGCGCCCGCGCCGGTGCTGAACGCGAGCGGGCTTACGCCGAGAATGAACGCAAGCGAGGTCATGATGATCGGCCGGAATCGCAGCCGCGCGGCCTCGATGGCGGCTGCCGTGTAGTCAAGGCCCTCGCGGTGCTTGTGCGAGGCGAACTCCACGATGAGGATCGCGTTCTTGGCAGCAAGACCGACCAGCGTCACCAGACCGATCTGCAGGTACACGTCGTTGTAGAGCCCCCGCGTCCACACGGCGAGGAACGCGCCGAATGCGGCGAACGGCACGGCGAGAATCACGGCGATGGGCAGGGTCAGCCGCTCGTACTGTGCCGCGAGAATGAGAAACACCATGAGCACGGCGAGCGCGAAAATGGCGGCCGTGTTCTGCCTGCCCGCAATCTCCTGATACGCCTGTCCCGTCCAGGCGAGCGAGTAGCCCTCGGGCAGGTGCTGCGCGGCAAGCTCTTCCATGAGCGCGATCGCATCGCCCGAGCTGTAGCCCGGCGCCGGATTGCCGATGACGCGCGCCGACGGGAACACATTGAATCGCTCGACCACGTCGGGACCGGTGGCCTCGACGACGCGCGCCAGCGCCGTGAGCGGCATCATCTCCCCGCGCTCGCTGCGCACGTAGACATCGCGAAGGTCCTCCGGGTGCGCGCGGAATTTTCCCTCCGACTGCAGCTGCACGCGATACACGCGCCCTTCGCGGTTGAAGTCGTTCACGTACAGCGCGCCGAACGTGCTCTGCAGCGCCGTGTTGACCTCGTTCAGGCTCACACCGAGGATCTTCGCCTTCTCGGTGTCCACCGCTAGGCGGACGCGCGGCACCTGTGCGGAGAACGTCGTCGCGACGCCCGTGAGCTCCGGACGCTGCGAGGCTGCGGCCACGAGCTGTTGTGCCGCGGCTTCGAGAGCGCCGTAGTCGCTGCTGGTCCGCGACTGTACGAAAGCTTCGAAGCCGCCGGTGGTCGAGAGTCCTTCGATTGCCGGCGGATTCACCGCGAAGACGAACGCGTCCTTGATCTGTGATCCGATGCCGAAGATCGCGCCGACGACGCCCTGCGCGCTGAGCTCCGGCGAGCGACGTTCGGACCAGTCCTTCAGCACGATGAAGCCGACGCCGGTGTTGCTGCGCGAGCTGAAGGTCATGACGTCGAGCCCGCTGAAGGAGACGCCGTCGACATACGCCGGGTGCTGCGCCGCTGCCGTGTTCAGCTGCTCGAACACGGCGTTCGTCCTCTGCAGGGACGCGGCCGGCGGCAGCGCGACGACGTTGATCACGTATCCCTGATCCTCTTCGGGCGCGAGCGCCGACGGGGTCGCCATGACGAGCGCCCAGGTCACGACGACCATCACCACCATGACCGCCGCCGCGATCATGCCGCGACGGAGCATCCAGCCGACGGCGCGGGTATACCGCTGCGTCATGCGCGAGAACCACCGCTCGAAGCGGCCCAGGATGCCCGGCACTTCGAGAGGGCCTGGCTTCAGGAGCAGCGCGCAGAGGGCCGGGGTGAGCGTCAGCGCGACGAACCCCGAGATCGCGACCGATACCGCGATCGTGATCGCGAATTGCCGGTACATTTCTCCGACCAGGCCGCCGAGAAACGCGACGGGCAGAAACACGGCATTCAGCACGAGCACGATCGCGATGACCGGGCGCGTCACTTCGGCCATCGCGCGGCGCGTCGCCTCCTTTGCATCGACGTGCTCCGCCCGCATGTGCCGCTCGACGTTCTCGAGCACCACGATGGCATCGTCCACGACGATGCCGATGGCCAGCACCATGCCGAAGAGCGTGAGCGAGTTGATCGAGAAGCCGAGCAGATACATGCCGGCCAAAGCGCCGACGAGCGACACCGGCACGGCGAGAGTCGGGATCAGAGTCGCACGGATGTTGTGCAGGAACACGAACACGACGAGGAAAACGAGCGCCATCGCCTCTAGAAGCGTCAAGGCGACCTCTTCCATGGAGACGCGCACGTACCTGCTCGTGTCGTACGGGATGTCCCACGCGAGCCCCGCCGGGAAGCTCACGGCGAGCTCGCGCATGCGCTGCTTGATGGCCGCTGCCACGTCGAGCGCATTCGCGTTGGGCGCGAGAAAGACGCCGATGGCGACCACGGGCTTGCCGTTGCGCCTGGCATCGAAGGTGTAGTCGCGGGCGCCGAGCTCGACGCGCGCCACGTCCGAGAGGCGCACGATCTCGCCGTTCGGGCCGCTTTTCAGCACGATGCGCTCGAACTGCGCCGGCTCCGACATGCGGCTCTGCGACGTGACGGTGAGCGTGAGATCGACCCGCTCCTCGATCGGCTCATCGCCGAGGCGGCCGGCTGCGGACTGCGTATTCTGCTCGCGCACGGCGCTCGCGACGTCGGCCGGCGTGAGGCCCAGCTCGGCGAGCTTGTCGGGCTGCAACCAGATGCGGATCGAATACTCACGCGCGCCGAACGCCTGGGCCGAGCCGACGCCCGGGATGCGGCGCAGCTCATCGAGAACGTTGACCAGCGCGTAGTTCGAAACGAACAGAGCGTCGTAGCGCCCGTCCGGCGCATCCATCGTCACGACGAGCAGAAAGCTCGGCGAGGTCTTGCTGACCGTGACGCCCTGACGGCGCACTTCCTCGGGCAGCACGGGCAGCGCGGCCTGCACCCGGTTCTGAACGTTGATGACGGCGAGGTCCGGATCGCTGCCGACGGCGAAGGTCACGGCCAGCGACATCGTGCCGGCCGTGCTGCTCGCCGAGCGCATGTACAGCATGTTCTCCACGCCGTTGATCGCCTGCTCGAGCGGTGCGGCGACCGTCGCAGCCACGACGTCGCTGCTCGCGCCGGGATACGCGGTGGTCACCTCGACCTGCGGCGGCAGGATGTTCGGATACAACGATATCGGCAGCGCGCGGAATGCCGAGAGCCCGGCGATCACGATGAACGCCGAGACGACGGTCGCGAACAGCGGCCGGTCGATGAAGAAACTGGAAATCATCGCTGCGCCCTCATGGAGCTAGCGTTTCTTCGAAGGCTCCTGCGGCGGCTCCGGCCTCGTCGCGACCTGCACGGGTTCGCGCGCCTTGCCGAGCTCGACCGCAACGGCCTTCACAGGTGCACCAGGCATCACCTTCAAAACACCGTCCACGACCGCGCGCTCACCGGGCTCGAGCCCGCTCGTCACCGCAACGAGATTGCCGGACGCAACGCCCAGCTCGACCGGGCGTGGCTGTGCTTTTCCTTCGTCATCCAGGACCCACACGAAGGTGCCCTGTGGCCCGCGCATCACCGCGCGCTTCGGAATCACGAGCGACGAGGCGAGCTGCACGCCTTCAACGCGCGCACGCACCACCTCACCCGGCAGCAAGCCTGACTTCCTGTTATCCACGACGGCGCGCACGGCAACCGTCCCCGTCGCATCGGCGACCTGCGGCGCAACGAATTCGATCTGTGCGGGTGCCCCGAGCGGCGCGCCCCGCGGGTCGACAAGCTGCACGCGCACGCCGTCCGGGTTCGTACGAACCGCCTCGCGCAGAGTGCCCGCCTCGCTCTGTGGAACGGAGAAGTCCACGTACAGACGGTCGCCCTGGACGATCTGCGTGAGCAGGCTCGACTCGGAATCCGTCGAAACGAGGCTGCCTTCCGAGCGCACCTCGCGGCTCGTGAGACCCGCGATGGGTGCGCGCACTTCGGTATAGGAGAGGTCGAGCTCCGCACTGCGCAGCTCCGCTGCCGCGGCGGCCGTACCGGCCTCGGCACTCTCGAAAGCGGCGATCGCCGCATCAACGTCCTGGCGACTGACGACGTTCTGTTCGGCGAGCGGCAGGATACGATCGTGATCCCGTCGCGCCTGCTGCAGCTGAGCTCTCAGCATGGCGAGTTGCGCGCGCGCGCGTGCGACTTCGGCGCGAAACGGCGCCGGATCGATGCGGAACAGAAGCTCGCGGGCTTTGACGGCCGCGCCAGGCTCATACCGCCGCTCGAGAAGAATTCCTTCCACACGCGCGCGGACTTCTACCTCTCGTACGCCGCGCAGCTGCGCGGGATACTCGAGATCGAGCGTGAGCGGCTGCGGCTGCAGCGCGATTGCGCCAACTTCCGGGGGCGGCATCTGCATCTGGTCGGAGCCGCCTCCGCAAGCGGCAAGCGTAGCGACGGCAGCGAGGAAGGTCGCGAAACGCATGACTCGAGTTGTTTTCATGAACTCCCTTTCTGAGATCGCGTCGAGCTTCTCTGCCGCGCTCTGCGCACGCACATCTGCCGAGAGGACCCGGGGGGGGGAATGAAGGGGCGCGTACTTTAACGGCTCAGCGGGAGGGCACGCAATTATTCTCATGGCCTGCAGGGGCGTCGGGGACGATCGCGCTCGCTTCGATCTCGACCTTGGCGCCCGCTTCCATGAGTGCGACCACCTGGACGACGGACATAACGGGAAAGTGCCTGCCCATAACGGTGCGGTAGGCTTCGCCGATCACCTTCAGCTCC
Source organism: Gammaproteobacteria bacterium (assembly GCA_052389755.1). Taxonomy (GTDB): domain Bacteria; phylum Pseudomonadota; class Gammaproteobacteria; order Steroidobacterales; family Steroidobacteraceae; genus JBQTHP01. Next base: position 7,029 of record JBQTHP010000241.1, read on the forward strand.
GCGAGGTACTCCTCGCGGCTCGTGACGAACCACGTCAGGCGCACGACGTGCTCCGGACGAGCTCCGGCTTCGGCGAGAACGGCGACGATGTTCGCGAGCGCCTGGCGCACCTGATCGGACAATCGTTCGCTTACGATCTCGCCTTTGTCGTTCCATCCAACCTGTCCGGCGACGAGCACGTGGCGCCCGACGGCCTGTATCCCGTTGGAGTACCCCCTCGGTCGTGGCCATCCTGGTGGCTGCAGAGTCCTGTTCACTGCCTGCCTTTGAGAAGCTCGCGCGCGATGATGAGTTTCTGAACCTCGGTCGCGCCCTCGTAGATGCGCAGCGCGCGAATCTCACGGTAGAGGCGCTCCACGATCTCCCCGTGCACGACGCCGCGGCCGCCGAACATCTGCACGGCGCGGTCGATGATGCGCTGCGCGGCCTCGGTGGCGGTCATCTTTGCCATCGCCGCCTCTTTCGTGATCGTCTCGCCTCGATCGCGCCGCCACGCGGCGCGATAGGTCAGAAGCGATGCGGCGTCGAGCTCCGTCGCCATCTCGGCGAGGCTCGCCTGCGTGAGCTGCAGGTCCGCGAGCGTCTTGCCGAACATCGCGCGCCGCGACGCATGCGTGAGCGCTTCATCGAGCGCGCGACGAGCGAAGCCCAGCGCCGCGGCGGCGACCGAGGTGCGAAACACGTCGAGGGTCTGCATCGCGATCCTGAAGCCCGCGCCCTCCTCGCCGATGCGCTGCGCGGCGGGAATGCGGCAGTCGCGAAACTCGAGCGTCGCGAGAGGATGCGGCGCGATCACATCGATGCGCCCGGCGATCGAGAATCCGGGCGCCCCCGCATCGACGACGAACGCGCTGATGCCCTGCGCGCTCACGGATCCGTCGCCCCGGTTCTGCGCGCTTTCGGTGCGCGCAAAGACGCAGTAGAAATCGGCGATGCCGCCGTTCGAGATCCACGTCTTCGTGCCGTTCAGCACGTACTGGTCCGCCTCGCGGCGCGCGGAGCATCGCATGGCCGCCGCGTCCGAGCCCGCCTCCGGCTCGGACAGCGCGAACGCCGCGATCCGCTTGCCATGGGCGACGTCCGGAAGGTACCGGCCGCGCAGCTCACGACCGCCGGCGAGCGAGATCGCACCGCTGCCGAGCCCCTGCATCGCGAACGCGAAATCGGCGAGGCCGTCGTGCCAGGCCAGGGTCTCGCGCACGAGGCAGATCGCGCGCGCGTCGAAGTCGGGCAGAAGGCCGCCATCCTCGGCACGCACGCAATAGCGCGTGAGCTCGGCGCGGCCGAGCGCGCGCACCAGCTCCCGGCACCGCGCGTCGATCGATTCGCGCGTCTCCTCGTGCGCGCGGCCGACGAGCCGCTCCTTTGCCCACGCATCGGCGCGCGAGGCGAGCTTGCGATGGTGATCGTCGAAGAACGGCAGATCGAGGGCAAGTTGTGGAGACACGCGCTAGTTTCCTTCGAATTTCGGCTTCTGTTTCGCCGCGAAAGCGCGGAACGCGCGACGGAAATCCTCGGTCTGCATGCAGATGGCCTGCGCCTGTGCCTCCGCCTCGATCGCCTGGTCGATCGACATGCTCCACTCCTGGTGCAGCATGGTTTTGGTCACGCCGTGCGCGAAGGTCGGGCCGGCGGCGAGCTCGGCGGCGAGGGCACGCGCCTCCACGAGCAGTGCATCCGGGGAAACGAGGCGGTTGAAGAATCCCCACTGCAGCCCTTCTTCGGCCGTCATCGCGCGTCCGGTGAACAACAGTTCCGACGCGCGCCCGTGACCGATGAGCCGCGGGAGAATACTGCACGCACCCATGTCGCAGCCCGCGAGCCCGACGCGGTTGAAGAGGAACGCGGTTTTCGCCGCCGGCGTACCGAGACGGAAATCCGCCGCCATCGCGAGGATGGCGCCCGCTCCCGCGCACACGCCATCGACTGCGGCGATGACCGGCTGCGGACAGGCGCGCATCGCTTTCACCACATCGCCCGTCATGCGCGTGAAATCCAGCAGCCCGTCCATGCTCATCTTCGTGAGCGGCCCGATGATCTCGTGCACATCGCCGCCCGAGCAGAAATTGCCGCCCGCCCCGGCGAGCACGACGACCTTGACGTCGTCGGCACCCGCGAGTGCGCGAAACAGGTCGCGAAGCTCCGCATAGGAGTCGAACGTCAGCGGATTCTTGCGCTCCGGACGATTCAAGGTAACGAAGCCGATCTTGCCTTCGACGCGCCAGGCGAAATGCCGCGCTTCGTAGGCGGTAAGATCCGGGCTGTTCTTGTTCACGGCTCGTCTCCTTCCGGAACGGTTTCGCGCAGCTGCGTCTTCAGGCGTGCGAGCAGCGATGCGAGCTGGGTCTTTTCCTTCACCGACAGTCCGTCGAGCATCCCGATGACCCATCGCTCGTGCTCGGCGGCCATGCGGCGAAAGAGCCGCTCGCCTTCCTTCGTGAGCTTTACGCGGTACGCGCGGCGGTCCTCGGGATCCGCGGTTCGCACCACCAGCCCTTCCTGTTCCAGCATGTCGGTGATCCCGGTGACGTTGCCGCCGGTGACCATCATGCGCCGCGACAGCTCACCCATCTTCAGACCCTCCGGGGCACGCTCGAGCTGTGCCATCAGGTCGAAGCGCGGCAGCGTCGTCCCGAACCGTGCCTGAAGCCGCGCGCGAACGCGGCTTTCCATGAGGCTGGTACACGCGAGGAGTCGCAACCACACCCGCAGCGCCTGATGATGGTCGTCGGTGACGCGCGTTTCCATGTCGAGCGTGCGCGCGATCATGCAACCTCGCCGCCCGCAATCGCCAGGCTCTGACCGGTGATGCTCTCGGTGCCGGGCGCACAGAGCCACGCCACGGTGTGCGCGACCTCCGCCGGCTGGATGAGCCGCCCCTGCGGGTTCGTTGCGAGAAGGCTCGAGAGGATCGCCGCATCGCTCCTCCCGGTCTTCGCACGGATGCTGGCGATGGCGTCACGGACGATGTCCGTATCCGTGTATCCCGGGCAAACGGCATTCACCGTGATGTTCTTGCCGGCAAGCTCGACGGCAAGCGCCCGCGTCAGGCCGATGACGCCGTGCTTCGAGGCGCAGTACGCGGCGATGTACGCGGCGCCGGCAAGGCCCGCGACGCTCGCGATGTTGACGATGCGGCCGAAGCGTCCGGCGAGCATGTCGGGCAGGGCTTCGCGGATACAGTAGTAGCTTCCCGTGAGATTGACCGCGAGCATCGTGTGCCACAGCGAATCATCTGCCTTGTGAAACGGAGCGCTCATCGCCTGACCGGCATTGTTGACGAGAATGTGCACCGCGCCGAGCCGTTCGCGCGCACGCTCGAACGCGCGGTGCAGTTCCTCGGGCCTGGTGACGTCCGCAACGACGGGACACGTCGAGGCGAATGCGGCGATCTCCGCGGCGGTCGCCGAGAGGGAGCTTTCCGTTCGGCCGATGAGCGTGATGTTCGCGCCGAGCCGCGCGAGCGCCGTCGCGATCGCCGCGCCGATACCCCGCCCGGCGCCCGTCACGACGGCGTGACGATCTTTCAGCGTCAGGGTGCTCATGCCGGTCCGATCATCATCTGCGCGGCCCGCTCGAGATTGCGTTCGAGTTGGGACTTGCCGGAGAGATAGGGATCGGGCCACCACTGCTCGCGGAAACGTTGCTCCGCGGCGGCGTGCAGCGTCCAGGCCGGATTTGCAAGGTGCGGCCGCGCGATGGCGCAGAGATCCGCGCGCCCGGACGCGATGATCGAGTTGACGTGGTCGGCTTCGTAGATGTTGCCGACCGCCATCGTCGCGATGCCGATCTCGTTACGGATCGTATCCGCGAACGGCGTCTGCCACATGCGCCCGTAGACGGGTTTCTGGTTCGGCACGGTCTGGCCCGTGGAAACGTCGATCAGATCGGCGCCCGCGTTCTTGAATGCGCGCGCGATGGCGAGGAGGTCGGCCGCGCTGAGGCCTTCCGGCGTCCAGTCGGTCGCCGAGAGACGCACCGACAGCGGCATTTCGGTCGGCCACACGGCGCGGACCGCCTGCAGCACCTCCAGAGGAAATCGCAGCCGGTTCTCGATGCTGCCGCCGTACTCGTCCGTGCGCAGGTTCGTGAGCGGCGAGAGGAAGCTCGCGAGCAGATATCCGTGCGCCATATGCAGCTCGAGCATGTCGAAGCCTGCGGACAGGCCGAGCTCCGTGGCGCGCACGTAGTCCGCGATGACCTTGTCCATGCCCGCGCGATCGAGGGGCGTGGGCGTCTGGCTCACGCCTTCGAAATACTGCAGTGGCGAGGGCGCGACGATTTTCCAGTTGCCGGATGGAAGCGGACGGTCCATTTCCTGCCAGCCGAGCTGTGTCGAACCCTTGCGGCCGGAGTGGCCGATCTGCAGGCAGAACTTCGCCGGGGAATGGGCATGCACGAAGTCCGCGATTCTCCGCCAGGCATCACGCTGCTCCGCGTTCCAGAGACCGGTGCAGCCGGGCGTAATGCGCCCTTCCGGAGAAACGCAGGTCATCTCCGTCACGACGAGACCCGCGCCGCCGACGCTTCGCGATCCGTAGTGAACGAGATGCCAGTCACCGGGAATTCCATCCGTCGCCGAATACTGCGCCATCGGCGATACGACCACGCGATTGGCAAGCGTGAGCCCTCGCAGCGTGAACGGCAGGAACATCGGCGGCGGTGCCTGCGCGTCGAGCCCTGCCCGCCCGGCGAGCCATCGCTCGAACTGCCCGACGAACCTCGCATCGCGGGTCTTCAGATTCGCGTGGCCGATGCGCTGGCTGCCGGTCAGCAGGCTGTACGCGAACTGCTCCGGCGGCAGATGCGTATAGCGACGGACGTTCTCGAACCACTCCGTGCGGTTGCGCGCCGCGCTCTGCAGCTTCAGGGCTTCGACGCTGCGCTCCTGCTGATACGCCTCGAGCGCGCTCTCGACATCGCGGGCGTGCGCGACGTGCTTCGTGAGCGAGATCGCGTCCTCCATGGCGAGCTTGGTCCCGGAGCCGATGGAGAAGTGCGCGGTGTGCGCCGCATCGCCGATCAGCACGGTTCTGCCGTGACGCCATCGCTCGCACAGGACGCGATTGAACTTGAGCCACGCCGAGCCGCGCAGGTGCCGCGCGTTGCTCTGCAGCCGGTGTCCGTCGAGATAGCGTCGGAACAGGTCCTCGCAGAAGCCGATCGAGCGATCGGCGTCGAATCTGTCGAGCCCGTGCGCGCGCCAGGTCTCCTCGCGGGTCTCGACGATGACGGTGGAGAGATCCGGGCTGAACTGGTACGCGTGGATCTGGAACCAGCCGTGCTCGGTCTGCTCGAACGCGAACGTGAAGGCATCGAACCTCTGGGTGGTTCCGAGCCAGATATACCGGTTCCTGCGCGTATCGACGTCCGGCCGGAAGACGTTCGCGTAGAGCGTGCGGGTCCTGCTGTTGGCCCCGTCCGCGGCGATGACGAGGTCGGCGTCGGCAAACGCGGAGTCGTCCCCGATCTCCTGCTGAAAGCCCAGCTGCACGCCCAGGCGCGCGCCACGCTCCTGCAGGATGCTGAGCAGTTTCATTCGGCCGATGCCGCAGAAGCCGTGTCCGCCGGAGCGGACGCATCGACCGCGGAAGTGGACGTCGATGTCGTCCCAGTGGTGGAAACTGCCGACGATCGCCGAGTGCGACTCGGGATCCGCCTCGGCGAAACCCGCCATCGTCTTGTCGGAGAACACGACGCCCCATCCGTACGTGTCGTCGGGACGGTTGCGCTCGTACACCTCGATGCGCGCGCGCGGCAGCGCCTTCCTCAGAAGGATGGCCGAATAGAGGCCCGCCGGTCCGCCGCCGAGGCACACGATGCGCTGCATGGTGGATGCACTTTATATCTAATTATTTTAGATGTAAATAATTTAGATATGCTGCATCGCGAGAGATTGTTAGCGCGATGATCGTGAGACGCCGGACGTCGATCTGGTCGTCTCTTACTCTTCCGTATAACCTGCCTCGCGCTGATGCCGAACCGCCAGAATCAGCACGACATCTTCGGCGGGAAGCCAGCGGTACTTCGCGATGTAGCCGTATCGTCCGCGTGAGAGGATCAGCTCCCGGCGCCCCTCCTCCGACTCGCGTCCGAGCAGCGGATGGTCGGCAAGGAGCTCGAGGGCGCGACGCACGCTGACCAGCTGTTTGCGGGCGCGGGCCGGATCCTCTTCGGCGATGAAGTCGAATAGACGTTCGAGATCCGCCAGTGCCCGCTCGGTTACTTCGACGCGCGCCACCGATGCGGCCTCGGACGGCGTACCTTCCCGCTCTCGGCTCGGCGCTCCAGGTAGTCAAAGGCAGTGGCCAGTGAGTGCGACCTGCCGCTTGCAAACGCTTGCCGCTCGGACAGCGCCGCGTCCGCCGCAAAGCGCTCCCGCAATTCGGATCGTTCGGCTTCGCGCGCCAGCACCTCGACCATGTACGCGTGCGGGCTCTTGCGCGCGTGAGCGGCCAGCCGCTCCAGGCGACGCTTCAGATCATCCGGCAGCTTGAGACTCGTGGCCGCCATGGAAGCAACCCACCCTTCAACATGACCGGTAGTCAGATCGTACTACCAAAGTCCCAGGGCAATCAACCGCTCAGCAGACGTCTGGCGTGACGGCGCCAGCGATTGCCTGCGCACGTCAGGTTATCCAGTGCCAGTGCAACAAATCTCGTGCTGCGTGCGCCTGATGGAGGCGTGCTCGGAAGTTGTACGGGCAGCGGCTATACAGCCGGACGGTAGGTTTATCAGTCTCGGACGCGCTGCGCAGCTGTCTGTCCCGCTGCCAAGAGGCCGGCGGAGGCGAGCTGCTGAGCAAGCTCCGCGCCCTCTTCGTCCGCGAGCGCCGCTTCGTGCAGGCCCGCGAACATGGTCGCGCCGTCGGCGCGGCGAGCGAGCTCGTCCAGGTGTCCCATCAGGACCGTGAAGTTCGCGACACCGCGCTCATGCGTGTCGCCGTATCCCTTGACCAGTCGCTGTGCCCTCGCGACTTCCACGGCGAGCGCATAGTTCCGGGGGGCGAGCCCCTCGATGCGCTCGAGCCACGAGCGGACTCGCTCGTCCTCCTGCCGGAAGCGCAGCGTGCCGCGCCGGAAGCGCCTGAGATTCGCGATCGCCCGCAGCGCGAGAAATCCGCTCACCGTCGACGTGCGGACCCGCCTGCCTTCGGTGAACCGGGCGAGTTGCCGGGTGACTCTGGGAGAGTCGTGCAGCCAGCGGCCGATGCGATTCGGCAGCGTTCCGGCGATCTCGGCGACCCGCGGCTTCAGGAACTCGGTGAGGCCGATGATCTGATCGGGCGAATCGGCCACTTCCGTGCGTACGCGCTCGAACCGCGCGCGCCGGGTCTTCAGGTCCGCCACGCGGATCGTGTCCTCGAAGCTCATCCACAGCGCGAGCGCACGGGCGGTCTCCTCGGCGAGGCGCCAGGCCCGCTGCGCGCCATCGAGCGCGATCACCTGCTCGATGCGCTCGAGATACAGTCGGGCGTACTCGACATCCTGATAGTCGATGAGCCGGCGCGCCCCTTCCAGGACCAGCGGCTGCAACGTAGCGGGAACGACACTCCGTAGCCGCTCGAGGATCGGCGCGGCGGCTCTGGAGCGCGACTGCGCGGGAACCGGCGCAAACGCGGGTCTCGAGTGGGATCCGACGTCTGCTGCAGGCGAAGACGCCGCGCGCTCGCAGGCCGCCTCGAACGCCGCGAGGTTTGCTTCGACCGCGATGCCGCTCGCGCGAATCGATTCCCTGAACGTGTCCCTGGCGAACGGCAGCACGGCGGCCCCGGCGATCGCACCGAGCAGCGTCGAGCTCACCATGCTGCCGTGCGATTCCGCGAGCGCCGCCATATCGAAGAGGATCAGCCGCTTCGCGTGCGCGCGCGCGAGCTCGACCAGTTCGCGTTCGTCGACCGCCCCTTGTCCCATCGCGCTTTTTTCACCGATCGTCAACACACGGTGCGACGAGGCGATGAGCGTGGTCCGATCGGGCGTGACGATGCCGCGCTGGATCGCGCGCGCCGCTTCGGCGAGCTCCGCGGCCACGACGCAATCGACGTCTCCCGAGGCGGGCATCAGGGCGAGCACGGGTTCGCGCGATTCTCGCTCGGACCCGGCGCGCGGGAAAAACTCGAGGTAATAGATCGTCGCGCCGGTGCGCTGAGCGACCCCTGGCACCGACGTCGCCTGCACGAGATAGCGCTCGGCTTCTGCGGCGTGGATGAGCCAGCCGGTCAGGACGCCTCCGCCCTGCCCGCCCAGCGCGGCGATCGCGAGTTTGTACGGGCGATCGCTCATCGGCGCGCCCTCAGATCGCGAAGCGCATCCGCCTGCGATCCGCGCGCTGCTGCAGGGCGCCGATGACGAACGCGCGCAGCCGGCTCACGAGCCGATCCCAGCGTGATGGGTTGTACAGGAGCTCCGCACTGTAGAACGACGGACAGAGCACCGCGGCGTGCGCGACTTCACCGCACACGCCGCAGCCGACGCAGCTGGAATCCACGTGCGCCACCGGATCGGTGCGCAGTGGATCGGGATTGTCCTTGATCGTGAGCGAGGGACAGCCCGACAGCCGGATGCACGAGTGATCGCCCGTGCACGTTTCCGGATCGACTCCGAAGCGCTCGCGAACGACGCGCTTGCCTTCGCGCACCGCTTTCTTCATCTGCGGAGCGACGCGACGCTGCCGGTTCAACTGACATTCGCCTTCTGCGACGATCACCTTGGGTCCGCGGTAGTCGGTAGTGAGCGCCTCGCGCAGCACCGCGAGCGTCTCGCGCATGTCGTACGTGTGCACCCGCTTGACCCACGTCGCGCCGACGCCTTTCACCGCATCGACGATCGAATTGCCGCCCTGGCGATGAGGAGGTGCCGCACGCGACGACGGGATGTCCTGGCCACCGGTCGCGGCCGAGTAACCGTTGTCGACGATCACGGTCACCACGTCGTGGCGGTTGAAGACGGCATTGCCGATGCCGCTCGTGAGTCCGTTGTGCCAGAAGCCGCCGTCGCCCATGACCGAGACGGCGCGCTTGCCCTCGACGCTGCTCAGCGCGGATGCGCCCGCCGGTCCAAGACCGTAGCCCATGATGCTGTTGCCCATGTTGAAGGGCGGCAGCGTCGCGAAGGAATGACAGCCGATGTCCGCGCTGATGTGCATCGGGCCGATCTCGCGCTGCAGGATCTTCATCGCGGAGAAGAACGGCCGTTCGGGGCAGCCCGTGCAGAGACCGGACGGACGCGCCGGTACGCGCGCCGCGAGCTGCCTCGCCGGCACCAGCGGAATCTCTTTCGCCGCGGCCGCCCGTGCCGGAGCCGTGATGCCGCATTCCTTCAGGAACGCCGCGAGACCCTTCCTGAGCACATCGGCGGTGTATTCGCCGGCCATCGGCAGGCAGTCCTTGCCGAATAGCTTCGTATTGAGATCGTGCTTGCGCAGAATCTGGCTGGCAGCCTGCTCGATGAACTCGGGCTGCCCTTCCTCCACGATGAGCACGGCACGCTTGCCCGCGCAAAAGCGGGCGAATTCTTCCGGAAGCAACGGGTAGGTGACGTTGAGGACGTACAGCGGCACGCGACTCGTGCCGAACGAGTCCGCATGGCCCAGGAGCTCGAGTGCTCTCAGCACGCCGTTGTACAAGCCCCCCTGGAGCACAATGCCGATGTCGTCGAGCTCGCCTCCGATGCTGTCGTTGATTCGGGAGTCGGCGATGAATTTCAGCGCCGCTGGGAAGCGCGTGCGGACCTTCTCCTGCTCCTGCGCGTAAGTGGACGGCGGCAGGATGATGCGGGTGTAGTCGCGCGACGGAGCGGCCAGTGCATCCTTCGCGCTGAATGCGGGCCGACGGTTTTCCCTGGCGATGAATCGTCCGTACACGTGGCACGCACGTACGCGCAGCATCAGCATCACCGGCGTATTGCTCGCCTCCGAAAGCTCGAACCCCTGCTCCACGGCGCGCACGATCGACGGCAGATTCGGGCGCGGATCGAGCAGCCACATCTGCGACTTCATGGCGAAGGCGTGCGTGCGCTCCTGCATGATGCTTGCGCCTTCGCCGTAGTCCTCGCCGAGAACGATGAGCGCTCCGCCCTTTACGCCGGCGGACGCGAGATTCGCGAGCGCGTCGGAGGCGACGTTGGTTCCTACCGTGGATTTCCAGGTCACCGCACCGCGCAACGGATAGTTGATCGATGCGGCGAGCATCGCCGCTGCCGTCGCCTCCGAGGCGCTCGACTCGAAGTGCACGCCGAGCTCCTCGAGAATCGCGCCGGCATCCTGCAGCACGTCCATGAGGTGAGAGATGGGAGCGCCCTGATAGCCGCCGACGTAGGACACGCCCGACTGCAGCAGCGCCTTGGTCACGGCAAGGATGCCTTCGCCACGGAACTCCTCCCCCGCGCCGAGCCGGAGCGTCTGCACCTCTTCTCTGAAGGAGCGTTCAGCCATCGGGGTCTCGAGCCCCTACGCCGGCACCAGCGCGAGCACGCGCAACGGACTGCCCGAGCCGTTGACGATCTTCAGCGGCGGCGCGATGACCACGGCTCCCGTCGGCGGCAGCTGCTCCAGGTTCGTGAGACTTGCGAGACCGAATCTGTTTGAGCCGTGCATGATCGTGTGACACGGGAACATCGGTTCGAACGTTGCGGCCTGGCCCGCGTCCGTCCCGACCGTTTCGACGCCCACGCCGAGGATGTCGCGCTGCTTTGCGAGAAACGGCACGCACTGCGGGTGAAAGCCCGGCGTGTGGGGGCCGTCGTCCTTGATGTTGAGAAACTGTGCCGCATCGCGGCGCTTGGACCAATCGGTGCGAATCAGCACCCAGGCGCCGCTCGGGATCCTTCCGTAGCGCTTCTCCCACTCCTCCACGACTTCGGTGGTCACGAGGAAGTCGTTGTCCTGGCGCGCGCGCTCGGCGACGTCGATCACGCACGCCGGGCCGATGAACTTGCGCACCGGGATGCTGTGCGTTGCGTTCTCCGGATACTCCTTGCCCGTGACCCAGTGCACCGGCGCATCGAAGTGCGTGCCGGTGTGCTCTCCGCAGGCGAAATTGTTCCAGTACCAGGCCGGGCCGCGCTCGTCGTAGCGCGAGATCTCTTCCAGCGAGAAGGGTTTCGAGGGCGCGAAATTCGGCGGAAGCTTGATCGTCGGCGTCGCCGGTTCCAGCGGGACGGTGAGATCGACGACGCGGATCGTGCCGCTCAGCAACTGTTCGACGAGGCTCGTGAGCGTCTCGGAGGATTTCTTCATGGATGCCCCTGCTCCCGTATTGTAGCCATCCTACTTGTTGCCGATGCTGTCGCGGACACGACCGTAGGTGCCGCCCCAGGCGTCGGTCATCTGCGAGCGGATCTCCCAGAGCTGCGGGAAGAATCGATGCTTCGCGCCGCTCTGCAGCAGATCGACCGAACGGCCCTTCAGGGACGCCGCGCTCATGCCGATCGAGCGGTGGATCAGGAAAATATGGTGCCAGCGAAACTTCTGGAAGAGCTCGTCGAGCTCCATCAGGCACTCGGCGATCATGTACGCATCGTCGTGCTCGTAGCGCGAGTCGTAGATCCCCTCGACCGAAAGCCCCCGCGCCGCGAGATACGTCGCTTCGTAGGTCCGCCAGATGGGCGGGAGCATCTGCACGATCACGCGAAACCCGGGCGACTCCTGCCCGCTGCCGTTGCCGAGCTGCAGACGGATCGCCTGGTACTCCTTGGGCGACATGGTTTCGAGCAGCTCGAGCTGGCTCGTCATGAGCCGCAGCAGGCGATGGCAGCGGCCGAAGAGCGTGATCGCGCGGTTCGTCGCGCCCTTCGCGAGGTACTCGTCGATGTCGAGCAGCGTGTACCCGAGAAGCTTCATCCAGAGCTCCTCGACCTGGTGCACGATCTGGAACTGCAGCTCGTCCTTGTTGCAGAAGGCGTCGAACGGCTTCTGGCAGGAAAGCAGCGCTTTCGTGTCCAGGTAGATCTCGTAGTCGAGATCGCCCCCGCCGGCCATTTGTGCATAGAAATGATTGCGGTCCATGAGCTTCAGATTAGCCGCGTCGCGGGCAAACATTGTCCCGCCCGACCCGGGTCTGTTAGCGTTCTGCAGAACGATGGTCTGAAATATCGCCATTCTGGAGAACGCTGATGGACAAGATCGACGCCGCGCTGCTGCGCAGACTGGAAGAGGATGCGCGCCAGTCGTACGCCGATCTCGGTCGCCGCGTAGGGCTGTCGAAGACGCCGTGCTGGCATCGGGTCCAGGAGCTCGAGTCGCAGGGGATCATTCGCGGCTATCGCGCCGATCTCGACCCGCAGAAGCTCGGCCTGCAGGTTCACGCGTTCGTGCAGGCGACCATCAACTCGACGAAGTACTCGGAGTTCGAGTCGGCGATCCAGCGCCACGCGTCGGTTCTGCAGTGTTTCACCACGGCCGGGCAAGGCGACTACCTGCTGCACGTGCTCGCACCGGACATTGCCGCGCTCGATGGGGTGCTCAGGGAAGAGATCTCCCGGATGCCGGGCGTACAGCGCACGGTCACGACGGTGTGCATGAAGACGATCAAGCACGACGCGCCGATCACTGGCTGCCTCCGCTGACAGAACCTTTTCTACCCCCCGCGGAACATACGGTCACTTCAGTCGCACCGACCCGGAATTCGCATGCCCGCGAGATGCGCGCGTAATCTTCGCGGTCCTATACTCGGGCGTGAGCAAAACGCGCGACATCGGCGTAGCGCTGCTGTGCGGCATGAGTCCGCTCGTGGGTTACGCCGCGAACGATTGGGGCGGCTCGCTCTCTGCGACGTCGGATTACGTGTTCCGCGGAGTGTCGCAGACCCGCGGCGCGCCGGCTCTTCAGGCGGACCTGCACTGGCACCGCGACGCCAGGTGGCTCGCGGGCGCGTGGGCCTCGACGGTGGACGTCAACCGGGGGCCCGGCCCGACTCTGGAAGTCAACGCGTATGCGGGGCACAACTGGCGCCTCGGCTCCGATTGGTCGGCAAAGCTCCTCGCCATTCACTACATCTATCCCAACGACAGACCGGTGCGGCGGTGGGACTACGACGAGCTCGTGGCAGCGCTCGCCTTTCGGGACAGTCTCATCGCGACCGTTGCCTGGTCACCCAACTCGTCAGGCTTCGCGAATGGACGCGCCGTCGAGGACCGCGAGGCAATTTCATACGAGCTCACGGCCAACCTGCCCTGGCGCGGCGCGTGGGTTGTCAACGCAGGACTCGGGTACTACGACCTGAACGAATTGTTCGGCAGCGGCTATGCCTTCTGGAACTGCGGCGTGACGTACGGCGCGGCACCGTGGCAAGTGACGCTGGCGCGCTTCGGCACGAGCGGGCAGGCAACAACTCTGTACGGCGACGAGCGAACGAAAGATCGCTGGTCGCTCGGTGTCCAGTGGCACTTCGGCGGTGCGGCGCGATGAGGCTACGGGGACATGTCACTCCGGCCGCTCCGACGACGGACAACGATCGGGAGCAGGAGCTGCTGATGCGCATCGCGGCTCGCGACCGCGAAGCGTTCAAGCAGTTGTACTACCTCTATCATCGCAGGCTCGCGCGCTTCCTCACGCGACTGACCCGCCGACCCGAGATCGCGGAAGAGATCATCAACGATACGCTGTGGGTCGTGTGGCAGAAGGCGCAGGAGTTTCGGGGCGGCTCGCTCGTCTCCACCTGGATCCTGGGCATCGCGTATCGACGCGGGTTGAAGACGCTTCACCGACAGCACGCCCTCGATGCTTCGATGCAGCCGCAGGATGACCGCGAGTCGGTCGCGATCGACGAGAATTCGCGCGCGCGGGAGCGCGAGGACTGGCTGGAGCAAGCGCTCGCGCAACTGCCCGTCGAGCAGCGCATGGTGCTCGAGCTTGCGTACTACCTTGGCTACTCGTGCGAAGAGATCGCCGAGATCACGAGCTGCCCGGTGAACACCGTGAAAACGCGGATGTATCACGCACGCCGGAAGATGAAAACCCTGCTTCGCCTTCTCGAACGATGAGCCGCGAGACGCCCACCGCAGTGCCCGGAAGCGAGGACGCTCACCGCGAGTGCTCGGATCTCTTGCCGTGGCTCCTCGGCGACCGATTGGGTCATGCGGATCGCGCCAGGATGGAGACACATTTGAAGGGTTGCCCGGCCTGCCGCGAGGAGCTCGCGGCGCAGCGGCAGTTGCGCGAACGCATGGCGGCTGACGAGCGGGTGGCGTATTCGCCGGCCGCTTCGTTCGAGAAGCTGTGGTCGCGGATCGAGGAGCTCGAGCGAGAGGTGCCCCGCGGCCCATCCGTTCAAAAGAAGAGCCGCCCCGCGCCGTTGTCGCGATGGCTCGCTGCCGCTGTGATCGTCCAGGCCCTCGCGCTCGCGTGGCTGGCTATCAGCCTGGGAACACGCAGCCCGCCGCAAGAGTGGCAGTTTCGAACGGTTACGTCGTCCGTGCCGGCGTTGGGCGCTACACCCCGCTTCCGGATCGTCTTCGCAAGGGATGTCACTGTCGGTGAGATGCAGGGCGCGCTCGCGACCCATGGGCTGGTCATCGTCGAAGCGTCTGCTTCATCGGAGGTCTTCACCGTCGCGTATGCCGGCGGCGATGCGACGCCGGACGCCGGCCTGACGCTCGAACGGCTCCGTGCGGATCGCCGGGTCCGCTTCGCAGAATTAGCGGGAGGAGCGCCTCCCCAATGAATCGGGTCGCCTGGCTCGTCCTTGCAGCCCTTCTCCAATCGGCCTGCGCGAACCTGACGGAAACCGTTGCAGTCCGCGAGGAGCCGGAGAGATTCGTACTCGTCACACTGCGGAACGTGCCCGCGTCCCTTCCCTCACGCGCGGGCTCCACGATTCGCGGATACGACGCGGCGACGCCGTATTCGGTCAGTGCGAGAAACCGATCGATCGCGCGGGCGCTGGCGCGAGCCCACAACCTGCGCGAAGTGATGTCGTGGCCGATCGCAGCCACCCGAGTGCACTGCATCGTCTTCGAGTTGCCCGCGGAGGCTGCTCGCGAGGCCATCCTCGCGCGGCTCGCGCGGGAGCCCGACGTGCTGCATGCCCAGCCCCTGAACACTTTCGTTGCCGCAGGCGCGAGTGGCGGATACAACGATCCTTATGTCGATCTGCAGCGTAGCCTGCAACAGATGGCGATCCCGGCAGCTCACCGGTGGTCGCGAGGCAGCGGAGTGCGCGTCGCGGTCATCGACACGGGAATCGACACGCGACATCCGGACCTTGCCGGCCGCGTGCTCTCGTCCCGTAACTTCATCGACCGCGATCGCGCTCGATTCGATCGCGATCGCCATGGCACGGAAGTCGCGGGCATCATCGCAGCATTGGCCGACAACAGCGTGGGCATCGTCGGCGTCGCACCGGAAGTTCAGGTCCTGGCGATCAAGGCCTGCTGGCAGCTGCGCTCCGACGCCGATGAGGCCGTCTGCAATTCATTCACGCTCGCGCAAGGTCTGGCAGCGGCGATCGATGCGCGCGCAGATCTCATCAACCTGAGCGTGGTCGGGCCAACGGACCCGTTACTGGCCGATCTGATATCAGAGGCGGCTCGTCGCGGGATCATCGTCGTGGGTGCCGCGGGATTCCCCGGCCGAGCGTCCGATGCGATCGCGGTAGATGTCGCGAGGCCGCTGTCGATTTCGGCGCAGCATTTCTACGCGCCCGGAGACGACATCTTCACTCTGACGCCAACCGGCGGGTATGGTTTCGCGTCCGGCAGCTCGCTCGCCACCGCTCACGTGTCCGGCGTCGTCGCGCTGCTTCTTTCGAGAAACCGGCATCTGCGCGCCGACGAGGTCCGAGCCCTCCTCTCGGCGGCAACGCGACGCCTGTCCACGCCCCTCGGGGACCTTCAGTCCATCAACGCCTGCGCTGCTCTGGCACAAATGCTCGGCGAAGGTCCCTGTCCGGAAGCCTCGCAGATCCCGGCGATAGCCGCGACCGAAGCGGAATAGTCGGCAAGCAGTCTGCGCAGCACACCATTGGTCCAGCCGAAACCGTCCTGCAGCGGATACTCGCCGCCGCCGGCTTCGCCTTCACCCGTGACGTCGTATTTTTCGAAGAGTTTGCCGCTGGCGCGATACGCCGCGACGTTCTCGCGTATCCAGCGCCGCGCGATGTTCTCGGCGAGCTCACTATGACCGTAATCGCGAAGGCCTTTCACCGCGATCCATTGCAGTGGCGCCCAGCCGTTCGGCGCGTCCCATTGTTGACCGGTTCTCACGACCGTGGTCGCAAGCCCGTCCGGTTGCAGTAGCACGCGGCCGACGGCGGCGGCGATCCGCTCTGCCTGCTCTCGGTCGGCGAGGCCAAAAAAGAGGGGGTAAAGAGTGGCGGCCGTGACGTGTTCGGTGAGATGTCCTTCCCGCCACGCGTAGTCGCCGAACACACCCAGCTGCGCATTCCACAGCAAGCGATGGATCGCGACGCGCCGCTCCCACGCCCGTGCACTGACGGAGGCTGCTTCATCCGAGCGATTCGCGACACGGTACGCGCGCGCCAGCGTCTGCTCGAGGTGATAGAGCAGGCAATTGAGGTCGATTGGCAGCAGCTCCACCGTGCGGATGGTCGAGAGCTTCCTGCCGTCAGCCAGCCAGCGGGAGCTGAAGTCCCAGCCGCTTTCCGCCGCCGCGCGCAAATTCCGAAACACCTCCGTGGCCGGGCGACTGCCGGCACGTGCGGTTTCCACGTCGTGACGGTAAGCCTCCTCGCGCGGGCTCGCCCGATCGTCCCAATAGCGATTGAGCACCGTCCCGTCAGCCAGGCGGACGACTCTGCGATGCGCCTCGCCCGGGCGCAGTTTCGCGGCTCCGTCCATCCAGAACTCGTATTCTCTGGCGAGTTGCGGCAGGAAACGGGCGTAGACGGCTTCCCCTTCACGCACCGCGATCAGG
This sequence comes from Gammaproteobacteria bacterium, assembly GCA_052389755.1. Taxonomy (GTDB): domain Bacteria; phylum Pseudomonadota; class Gammaproteobacteria; order Steroidobacterales; family Steroidobacteraceae; genus JBQTHP01. The sequence goes on from JBQTHP010000241.1 coordinate 23,898, forward strand.
TTTACCATCGCCGCGAAGAAGGGTGGCTGCGAGCGGCTCAGGTAGTAGCTGCGATTGCCGTTCGGGATGTGCCCATGGCGATCGATGAGGTGGGCGAAGTTCTTCACCATGTCGAGCGCCAGGTCGTACCGGCCGCTCTCTTCGAGCCCCAGCATCGTGAAATAGGAATCCCAATAGTAGATCTCCCGAAAGCGCCCGCCCGGCACGACATAGCGGTACGGCAGGGGCAGCAGCGAGGAATGCGGCCGGACTTCGTCGGGCGGTCGTTCGAGCACGCTCCACAGTGCGTCGATGTGAACACGGACGTCCTGCTCAGGATCGGCTCGATAGCCGCTCGCGGCGTCCTCGGGCAGCGCGAAATGGCGCACCACGAACTCGCGCAGATCGAAGTCCGGGCTGCCTCGCGCTCGGGCGTACTCGGCAAGGATCACTCGCGGCGGCGCTTTGGGCAGGGCATCGACGAAAGTCTTGTTGTCCCGGAAGACATCCTGAAGCTGAACCTGCTCGAACAGCTCGCCGTAAAGCTCGACCGGTGTGGAGACCTCTACCGTCTGCGTCAACGCGGGCGCAGACAACAGAACGATCGACACCAGGAGCGCTCTCACCCCCGCTTGGCCGTTATGGCGATCTGGCTTCTGCTCCTTGCGGTGCTGATCGCGGCGCCGGCCAACGCCGAGCTCCGCAATGTGCTGCTCATCATCTCGGACGATCAAGGCCTCGACCTCGGCGTGTATGGCAACGAGCTGGTCCGTACGAATGTACGGTCTCGCGCACGACATCCACAACCAGCACCTGCTTTCCAGTCGCCCGCCTTCGGTCATTGAGGCCGCGCCAGGTGCACCGTGCTCCAGAGCTGCGCGGCGTTGGACTCCGTTTCATCCCCCTGGCGTCAACCGGCGCGCACTGAGATGCTCGGCCGCACCCTCGATCGCTTCACCGCCTCGCAGGAGCGCGATCGATGGCCAGGGAAGGGGCGGCCGCCACGAGCGCGCCGGACTCGAACGCGGCGCCCGTCTATGCGCGTCACCGACCCGAGCAGACCCTGCTCTACCGGATCATCGAGCAGCACTACCCGGCCTTTCTCGCCCAGCGGGCCGCCGAAGAGCATCCACTGCCCCGTTACGTGCAGCGCGAGTTCGAGGCCTACCTCAAGTGCGGCCGGCTCGAATACGGCTTCCTGCGGGTACGCTGCGACACCTGTCACGCCGAGAAGCTCGTCGCCTTCAACTGCAAGAAGCGCGGCTTCTGTCCGAGCTGCGGCGCGCGGCGCATGACCGAGAGCGCGGCGCTGCTCGTCGAGCAGGTGCTGCCGACGGACACGCCGCTGCGCCAATGGGTGCTGAGTCTGCCCTTCGCACTGCGCTTCCTGCTCGCCCGCAATCCGCAGGCCACAACGCGCGTGCTCGGCATCCTCTACCGCTGCATCGCCGGCTATCTCATGCAGAAAGCGCAGC
>JBQTHP010000242.1:0-21709 GCA_052389755.1 Gammaproteobacteria bacterium
CTGCCTGCCGCGAAGAAAAGAAAAAAGGATCACCGGATTCGTCACGGGGAGCTCCAGCGAGTCTCCGGAAACTGGGTTCGCACTTGGCGGAGCCCAATGAGCTTCGAAAAAAGCGAGAAGTCCCGGCGCTCGTGGCGGATTCTGCCCGCGACGACCGCCGGATTAACCTGCAGGCTTTCGGCTAGCGCATGAATCGACTCAGCCGAGGGCCGTCGATAAGCCTGGCTCCGCTTCCAATGCGCCCGCGGAATAAGGATTTCTGCCGCAATGCCATTTGCTTCCTTCTCGATTCCATCGTTCTCCGAATCCGGGCGTTCAATCTTCTCATCGACAATAGCTCGATAACCCTTCGCGTCGAGATGCTTCCACGCATGAACGAGCTCGTGAATGAGCGTGAACCAGAAATTGTCCAACCTGTCCTCGCGCAGCGTCAGGCCGACCACAGGCGTCCCGCGGCTGCTCAGCATTGCAGCGCCGTCGAGATGGGTCTTGGGCAGATGAGGTTCGATGACGACCGCGATGCCTCTGTCCTCTAGAAATTTTATGGCCGACCGCGGGCCGTCCGGCATCCAACTCAGACGCGCAACGTATCCGATCATGTCCTCCGTGAAATCGGATCGCTGAAAGCGCGCATGCACATGCTCGCGCGAATCGGCGACGTCGCGCACGCGTGCCAACCAGAGCCACACATTGGTCAAATTGGTCTTACCATGGCGGCCAAAGGTGAGCGTGTGCTTCAGGAACGCCGGACTTCCGCTCGGTGCCGTCATGAGCCTTTGCCACAGATTTCTTGCACCCGCTTCGTCGAGCGTCCAACCACGGCTAACCATCAGTGTCACGGGCACTTCGCCGTCGTCCGATGCCTGATCTACGAAATACTCCGATGCAGGTTCGCGGATCAGAAGCGTGGCCGGAATGTCGAGCCGCTCATGCAGCGCTCTGATCATCGGTAGCGTCAGCGGTCGCTTGCGCGAAAGAATCTCGGATGCACGATTCTTGCCGCCTAACAGATCGGCGATGTCCTTCTGCCTTAGTCCCTGCTGCTCCATACGAAACAAGATCGCATCGACCGGATCGGGCTTCGCGAACGGATAGACATTCTTCTCGTAGTCCTCGACCAGCTTCGCCAGCAACTCAAGACGCGCCCCGTCCGCTGAGCGCGAATCCGGGTCTTGTGCAGCGAGTTCTTCGACCTCCGCAAGAGAGCGTCGATACTGCTCATCGGTCTTGATGATCCGAGGCTCCATAGAACCCATCCGTCTATCCTTTCCGGTTGCGCTGGTCGTACTCGGCATGGGTACCGGCCCAAATCACGGACACGACTGAGGTGCCATACGCCACGATGACTTCCAGCCGATAGTCATTGCCTCTCACGTTGAAGATCACCCTGTTCCCGGCAAGAAAGCTGGCAGACGAATACTTTTCTTTGATCTCCCGCGGCGAGGCCCACAAGGCCGCCTCGACTTCTGCCAGCCAATGCTCGATCCATTGCCTGGTGTCCGCATGCTTTCGAGAAAAAGCATCTAGCACGCTCCGCCCGACGACCGTCATGAGACCTTCCGACAGCGCTTCGGCGCGGACTATAGCAACAAGTTCCCGGTATGGGAACTATCGGTTGACGGTTCCCAAGACGGCGTAGAGGTACGCCGAGGGATTGGTCTTATTGTCCGGTCCGTTCCGCCTGCAGCGCTCGGCGCTCCGCATCTGCCGCTTCCTGGTTCCGCCCCCGAGCGCGAAATGAATCGGCGATCACGTACCAGGCGGCCGCCTGCGCACGGCCATCGCCGCGGGCAAGCGCCAGCGCCTTGCGCCCCATTCCATCCGCGCGCGCGTGGTTGCCTTCGGCCTGGTGCACCTTGGCGAGCTCGATCCACACCAGCGGATTGTCCGGCTCGATGCGCAGCGCGCGCTCGAGCGTCGCGACCGCGAGCGCATGATTACCGGCCGCGGACTGGGATTGCGCCTGCACGATGAGCGCCGACGAGGCCGGCCCGAGTCGGAATTGCTTCGGCTGCGGTTGCGGTGGGGGAGGCACCGGCTGCGGTGGAAGCTGTTCGGGCATCGGCGTGCCGGAACCATCGCGTTCTTCCGGAGCGCCCGGCCCCGGCTGAGGGCGCGGAGGCAGGGGTTCATAGACGCCGGGAAGCTGGCACCCGGCCAACGCGATGACGCACACCGCGGTGCACAGCGCGGTGCGCGCATCGCTGGGCCGGTTGCGGGCCGATCGAGACGTCATCAGCGGATGATATCGCGCAGCCACCGGCCCGCGCGGTCGAGAACGCCCTCGGACGGCGCGCAGCCAGGCTTGTACGGCAGCTGTGCGATCCTCGGCACGGCCACCGAGATCGTGTCGTCGACACAGCCAGGCTCGACGGCAAGGCCAGTCGGGTACTCGATCCAGACGTCGGCGAGTGATTCGGGCAGCGTCGCGCTCCACGAGCTGGCCTGGACGTTGCCCATCAGTCGTGCCCAGACGGTGAGCGCTCCCGATGAGCCCGTGAACCGCGTCGGGCGGTTGTCGTCGTATCCCACCCAGACGACGGCCAGATGTGACCCGGAGAAACCGGCGAACCAGCTGTCGCGAAGATCGGACGAGGTGCCCGTCTTGCCGAGCACGACGAAGTCGGCGGGCAGCGAGGCGCGGGCGGCACGGCCTGTGCCGCGAATCATCACCTGCTCGAGCATGCGGTCGAGCTGGTAGACCATCTCCGCGGATGCAATCGGCGTGACTTCGAGCGGAAACGCCTTGAGCGCCTTGCCCTCGGCATCGATGACGGCGCGCACCGCGCGCAGCTGGGAGCGAAAACCGCCATTCGCGAGGCCGTTGTAGAGTTGCGCGACCTCGAGCGGCGTTACGTCGACGGCGCCCAGGAGAAGCGCCGGTACCTCCTGCGGCTCGCGCTCCAGGCCGAACGTCTCGAGGAGATGCGCGACACGGGGCACGCCCACTTCCATGCCGAGCCGCACGGTCGCGAGATTGAGCGAATCCGAGAGCGCGCGCACGAGCGGCACCGGGCCATACACCTCGTGCGTGAAGTTCTCCGGCTTCCAGACCTTGTCCCGCGACAGTTTCACCTCGATCGGCCCGTCCTCGACGATGCTCGCCGCGTGATAGCGGCCCGTCTCGAGCGCGGCGAGATACACGAAGGGCTTCACGAGCGAGCCGATCGACCGCCGCGCATCAAGGGCCCGATTGAAGCCGTCGTAGCCGACGCGGCGCCCGCCGACGACCGCGATCACATCTCCGCTCTGCGGATTCGTGACGACGACGGCTCCCTCGAGCGAAGCGTCGTCGGACTTGCGTGCGCGATCGAGACGCGCGAGCTCGCGTTCCAGCGCCCTCTCCGCCTGCTCCTGCGCGCGCGGATCGAGGCTCGTGAAGATGGTGAGGCCCGCCTCAGTCAGATCCTCGTCGCGATAGTCCCGTCGAAGGCTCCGCCTCACGAAATCGAGATACGCCGGGTAGTAGCCGCCGGCGACGCGTGTGGTGACACCGAGCGGCTGGCGCGCGGCGCTGCGCGCCTCTTCGGCAGACAGCACGTTGCGCTCGGCGAGCAGTTTCAGCACGAGATCCCGGCGCGCTCGCGCGCGCTCGGGCCTCCTCCGCGGATCGTAGTACGACGGCCCGCGCACGAGCGCTACGAGCAGGGCGACTTCGGGCACGTCGAGCTCGGCGAGCGGTTTGCCGAAATAGAACTGGCTCGCAAGCCCGAAGCCGTGAATCGCGCGCTCGCCGTCCTGGCCGAGGTAGATCTCGTTGACGTAGGAGTTCATGAGATCCGCTTTCGAGAAGCGGGCCTCGAGGGAGAGAGCCATGAAGGCTTCCCGTAGCTTGCGCCCGAGCGTCTGGCGCGGGTCGAGAAAGTAGCTCTTGACGAGCTGCTGGGTGAGCGTGCTGCCGCCCTGCTCGATCTGTCCGGCCTTCACGTTCGCGAGGAACGCCCGAGCGATGCCGCCGGGATCCACTCCGTAGTGCGAATCGAACTTCTGGTCCTCGATCGCCTTCAGAGCCGCGGGCAGCAGCGGAGGAACGTCATCCGGCGTGAGGATGATCCGATCCTCGCCGTGGATCGGGAAGATGCTACCGATGAGCAGCGGCTCGAGCCTGAGGATCGGCAGCTCGTTGCCGCCCGCATCGCGCAGCTGCTCGATGCCGGAGGCGCCCGCCATGATCGTGAGCAGCTGCGCCGGCCGTGCCTCGTCGGCGAACCGCGCGGCGCGCAGCGCCACGTCGAATCGCGCTCCCCGGCGCCGGAAGGTGCCCGGGCGAGCGAGCTGCGATTCGCGACGGTAGTTGAGCCGTTGCAGCTCGGCTTCGATCTGCTCCGCTGACAGCCCGAGACCCGCGTAGAGCTCGAGCGGCGCGGCGAACACCTGCGCCGGGAGCGTCCACCGGCGTCCCTCGAATTGGTGCACGACGAGCCGATCGAGATACAGCGCGTACACCAGCACCCCGAACACGATCGCGCCGAGGCCGCCGAGGACGATCCGTTTCGCCCGGCTGAGTCTCCTGAGCCTGTCGAATGACAACGCCATGGTGAGCGGAGAGCCTAACTTTCAGAAGGTGAACGCGCTCTGAAGAGCGTCTCGGATCGGACAGCGAGCGCAGCAGCTGCGATGCACGCCAGGGCACCGGCCACGGCGGCCGCCGCGAGCGCCGTGCGCGATCCGGCCGATTGCCACAGAAGGCCGATGAGCCCGGCACCCGGCAAGGCGCCGAGGCCCGCGAACAGGTGGAACCAGCCGTACGCGGTGCCCTGCACTTCGCGCGGTGCGGTCGAGGCGACCAGCGCCCGCTCGGCGGCTTCGGTTACGGCCAGCGTCGAGCAATACACCACGAAGAGGACCCACACCAGCGCTCCTGCCGGCTGAAAGAACGCCAATACGAGCAGCGCGGCCACGCGCATCGGCCATCCGAACGCCAGCACCTTCAACGCGCCGACGCGATCGGCGACCTCGCCGAACGGCCACGCGACGAACGCCTTGACGGCGTGCGCGGCGGCCCAAAGCACGGGGATCCACACAAGCGCCACGCCGCGTTCGGTTGCCCAGAGCACGATCAATGCTTCCGGCACCGTCGCTGCGGTCACGACGGCAACCGCGACGAGAACCGCGCGCAGCCGCCAGTCGAGTCCTCGCCAGATGAGCGGCGCGCGCTCGGTCGGGACGACCACGGCGGTCTCGTATGCCGCGCTCTTCAGGCCGAGCCATACCGTTGCGATCGTGAGCGCGCCGAGCACGCCAGCCGCGAAAAACACCTCGCGCACGTCGAACCCCGTCGCGAGCAATGCCGCGGCGAGGAGCGGACCGACCATCGCTCCGAGATGATCCGCGGAGCGATGCACACCGAAAGCCCGCCCTCGCACCTGCGGCGCCACGCTCGCAGCGAGCAGCGCGTCGCGCGGTGCGCTTCGCAGGCCCTTGCCGATGCGATCGGCGACCCGAAGCGTGAGCACCTGCGCCCACGAAGCCGCGACGCCGAGCAGTGGCCGAGCGACGTTCGCGAGCGCATACCCGCCGACGACGAGCTTGCGGCGATCGACGCCCCGATCCGCGAGACGCCCGGCAGCGAGCTTCAGTACGCTCGTCGCCGCTTCCGCGGCGCCTTCGATGAGACCGACGATCGCGGGGCCGGCACCGAGCGTGAGCGTGAGGAACAGCGGCAGCAGCGGCGCGATCATCTCGCTCGCCGTATCGTTCAGGAACGACACCGCTGCGAGCACCCACACGGTGCGCGGCAGTCCGCGCGGCAGCATCAGATCCAGATCTCCTCGGCCGGCGCGCGCAGGTTGTAGCTCGAGCTCATCGCGCGTCCGTACGCCCCGGCCGTCGCGATGAGAAGCACGTCTCCCTCGCGCGTGGGCGGGAGCAGCCGATCGTGCCCGAGCACATCTCCACTTTCGCAGATGGGCCCGACGACGTTCACGAGATCGATCGTCGGCTCATCGAGGCGGGTCAGGTTCACGATTTCGTGGTGCGCACCGTAGAGCGCGGGACGGAGCAGCGAGTTCATCCCGGTCGCGACGCCCACGTACTTCACCTCGCCCTTCGATTTCGTCTGCGTCACGCGCGCGAGCAGCACACCCGCGCCAGCGATGAGGTAACGCCCCGGCTCGAGCCAGAGCTCGAGGTGCGCGTGACGCGCCTTGACCGCCGCGAGCGCGGCATCGAGCACCTGCAGGTCGAGACCGGCCTCGCCGCTGCGCTCCGGCACTCCCAGACCGCCGCCGACGTCGATGACGCTGACGTCCGGAAAACGGCGGGCGAGTCCCGCGAGCAGCTCGGCCGTCTCCGCCCACGCCGCTGAATCGAAGATGCCGCTGCCAAGATGCGCGTGCAGACCAACGATACGCGCCTTGGCCTGGCGCGCGAGTCGATCCACGTCGTCCAGCTCGGCGACCGGCACGCCGAACTTCGAGCGCGCCCCCGCGGTGCGCACGTGCTGGTGGTGGCCGCGACCGTAGCCGGTATCGATGCGCACGAACGCATCGCGTCCGGCGAACACCGACGGCCACGCATCGAGGGCGTACAGATTGTCGATGGTCACGCGTACGCCCTGCGCGTAAGCCCACTCGTATTCGGCCCGCGGCGCGAAATTCGGCGTATAGAGGATCCGCTGGCGATCGATCGACGGCAGCACCGAGACCGCGCGCTCGATCTCCCCGCGCGAGACGCATTCCATGTCGAGGCCCTCGGCATGCGCGAGGCTGAGCAGCCCGGGGTCCGGATTGGCCTTCATGGCGTAGAGGACCCGGGAGATCGATCCCATGCCGCGCAGCGCGCGCGCCGTCGCGATCACCGACTCCCTGTCGTAGACGAAGGCCGCTTCGCGCTCGCCGAGCGCCGCGATGAGCGCGGCATGCTTGCGATGCCACCATGCCGTCGGCCGCTCCGCAGTCTGCGCAGGCTTCGCGAACAGCTGCTCCCACGTCGGGCCGAGGACCCGGTCGCCGGGGCCCGGACGGATCAGCAGCTCGTGCAACTGGACGACGAGGCGATCCCCCTGCTCCTCGTCCACCACGAACGTGAAATTGAGGTCGTTCGCAGCCTGGCTCACGAGGTAGATCTTCTGCTCCTCGAACAGCTCGAACGCATCGCCGAGCTGATGAAGGATCGCGCGAATGTTGCGCCCGACGAGGCTGACCGACGCGCACGGCCCGATCACCTGCACGCGGCACAGATCCGACAGATCGGCCACCAGATCCGACAGCAGCTCTTCGTCGAGCGCGTTGGCCGCCGGATCGAGCGACACCGTCACGTTGGTCTCGGACGTGGAGACGAGATCGACCGACATGCCGTGGTCCTTGAACACACCAAAGGCCCGCGCCAGGAACCCCACCTCGTGCCACATTCCGGGACTGTCGAGCGCGACCAGCGTGATGCCCTTCTTGATGCAGATCGCCTTCACTCTGGCGGCGCCGTCGCCGGAGGCGCCGGTGATCACGGTTCCTTCCAGCTGCGGCCGCTGAGTCGCGTGGACGTGCACGGGGATCTGGTACTGGCGCGCGGGCAGGATGCAGCGCGGGTGCAGCACCTTCGCCCCGTTGCTCGCGATCTCCTGCGCTTCGTCGTAGTGGAGCGCTCGCAGAAGTCTCGCCGCCGGCGTGGAACGAGGATTCGCGCTGAACATGCCCGGGACGTCGGTCCAGATCTCGAGCCGTTCGGCGTGCAGCTTGGCCGCAAGGTACGCGGCCGAGGTATCCGATCCGCCGCGGCCGAGCAGGACGGTGTTGCCGTCCTGGTCGCTCGCGATGAAGCCCTGCGTGACGACCACGGGCGGCAGCTGGGAGAGGCGCTGTTCGAGCTTCTGATCGGGATCGAAGCGGCACGTAGCGGACAGAATGCTTGCCTTCGCCGAAGCACCGCGACGCTCGTCGGCGCTCAACATGGTCCGGGCGTCCGCCCACGCGGCATCGTGCCCGTTCGCACGCAGATAGCGGGCGCCGAGCTCGGTTGCCATCAGCTCGCCGGCGGCCATGACGCGCGCTCGAATCCGATCGCTCACTTCTTCGACGAGCGCGATGCCGGCCGCGGTCTGGCGCAGCTCGGCGAAATGGCGCTGCACCGCGTCGCCCGCCGGAATAGCGAGCTCGCGGGCGAGCTCGCGATGCCGATCTTCGATCGCTGCAAGAATGCTGGTGTGAGCGCCGCGAAGTGCAGTCGCGAGCAGCTCATCGAGCAGATCGGTGATGCCGGTGAGAGCGGAATGCACCAGGAGCACGCGCGCCCCGGTGGCGCGGCGCGCCTTGACGACGTCGGAGATGTTGCGCCAGTTCGCGCTGTTGGAGACGCTCGTGCCACCGAATTTCAGCACGATCCAGGAAGAAGTCATGGGAGGCTCAGATGCCTGACGCTCAGCCGTCTGAGCCCTTCCTTACAGCTCGTCGTCGAAGACGTCCTTCAGGTCCTTCTCGAGCTTGCGATCGGCGAGCACTTCCTCGAGCCGGCTCCACGCAGCCTTGCCACGACCCTTGCCCGGTTGCGGACGAACGCGCCTGTCGACGCGGTCGAGCAGACGGTCGTAGTCCGTGTTGTCGTCTGTGGAGTTGAGGAACTCTTCGTCGAGATCGAAACTCTGGGTGTCGCGTTCGGCCATCGCTCTAGTCTGAATTTCTCAATGGAATCATATAGTAACGTGCACTTCGGCGCGCACGAGGTCCGCGCACTATAACGAATCCGCGCGCCCGATCAACTGGCGCGAAGTTCAGGCATGCCGCATCGCATCACGTACTACGACGGGAGCGCCGCGGGACAACCCCAGGCCTTCCGCGGCGCTCTGCTCGGCTCGCGCGATCTCGAGCACGTGAAACGAATTGACGAGCGCGAGATAGTCCCCGGGTCGGACATCGCCGTAGGTGCGAAGCAGGCGCAGCGCATGACCGCCGGCATACACGTGCGGCTCACGAAACCGCTCGAGCAGCGAAGCATCGATGTTGGTGATGAGATTGCCGAAGTGATCGATGGTGATGACCATCCCTGATACTCCCTCCGGGTCGACGGTGGGCTCCTCGACCCAAGCCGGCACGAGCGAGTCCGTCGGTTCGCCCAGCTCTTCCGGCTGAAGGCGACCCGCCGCGAGCTCGGCGGCAACCGGCGCAAAAATGTCCCGGCCGTGAAAGGTGGCGCTCGGGCGCTGCACGCCGAGCCGCGCGAGCCGGTCGACCGCAAGCCGGATGATCCGGGCGTCGGGATGCGCGCTCACGACCGGTGCGAGCAGGCCGTTGTCCGGTGCGAGCAGCGCATGACCCTGCGCGACCACTGCCACGATGTCGCGCGCGGTGCCGACGCCGGGGTCGACGACGGCGACGTGCACGGTGCCGCGCGGGAAATACTGGAAAGAGCGCGCGAGCCAGAACCCCGCCTCGGCGGGCCAGTGCACCACGATCTCGTGCGTCAGATCGACGATGCGCGCCTCGGCGAAGCGCGTGAGCATGACGCCCTTCATCACTCCGACGAACGGCCCCTGATGGCCGAAGTCGGTCGTGACGGTGACGACTCCCGATGCGTTGAATGTCGCGCTCATGCCACCCCGCTAGACTCGCGACCATGTCTGCAAGGCCGGTACCTGTCAACCGCGCGAGCGCGCCGGCTTCGAGTGACTTTGCCCGCCTTTCGCTTCTCGTACTCTGCTTCGTATTGAGTGGTTTCGCTGCGCTCGTTTATCAGACGGCGTGGACGCGCCAGTTCGCACTCGTCTTCGGGACCTCCGAGCTCGCCGTCGCGACGGTGCTCGCGGCGTACATGGGAGGGCTCGCGCTGGGCGCGTGGCTCATCGAACGTTGGCTGCCGCGCGTGGAGCGGCCGGTGCTCATCTACGCGGGCCTCGAGCTCGGAATCGGGGGAAGCGCCGTGCTGCTCGTGCCCGCGTTGCTGTTCGCCAGCGATGCGCTGCTCCGGGCCGCCTTCGGCGGACAGCCGGCACCGCCGGACAGTGGGCAGGTCGGAACGTCGCTCTTTTATCTGGGCAGCGCGTTCGTCGCGCTCGCCGTGCCGACGACGCTGATGGGCGCGACTTTGCCGCTGCTCGCGCGCTACGCCGTCCGCAGCGATGAGCAGATCGGGCGGCGCATCGGGGCGCTGTACGCGGCGAATACGGCCGGCGCCGTCGGCGGCGCGCTGGCGACTGCGTTCTGGCTGTTGCCGAATCTCGGCCTGTCGCGCACCGTCTGGGCAGGCGCCGCCGTCAACTTCGCGGTGTTTCTGCTCGCCGCCCTGGTGGCAAAGCGTTCGCGCCCAACGACGGCCGAAGCCCGGGGCCCGGTCAACCCGGCCCCGATACGTACTCCTTTTAGAAGGCCCCCGGCGGCGGTGTGGGTGCTGCCGCTCATGCTCGCTTCGGGCGCCGTGTCGTTCTTCCACGAAGTGCTCTGGACGCGGATGTTGGGCCACGTGCTCGGCAGCAGCATCTACGCCTTCGGCGTGATGGTGGCGAGCTTCCTCGTCGGCATCGCGGCGGGCGGCGCGGCGGGCGCACTGCTCGCGCGCGATCGTCGCTGGGCGGTCACTGCGCTGGCGATCGCACAACTCATCTCGGCCGCCGCGGCCGCGGGAGCGTATCTCGGCCTGCAGGAACTGGTGCCCGAGAAGGCCGGCCTCGTCAGCAATGCGTTTTTTGCAGCCGGATTACTCCTGCCGCTGACTCTCGCCATCGGTCTGACGTACCCGCTCGCGGTGCGCGTGCTCGCCGACGACGCGGCGGACGCCGCGCCCGCGAGCGCCCGCGTGTACGCCTGGAACACTGTCGGTGCGATCAGCGGCTCGCTCGTCGCCGGCTTCATCGCGATTCCCGATCTGCGCTTCGAGGGCGCTGCACAGGCAGCGGTCATCGCGAGCGCGCTGCTCGCGGTGGCGGCGGTCTTCCTGCTCATGCGCCCGCCGCGACTTCTCGCCGGTGCGGTGACCGCAGCGGCCCTGATCGGCATCGTATCGTTTCGGCCGGAGCGGCCGGAGCGGCTGCTCGTGACCTCACCCCTCAATGTCGGCACGCACGGGCGCGTCGTCTACTACGAGGTCGGTCGTAGCGCCAGCGTCGTCGTCCTCGAACAGGACGGCGGGCTTGCGCTTCGCACCAACGGTCTGCCCGAGGCGCTCATGGAGATGCCCGGTTCGTCACCCCGATTCAGCGGCGAGTTCTGGCTCTCGCCGCTTGCAGTGATCGCCCGGCCGCGCACCGAGCGGATGCTGATCGTCGGTTACGGCGGCGGCGTCATCGTCGAAGGCGTGCCGCCTTCGGTCGCCCGGATCGACGTGATCGAGCTCGAGCCGGAAGTCATCGAGGCGAACCGCGCGACACGCGCGCTTCGCAAGCGGGATCCGCTCACCGATCCACGCGTGGACATCGTGACGAACGACGCGCGCGGCGCGCTCGCTCTGACGAGCCGCCGCTACGACGCCATCGTGTCGCAGCCCTCGCACCCCTGGACCGCCGGGGCATCGCACCTGTACACCCGCGAATTCATGCGACAGGCGCGCGAGCACCTGAACGAGGACGGCGTCTTCGTGCAATGGATGAATGTGAGCTTCGTCGACGAGTCGCTGCTGCGCTCGCTGACGGCCACGCTCCTCAACGTCTTCGGTCACGTGCGCCTCTACCGGCCGGATCCGAATACGCTCGTGTTCCTCGCCTCTCCGGCGCCGCTCGATCTCGAGCGCACCGTTGCCGGGACCGGCGTGCCGCTCACGCTTTCTCCAGGACATTACGCCCGCTTCGGCATTAACGTGGTGGAGGATCTGGTGGGCGCGCTCGCTGCGGACGCGGATGGCGCTCGCGCCCTGGCAAGCGGTGCTCCGCTCGTGACCGACGATGACAATCGTCTCGCGACCTCGAGCGTCTTTGAGCTCGGCCGCGGCCTGACGGCGGAGGCCGCAGGACGCCTTCTCGCAGCGTACGATCCGCTACAGCGTGCCGACAGCGGGGTATATCGCGAGCTCGGCGATCGTCTCGCCTTCGACTACATCGCGCGGCGCATGGCGACGTTCACCAGCATCGATGCGAGCATTCCGGATCGGCTGCTGCGCGTGGCACGCCTGCTCGAGGGCACGGCGCACGGCGCCTACGTCCACGCGACCGCACTTCGCAGCGCCGGACGCCGCGAAGCGGCAGCGCGGCACGTCCGCGAATCGCTCGCGCGCTTTCCCGGGAGCAGCGCGCTGCGACACGAGTATCTGCAGCCGTGGTTTCCGGCGCTCACGGGCGGCAGGGCGCCTGCCGAAGTCGCGGCCGAGGCCGCGAAACTCACGGGCAGCGCCGCGACGGTCCTGCAAGCGGGTCGCCTTGGGGCAACCAACCGGTGGGAGGAGCTCCCGGAGATCGATCGGGCGCTCGCAGCGGTCGAATGGACGGATCCGTGGAAGCTCGAGGCCGTGCAGATGCGCGTGGACTGGCGCGTGCGCGTCAGCAACGAAGACGTACGGCGAAGATTCGGCGAGGAGGCTCTTGCGCTGGTCGATCAGGCGATCGTAGTCGAGCCGAAGGTTGCGCTCTACGCGATGCGTGCTCGCTGCGCGCTGGCTGCCGATCGCCCGGACGTGCTCGTCGAATCGGTATGGGGGTTCGCGCAGGGCGCGTTCACAAACATCGGCCGGCTCGAGCCGAACCAGCGCGCCGAGGTCAGAGCCAACGTCGAAGGCCTCATGCGGGTGCTCGATGAGAACGCCGCGGATCGACGTGTGAATCCCGAGCGCGTCAAGGAAGTGCGGTCGCGCCTCGAAGACGTTGCCCGACAACTCGCACCGCCTGCCTGATCGCCGGTCGGAACTGCGTCCTCGCGTCTCCCGAAAGCGACTTCTGGCGCGCGGGGCGGCCGGCGGATTACGCTTCCGCTGTATGACGCTGCATCGAATGGTTCCCGCGGTGTCGGCCTGTGCGCTCCTCGTCGCCTGCGGTGGTGGCGGCGGCGGTCAGGCTCCGCCGGCGGGCGGCAGCTGCGGCATTCCGCAGGAGAAGCAGCTCGTACTCGATGCCACGAACACCTTTTACCTGTTTCTCGAGCTTCTGCCAGCTAGCATCGATCCGGCCCAGTTTGCGACCGCCGATGACCTGCTCGATGCCATGACGGCGACCGCACGCGCGCAGAGCAAGGATCGGTTCTTCAGCTTCCTCACCTCCATCAGCGCTGAGCAGCAGTTCTTCGCTGGCGCCGAATCGGTGGGCTTCGGCATCGGCCTGAAAGTCAGCGCAGACAACACCCGGGTGTTCGTCACTCAGGTGTTCGCCGGCTCCGCCGCGGCCGACGCGCTGTTTACCCGCAGCGATGAGATCCTGCAGATCGGCACGAGCCAGGCGACGCTCGTCGACGTCGCGACGCTGCTCGCGCAGCCGAACGGATTGAACGACGCCCTCGGCCCGGTGCAGAGCGGTGTCACGCGCGTGTTCCGCGTCAGCCTCGCGGACGCGACGGAGGAGACCCGCTCCGTGACGAAGCGGGCGTTCTCGCTCGATCCGGTGCCGCAGGCGCACACGATCCCGCGCACCGGATTGTCCCCGGTCGGATACGTCAACCTTCGCACGTTCGTGTCGCCGGCCGACAATCTCCTTCGGAACGCGTTCGCGCAGTTCACGCAGGAGAACGTGCGCGATCTCATCATCGATCTGCGCTACAACGGCGGTGGGCTCGTGTCCACCGCGGAGATCCTCGGCAGCCTGTTGGCACAGCAGGCGGGCGCATCGAACGCGCTCATGCATCGCACGCAGTTCAACGCGCGCCGCGCCGCGATCGACGTCAATTTCCGAGCGGAGGCGCAGGCGATCGAACCGGTAAACATTGCGTTTCTCACCACCAGCGCGAGCGCGTCGGCGAGTGAGCTTGTCATCAATTCCCTCTCGCCGTACGCGAACACCGTGATCGTCGGTGCGCGAAGCTTCGGCAAACCGGTGGGCCAGGAAGCATTCGATCTGCAGGGATGCGACACGCGGCTGCGCCTCGTGACCTTCAAGTCAGTGAATCGCGACAACTTTGGGGACTATTTCACCGGTCTTCATCCCGACGCCGGTTTCGTCGACGCGTTCTGCGACGCGCCCGACGATCTGTCCCGACCCCAGGGCGATCCGGCGGAAGACATGACCGAGGTTGCGCTCTCATGGATCAACACCGGCACCTGCGTCCAGCCGGTTTTACCCAAGCTCGGCGCGGCGATGCGTGACGAGGTCCTGGGGCTGGTTCCGCTGCCGCGGCGTCCAACCGCGGCGCAGGTGTTCTCGCCCGGGCTCTTCTGAGGACCGGCCACCCACTTTCGACTTGCGCCTTCCGCCTTCCGGCCAGAAGTCGGACGCCGGACGGCGGTAGCCGTCTTCCTCACACCTGCCGTCCGGGGCGAGCGACCGCGAAATCGGTAGCACGGGCGCCGCTGGCGCTGGCGCGCACCGCGAGTATCCAGCTCGTCGAGCCATCCTGTGTCGCGACGAGAAGCGCCCGCGAAGCGGCGGTGAAATCTTGTGGGGCCAGAAGCAGGGCCGAGAGCGTCAATGCGCCGGCTGCACTCACGAAGCGCCGGACAATCGTTGCAGAGAACATGCCAGATCCTTTCGGTTGAGCGGGCCGCGGCGCGGTGAGTCACAATTGACTCGCGTGCCCGGACCCGTTGTGCGTGGCGCTACTGTCGGTGAGATCGCAAGTGGCAACAAACCGAAAATCTGAAGCTCCCTTAAGCGACGCTGCGAGCACCAACTCGGCCTACGATCGCTTGCCGCTCAACGCGTTGCGCGTATTCGAAGCGGTCGCCGCGCGGCTCAATTTCGGTGAGGCTGCCGAAGCGCTGCACGTGACGCCTGCCGCGGTCAGTCAGCAGATCAAGGCGCTCGAGGACTACCTGCAGACGCCGCTCTTTCGCCGCACGGGCCGCAACGTGCAACTCACGCCTGAAGGTGCTGATCTGCTGCCCGGCGTGCGGCGCGGTCTCGATGAGCTCGAGCTGACTTTGAATCGGCTGAGGAGCGATCGTCAGAGCGGCATCGTGAACATCAGCACGATCGGCTCATTCCTGCAGAAATGGCTCACCCCGCGCCTCGCGGGCCTGCACACTGCGCATCCCGACGTCGAGCTGCATCTGCACTCGTCGCGCGATCCGGTCGATTTCTCGCGCAGTGATTTCCATGCCGCGATCCGGTTCGGGCAGGGAAAGTATCCCGAGCTCTTCAGCAAGAAGGTCATGGATGAATGGCTCGTCGCGGTGGCGTCCCCGGCGCTCGTGCGCAGGCACGGGCTTCTGAACGACGCCACCGATCTCGCGACCCTGCCTCTGCTCCATGGCAGCGACTTTCCCTGGTCGAGCTGGAACGCCTCCGAAGGCGAGCGCAAACGCGTCCAGCGCGGTGTTTTCATGGACGACTCGGGCAACGTGCTGGCCGCGGTGTTCGAGGGGCTCGGCTACGCCGTGTTGCGCTGGACGCTCGTCGCCGCCGATCTTGCGGCCGGTCGGGTCGAGCTTGCGAGCGAGCGCGTGATCCCGCACCGCTTCGCGTATTACTTCGTATGCCCCGAGCCCTACTCCAATCTGCCGAAGGTCGCCGCCTTCCGTGACTGGCTGATCGATGCCGCACGCGCCTTTCCGGATCCGCCCGGCGCATCGCGCGCGACCGCTGCCGAGCCACGCGCGAAAGCCGAGCCCGGCGGCCGCCGCGCGCGTTAGCGGCGCGCGATCGTCACGCCTCGATGTCGCGAAGCGAGATCGTGCCGCCGTGCTTGAGGTGCGGGCATTCGCGCGCGATGCGTGCCGCTTCGGCGCGATCGGCGGCCCGGATGACGAAATAGCCGGCGAGCACGCCTTCCGTAGCACGCGGAACGATCGAAGCCGTGTCGGCAACGCCGCCGAGCAGCGCGCCTGAATCACTCAGCTTGCCGGCATCGACCAGCCTGCCTTCACGCGCGAGCTTCTGCGCCCACCCGGCGTATTCGGCGATGCGCGCCGCCTGACCGTCGGGCGCCGCGGCTCGGTAGCCGGCGTCCTCATAGAGCAGAAGCGCGAATTGTGGCCGCGCATCCTGCGTCGCTCCGGAACGGGCGACATAGCTTCCCGCGAACAGCCCCACGAGCAGCAGCACACCCACGGCGACGGCCCATCGTGTATGGAGCATTCTCACGTCGACCCCCTTTTGTCGGTCGGAACGTACGAGTCCCTCGGCGCGCAACGCACCCACCACGCGCTCCTCGAGCTGCGGCGGCGGCGCGAAGCGCCCGCCGGCCGCGGGCCAACTGACTCTTCGCGGTCCCTTGCGAGATGCCGAGTGCCGCGCTGATCTCCTCGTGAGTGAAGCCTTCGATGTCGTCCAGGATCACCACGGTGCGATAGCCGGCCGGCAGCGTGGCACGGAGCCGCTCGACGTCGATACGCTCGAGGGCCGCGACGACGAGCGCGGGCGGCAACACGCTCTCGATGTAATCGTCAAGGCCGTGCACCGCGGCGGGAGCGTGTCGCGCCTCGGCACACACGCGAAGCGCGATGCCGACCTGCGTTGTCGCTTGCGCGGACCGCCAGCCTAAGCCGTGGAGGCGGCGGATCGCGCGCAGCCAGCACTCCTGGGTCGCATCCTCCGGTGAAAGACTCGGAGGCGGCTCGCCGTACAGCATCCGCACGCTGATGCGATAGACGAGCGGGGTATGACGCCGATACAGCTCGCGGAAGGGCCGCTCGTCGCGGTCGCTCAGGAACCGCGAGACGAGCTCGCGGTCATCGAGCTCAGCGACCTGCCGCGTGCGCCAGGCGAGCACGCCCTACCCCACACCCAAAGGATCCATATCCGATGAGTGTGGAGTGGGCGTGGAAGGGTTGCATCAGTCGGCACTCGCGAGGACACCTCATCGCTGCACCTCGCGCGATTTCTTCGGCTCCTGCTTCGGCCCGATATCGAACGCCTTCGTCATCGGTGTAGCTGGTGGCCGCTTCGATCTGCCGGGCAGATCGGAAGGCTCCTTCGGCTGTCCCGGAATCGTCGGTGACCCGGCCTCGCCGCTGCGCAGCCAGTATGCCTCGTTCGCGTGTCGCAAAGCCGCATCGATCGCGAGCCGTTGCAGGTCCTGAACGTTGTTGCGGATGAGTGCCTGCGGTCCCGTGACCTGTACCAGCCAGAATTTGCGTTCTCCGCGCGGACCGAGCCCCTTTTCCGGTGTCGCGAACTTGCCGTCGGGCGCATCGATGCGCAACCGGCCATCGGCCGGGATCACCAGCACCTCGCCGGTTTTCAGTACGTCACCCTTCGCCAGCGTGTCGAACTTGGACTTGCCGGCACGCAGGATGCGCACGTCCTCTGCAATTCGCACCTTTGCCTGATCGGCCCAGAAGAGGAATAGCTCCTCACCGTCGATTGGCGGCAGCGGGCCGCCGCAACAGTCGATGCGCTGGCAGCGCGGGTCGCAAGGCGGCGGCTTGCGATGCAGACACAGGTCCGGCTGGAGCAGGCACTTGTCCAACTCCGGCACGCGGAACGGAACCCTTCCGCAGCGTCCGCGTGGACAAAATTCCTCCATTCGCGGCGGCGTGAACGGCGGTTTGGGAGCGATCGCGAGCGAGTCGGCACTGCACGTGAGCGTGTAGCCGAGCTGGCTCAATGCACTCGTGAAGCTCTGGCACACCGGTTGATAACCACATGGCTCGCCAGGCAGACACACGAGGAGCTTCGGCTTCTCGCCGAGCTTGGTCGGCGCGATGCCGGCCAGCATGAATTGCGGTGTTTCGAGCAGGACGCCGCAATACGCCCGAATCTGGTCCTCGAGCGCCGCCGCGTTCGCTGCCGAAGCATCCGCATCCGTGTTGAGGGCCGCACCGAACAGCGCCTGCAGCAGGGCCGATTCGTTGCCCGGCGCACCGGTCGGCGTCGGCGAGAGAAGCGACGGATCGGCGAGGATGCGGTCCTTCACGGCAATCACGACGTCACGCAACTTCGCATCGCTCGCGTGCGTAGTGTTGTAGTTGTCCACTTCAGCGACCAACCGGTCGATCCAGTCGACGGGCGTCTGATTCGCGGGTTTTGCGCACACACCATGCGCGACTTCCCAGCTGAGCAGGCTCTGAAAGCCGATTTCCCGGAAGCCGGGCTCGGCGTCCCGATAGAACTCGCCGATCGCTTTGCGAAGGTCGTTGTCAGGATAGACGCCGGAAGCCTCGCGCTTGGGCGTTGGCCAGCCAAGCGCGCTGTGTACGGAGTACAGGAGGCTGCGCGGCGAGTAGCGATGTACGCCGTCGCCCATGGTGTTGTATTCACGCGGGCGATTGGTTTCGTCGTCGCGGTCGTATGCCGGGTCCGCCGTTGGGGCCGTTCCAGATCCAGGCGGCGTACCGGGCAGGGCGACCGGTGGAAGGCGAGGATCCGCAGCCACCCACGGATCGAGATACATCGGCAACTCGTGGGCGCTCGGACCCGTGCTCAACTCGGGCGAGGCGCGATTGAAGAAATCCGATGTCATCATCCGCGAAAGCAGCCACTGCATCGACCAGCGCCCCGGAATGAACTGCGCTTCCGTGAGATTCCAGAGAATGTCGCGCTGCGCGCTGTTGCGCGCGAAGTAGTTGGCGATGGTGAGCGGTGCGCCAAGGACGTCCTGCCACGTGTTCTCGACGACGCGCCCTGCTGACAGATAGGCGAAGGCTGCCGAACCGCCTACGTAGTCGGTCGCGCATGCAGGTGAGCCAGACGCGGCGCAGGCCGGACAGCCGGCAACCAAAGCGAGACCGTTGATCCAGGCGCGAATCGCGTTCCGATCTGTCGCTGACATCTGACCGCCCGGTGGCATTCGATTCGAGCCATCGGGCAGCTGCGGCGTCGGCGAGTCGAGTTTGCGCATCAGATAGCTCGCGGCCGCGTCGCCGGGCGAGACCAGCAAGAGACTCGGGTTCGCGTTGGAGATGCGCGCGACCGTGTTCTGCTGCCAGACGCTCACGTTCATCGTGAGATTGCCCGATCCCCCGTTGTGACACGAGAAGCATCCGTTGCTCTGCAACGCCGTCTGTGCGGCGGTTTCACGCGCCACCGCCGCCGGATCGTCCGGCGGCACGCTCGTGCCCGAGCCCTGTGGGCAGTTTCCATTGCAGTAGTTGCATTGAATGGCCGAGGCGCCCGTCGGCAGATCGCGTACGAGACCCGAGGAGGTTAGCGCCTGATATCCCGCCCGGAATTCACTCTCAAGCGTCCAGGCAGAAGAGCGATTGCCTTGTGCGCGGACGAAATAGGACTGGATCGTTGTACCGCCCGGCGACGTGAGCGGATCCACGGGCACGCCGGTCGGCCCGCGAAATGCGCCGCAGCTCTGCAGCCCCCAGGGCCGCGACGCGCCGCCGACGACATCCGTTCGCAGGAGCGCATGCACTTCATCGCTGGGGCGGCCGGTGCCCGCGCCGAAGAGCGATTCCGAGAACCGGCCGCGGATCGGGAAGTGGCGGTTCCAGAAAGTCTGTGGCCCAGTCGTCGATGCCGTGGTGGTGTGACAGGTGAGGCAAAGCAGTTGCCGGTGCGCGTAGACGCGCGTGAAGGCCGCCCCGAGATCGTCACGCCGGTTCCGCTCGGTGGTCTCCGCACCGCTGATCGGCCTGTTCACCATGGCGAACAGATACGCGCGGTACACCGGCGACAGATCGTCGAGGGCAAGCGAGGAGCGCAACAGGTCCGTCATGTTGAAGTTGCCGCCAGGGACGGTTGCGGTGGTCAGCGGATCGTTGTCGCGGACGAACTGTGCGAGCGCGAGCGTGTAATCCGCCGGGCTGCGCACGCCGGGCCCGAAACAGTCGTTGGTTTGCGCTTTGGCCGTTTCACGATGGATGCGCAAGAACTCCACGAAATTCTCGCTCCAGTGATCGATGTATTCCTGCCTTCGGTCGGCCTGGAGGAATATCGCCCTCAGAACCATCGGCCGGTCGCTGGCCGCAACCAGATCCGCAAGCACCTTCACCTCAGCATAGCCGTGCGCCTTGCGGCCGGTGATCTTGGGCACGACCTGGCGTACCCATGAATAGTCACCCGCATCACTTTCGCGCAGCTCGGGAAGCGGCGGGCATGAGCGCGGGCAGGACATGAGCAGTGCCGACAACGAGATCGCGAGCACCGGTCGCAATATGCGTAACATGGCATCCCTCCCTGCGCGTGCTTTACGCACCGAGGACTTGCGTTCTGATGTTCTGTGCGGTGATCTCTTCGGTCGGCCCACGCGTCTTGGCGCTCATGTCGCCGATCCCGAAGTTTTCCGATTCGAAGGGAAAGATGTCGGCGGCCAGCATGGTCGCGGCGTGAAACTCCGATGCGGTGTAGTGATCGAGAGCGACTGCGTGTCCACGGTCCGCGCCCGCGGCGCCGATCGAGCCCGCGATGCCGCGGGCCGTCACAGGTCCCCCGATCAGCGCGCACACGTAGCCCTGTGGCCAGTGATCGCGCCCGGCACCGGTGCCGGTGCCGGTGGTGGGCGTTCGACCGAACTCCGTCTTCACGACGACGAGCGTGTCATTGAGCGAGATCTTGCCCGCCGCCGGCGGGCTGTTCGGATCGATGACATCCGCAAGCGCCTGGCAGGTGCTCCAGAGGTTGATGGCGGTGGCGCGTGTGTTGTCGCCGTGGGTGTCGTAACCGGCTCCACCCGGATGGAGGATTCCACCGTCGACGACGCCCGCGTAACGGGCGCCGCCTGAGGCGAGTGGCTGCGACAACAGATATGCCGCTGTCAGGATCGACGCGCGCGTCACGATCGTATCGCTCGGCGGCATCGTCGGCAGGAACGAGGCGCAGTGTGCGCCGGTCGGCGGTGTGAGCGGTGCCGGGGTGAGCAACGCGTTGAGTGCAGGCGCGCTCAACAGGTTATCGAGACCGGCGTTGTAGGCTTCGAAGCCCTTGGAACGCGTCAGGTCCGAGTTCCACCGCAACTTGTCGCCGTAGGCCGCGCGATAGAAGCGCAGCAGGTCATCGGCTTGGCTGGTCATGCCGTTGCGCTGCAACTGCCCGAGCAGCGATCCGGCGCTCGGCCCCATCAGGAACGACAGCGGGCGAAATTCACCGCCGTGCGTGCCAGTGGCGTGCATGCCCTGGAAATTGTCCGTACCGAAGACGCCGGCGCCGGGCAAAAAACTGTAAGCGAACGGCAGCGGATGGGCCGTACTCGCGAATCGGTGACTGATCGCTGCGCCGAGGCCGGAGAAATTCGGCCGACCGAGCACGTGACCGGTCAGCGCATACGGAATCGCGGCTTCGTGCGGCTCGAGATTGTGGCGGTGCACGACCATGCGCACGCGACCGAAAATGTCGGTGCGCCACAGCGGCTTGGTCGCTGGGCCCCACGCAACGGGTCCGATCGCATCCGCGCCGAAGGCGAGCGTCTGGTTCGCGGGCGAGGACACGCCGCTGCAGGAGGCGTTCCAATCGAGATCCGCAACCTGCGTATCGAGCCCGAAGAACGGATCGGCAATGCCGGTGCGGACATAGAAGGTCTCCCACGGCGAAACGCCGCCATACAGAAACACTTCCAGAATCTTGTATCCGTCCACCGGAATCGGGCCGCGAACGAGGGGATCGCTGATCGCACCCCATGCTTGCGCGCTGCGTGGATAGCCAAGACTGATCGCGAGGCCAGTGGCGGTGGCCGAGGTCAGAAAGCGACGTCGTGAGAGAGCCATGAGCCTCTCCTTATGCTTCCCATGGATACGCCGAATCGCGCTGTGCGCTGGCGACGAGTCGATAGTGGCTGTGATTTTCCGACAGTCGTTCAGCGCGCCACATATCTCGGCACGCCGCCAACGA
>JBQTHP010000243.1:0-5689 GCA_052389755.1 Gammaproteobacteria bacterium
TGGTCGCATGGTACGTGTAGCTGCCGACGTCGGACTTGAAGGTGATGTTACCGAGGGCATCGTAGTCGACGTTGAGGTTCGTCAGGCTGTTCAAGGTCGAATAGTCCAGCCGGTACAGATCGTCGTAGAAGAAGTTCTCGGTGAGCGACTGATTGCCATCCTGGCGCTGCGGGAGGGTGCCGACCTTGTCGAAGAGGTACGAGAGGGTCTGGACGCTCGTGCCACCGCCCGGTCCGGTGCGGATGTAATCGATCGAGCCCGTGATGAGATCGAAGCTCTTGGTGGTGCGCAGCCCGTTGCCGAGGGTTTCATCGGTGATGAGGCCGCGCGCATCGGTGGCATTGCCTTGCCAGTAGACCGTGGTCGGCGCATTGAAATCCTTCACCCGCAGCAGCTGACCGGATTGGTACTCGTACTGCAGCTTCAGGCGATAGCCCGCAGTGCTGGTCGGATACGTGAGCGTGTCCAGGAAACCCGTCGTCGGGCTGTACCCCACCTCCACGTTGTATGCGTTCGATCCTTCCGTCACCTGCGTCTGCGCGAATCGCCCGAGCGAATCGAATGTGAGTGCCTCGCCGTATGTCGTAAGCCCTGTGCCGGAGATCTGGGTCGAGGCGAGCTGACCGATGTTCCTGGCGGCCGCGCTCTGACCCCAGCTCCAGGTGCTCGTGATCGAACCGCCTCCTTCCGGGAACACCCGTGTCAACGGCCGGCTCTGGAAGTCCCACGTGAAGCTCGTCGTCTTAGCGTTCGCATCGGTCTGCGAGGCGAGCTCCCCGAGCGCATTGGGCAGGTAGGTCCAGTTCCCCGCATCCAGATCCGACAGCGTGAGCCGCGCCCCGCGGATGTTGTACGTGGCAGACTGCAGAGTGTTGCCGGAGGAGTCCGTGACGCGAATGGAATTACCGAACGGGTCATAGTCGAAGCTCTGGTAATAACCCGCGTGATCGGTTGAGCGCGCGGGCGCGCCGAGCGCACTCACTACGATCGTCTTCTGCTTGCCCTGCGCATCGACGGTGCGGGTTGTCGCGCCCTCGTAGTACATAGAGCTCGTCTGGATCGTCGGGTCGGAATCCGAAACCGGCCGGCTCTCCTGTGTCGGGCGATTCAAGAGGTCGTACTGGTACGTAGTCCAATAGTAAGTGCAGCTCGCCCACCAGCACGGGGCGTTGCGCTGCGAGATTCGTCCCAGCGCGTCAAACGCGATTTCGTTCCGATCGTAACTTCCGGATAGTTGGCGCGTCGTCGTGACGAACGCCCGATCGAATTTATCGAAGTACGTCGATTGATCGTTGATCACCGAGTCGGCGGTATCGCGCATCTGTTCGATGACGAGCAGCTTGTTGTTCGGGCCCTGGCAGCCGAAGCTCGCACAGTCGTTGTAGGTGGTAACCGTGTCGGTGCCGTCGGCACGCGTCTCGAGCGTCCTTCGACCGAAGGTGTCGTGCTGCCAGGAAGTGGCGATGCCGTTCGGATCTGTCTCGCTCGCCTGCACGCCCAAGGCGTAGTTCCAGCCCATCTGCGTCGTCTCTGAGAAGATTGCAGACACGGGTCGCGAAATCGAGGTCGGGAAGCTGCCCGGCGCAGCCCAAACACTGCTCGTCGTGCGCGCGGGCATGGCAATTCCGGTCACGGTCTGGTTGTTGAGGTTTCCATAGCCGTCGTACCCGAGATCAACGGTGACGTGCCATTGCGGATCGCCGGGCTGTACTTGGTGCTGGGTTGGGCGGCAGAACGCCCCGTTCCAGCTCGTGTTCACCTGGCGTGTCTGCGCGCCACCGCCATAGAGGTTGTGCGAGTTGATCTGCTGCGTGACGCCGGGGCGTCCGAAGCACCAGTTGACGTAGTCGTTGAAGAGATTCGCAAGCGGGTGATGCGTGCGCGCAACGTAGCTCGCGCCGGACTGCACGCCGTTCGCGCTCACGGGCTCGCTCATCGTCGTGGTGGAGTCGTAAAGCGTGCCGGTGGCCGCATCGACGCTGCTGCTCACCGAAATACTTCGCACCAGGGCACCGTTGAACATGCCCCCGACCTCGTACGAATGCACCGCGGATGACTGCACGAACGGCAGATAGCGCGTTTCGAATCCGGCTCCGTAGCTGTGCGCGGTCCAGCTGTTCGTCGCAAGCTGGATCGTGGTGCCGCCTGGCTGGTGCGAGTCCCGCTGGAAGTCGGTGCCGGTGTACGGAAACGCGCGGTTGAAGTATTGGTAGGCATACACGCCGTTTCGGCTGTCGTGCTCGTAGCGCGCGTAGAAGCCCTCGAGGCCCCGACCCTGCCGATGCAACCGCGCGCCGTAATAGTGGAAGGATCTCGTGAAGCTGCCGCCGAGGCCGTTTGACGCCGAGAGGCTGTTCACGACGTAGAGAGCGCCCTGATAGTCCTGCTCCGGGAACACTGCATCCGCGTACTTCGTGTAGTTGGCGTTCGGCAGCGCGGCATAGTTGAACGTGACGACGTTCCCATATCCGTCGGTCGCCGTCTGGAGCAGGTCGGGCTTCACACCCGCATGCGGCGTGTACGCCCAAACGTTGGAACTGGCGGGATAGACAAGATCATCCAGCCCGTCGCCGTTCGCATCCCCGGAAAACGGGGCCGAAGCAGGCGAGGCGGAAACAACGCTGTCGACGGGGGCGCTGAGCGACTCGCCCGTCGATCGCATGTAGTGCCATGTGAACGTCGTCGTCGAGCGGCCGACGATGTCATCGTAGCCGTCGTTGTCCCAATCGAAAACAGCGGCCTGCGTCTGCAGGATGGCGCTGCTCATGATGGGACCTGTTTGCTCGGCACCCAGACCGAGGCAGCCACTGAAGCGATAGCGCCAGAAGTTGTTATAGGTGTAGACCGCATCGGAGCAGCCATCGCCGTTGAGATCCGGCCAGTAGGGTCCGCCGGCGGTGTTGAAGTTACCGAGCCACACGGTCCCCGCACCGCCTGCCAGGACTGCATACCAGTTGTGAAAAAAGACTCCCGGCTCCCCGTCGGCTTCCCGGACATGCACGACGAAATCCGAGAGCCCATCGCCGTTGAAATCCGGACTGCGAGTTTTGCTCGCGAACTGTGAAACCGCAAATACGGGTCCGATGATGGTGAACGGAGCGGAGAGCGGACCGTAGAGGTAACCCGGCGCGCCGAACGTGCCGCCCCACACCCGCAGCTGCGCCTGTACCGAGTGCGTCGTGCCGGTGACGATGGCGAAGACGAGATCGTCGAGCCCATCGCCGTTGATGTCCATGGCGCGCGCGTTACCGCCTGCGCCGGTCGCCGCAACGCCGGTATTGACGGGACCTGAGAGTCCAGAGGTGGTGCCTTGAACCACCCACCAGGTACCGCCGCTGTAGGGCACCAGAAAGTCCTCGAGTCCGTCGGCGTTGTAGTCGATCGGAATAGCCTGGCCGCAGTTGGTGCTCGTGATCCCGCTGTTGACGGGCGCGTTGAAGCCGCCGCTGCTGTTGGCGAACATCACCATCCAGACGCCGCTGCCACAGGTGGCGCTCGAGGAGTAAACGACGTCAGATCTCCCATCGCCATTGACGTCGAGGGGCATCCAGCTCGCTGCAACGCTGACGCCAGAAGAAACCTGATTGCCGACACCGATCGTCCCGTTCTGATAGGCGAATGTCGTGGCAGGCAGGCAATCGGTGCCGCCCGAGCCGGCGCACTCCTGGATCGACTGCACGCGGCTCTTGCCGGTGTTCGACAGGCCCGGTTCGTAAGTGACGTTGTAGCGTCGTACCAGACCGGCGTTGTGCGTGACATCCACCCTGGTCAGGCGAGTTACGTCCCTGATCAGGGAGCCGCCGAGATAGCCGCTGTCGATCTCCCCGGGCGGCTGGGTCTCGTACACGAACTCGACCATGTATGCGGCCGACAAGCCCTGCGCGAGATTCTCCGTGTAGCGAACGTTCGCGATTCGATAGCTCCCGTTGGTGGCGTCTTCGGTGTAACTGAACAGAATCGCATTCCCGGCCCGATCGCTGATGCGATTCACCGCCCAGCTGCGCACGCTCAGTACGCCGAGCGACTGGATGCGAGAATCCTCCGTGGCGCCGTACACGTACTTCAAACCGTTCTTCAATTCGACTTCGAAGGACGCAGGACCATTTCCCGCCGCTCCGACGGATTTGACGCGCGCAAAAGTTTCGATCTCGGTGCGGTACTCCGCGCCATCGCCGCCGTGGCTGCCGGACACCAGGCGCAGCCGGTTGCCGTCGAGACAATATCGGTCGCTGTAGTCAAGTCGAACGTTGCGCGGCGCGCCGTCCTGCGCCCAGGTCTGCACGCAACGGCTGATGACCGAGTAGCCACCGATCGCCCACCCTTCACCTATCCAGCCACTTCCGCCTCGGCTGCTGTAGGTCAGCGACAAGGCGGGAGTCATGCCATGCGTTCCGGACGGGGCGAAGATCGGAATGGAGTAGCTCGCCTCGCCACTCGGCGATACATCGAACGTTGTCGGCGTGCGACCGACAGCGGCCTGAGCGGAAACGGGAACCGACAGAACGAGCAATCCTGCGATCGGTCGGATGATTGAATGCCACATACCGACAGCCTCCTGCGTTCCCTCAGTCGGTTGTTCTTCGTCAGTGCGGCGCGGACTTTGCGCGCAGAGAAGCTATAACTGAATCGGGGCTGTCACCTATTTCTGCTCAGCGAAAACCCCCAGGTCCCGCGCCGCAGATGTGCGGCAGGGCTTCAGAGCGCCCGGCTACAAGCGTGCATCGGTCTCGCCGAACTCCAGGAAGAATTCGGGCACGAACAGCGACGTATCAGGTGGTGCGGGCAGCGGAGATGCTCGGCGGATAGCAGTTAGCAGCCCATCGCGATCAAGTGCTTGCAGTGCACATTCAGTCGCTGCAAGTTCAAGGACCTCACCGCGTGGATCCTGTTTGACCTGCACTCGGCAGAACGGCTGTAGCTCGCCCGGCGCCTGGTCCCAGGCCCGCTCGACGCGCGCCCGGATTTGACCGATGTAGCGCTCGATCAACGCTGCCCGGTCGGTGCCGGCGATCAATGTCGGCTCCGCAGAAAGAACCGTCCCTTCAGCGTCATCTTCGAGCTCACTCAGTTCGGGAATTACTGGCGAGAGCGGACGCATCGTTAGCGCGAGTATGCCGTCCGGCTCGATCCGCGGTGGCGCCGGTCGATCGATCTGCGAGGCGCTGCCATCCTCTTCGATGAAGACGAGAGTGGCGCGGTCAGTTGAAAAGCCGCTTCCGGGTACGACAACTCCGGCGACTGAATTCCGGTGCGTGCGGTCGCGTTGAGGATCGATCGCCAGAAAAGTGGACGCGATCCACGCGTGGCCGATCAGCGAAACCAGCACGGCAACTGCTCTTGGCGTCAGGGACCGCATGCGTGCGATTCGGTCGTGACTTCGCGCCCGGAGTGTACGCGCGAGGCGATGACGCACCAATGGAGCAAGGCGTGTTCCCGTGAACACCGCTCTCTGTCACGACGTCTTCACGGAACCTCTTCGGCAACTCAGCGTCACACATCGTCCACGAACGGTGTCCGGTCGGGCCGTACGTGCAACCGTCATGCCATCAGGGAGGACGTATGGAACTCATTCACGCGTTGATTGTGGGGACGACGGCACTGATGCTTGCGCAATTCTCCGCGTACGTGATAGCGCAGTGGCGTTCCGGCCGTCAGCACGAAGCGCACGTGAAGCAGCCGGCTCGATACG